>CAZCOX010000249.1:0-4689 GCA_964500115.1 uncultured Rhodobacterales bacterium
CCAGCATCAGCGTAGCCTCGGGTTAAAGACGTCGCGAAGGAAGTCTCCGAGCACGTTGATCGACACCACAAGCGCCACGAGGAACAAAGTTGGGATCCAGAGGATCCACCATTCACCGGACAGAAGGAATTGCATGCCAATACGGATGAGCGTGCCGAGTGACGGGCTGTCGGCAGGCAAGCCGATGCCGAGGAAGGACAGCGTTGCCTCCAGCAAGATGGCTGAGGCCAGATCGACCGTCATGATCACAAGCAGTGGTCCGAGGATGTTCGGGAAAATGTGCACGAACATCACGCGGATCGGGCGTTGGTCCATCATGATCGCGGCTTGTACGTAGTCCTTGTTCATCTGAACCAAAGTGGACGCGCGCGCGGTTCGGGCAAAGTTGACCCACAGCGACAGTGCAATGGCAAGCGTCAGCACCCAGACGCGCAGTTCTTGCTGCACATCGGCTGGCAGAATGCCCCGCGCGATCCCGTCGATGAGAAGTGCCGTCAGGATCGCAGGCAGCGCAGCATAAAGAAGTTGTCAGCCCGTTGGGTGAGATCGATATTGTCTTTCGCAGCCCAGATCAGCGGCTGGGTGTAGAGCGGGATATAGGCAACCTCGTCCTGCGTGATCGACACCACCTCGTCGATCATGGCCTGACGTGCGGCTGGATCGATCTCTTGCTGGATCATCGGCAAAAGCTCATGCACACGCGCGTTGGAGTAGTTGCCGAAGTTCCATGACCCCAGCTTTTTCTCATCATCCTACGTGTGCATCAGAAAGCGGATTGGGTGATCCATGTCGAAAGTGCCGGGCGACCAGCCGAGCAGGTACATGTCGAAATCGTCTTCGCGCATTTGTGGCCAGAAATCGCGGACCGGGCCGGTGCTGAGTTCTGCATCCAGACCAACAGCCGCAAACATGGATGCTGCCGCACGGCACACCGCCTCGTCATTGATGTAGCGGTCGTTCGGGCATTTCAGACCGAAGGAAAAGCCATCGGGGTAACCCGCTTCGGCCAACAGTTCTTTGGCGCGTTCCGGGTTGTAGTCTGGACGGTCGCTGTTCGCATCCGAATAGCCGGAGATTTTGGCGGGAACGAGTTGCGAAGCTGGTTCAATCTTGCCGCGGAACAGCACCCGGTCAATCGATGCGACGTCTATCGCATGTGCCGCAGCCAGACGAATGCGCGGGTCTGCAAACGGATTCGCATCGGTCACGTCTTCGGAGTAGAGCAGTGCTTCATGCTCATGGCCGAAGCCGAACATGATCACGCGGGTTTCTTCGCCTTCCAGCACTTTGTAGCCATCACGCTCTTCGACTTGCGCCACGTCCTGCAACGGGATCGGTTGTACGAAGTCAATCTCGCCCGACAAAAGCGCAGCAAGGCCGGTTGCCGAATTGCCGATGGTGTGAACACACCTTCGGTGATGTTGTGCTCTACGTCGCCCCACCAGCCTTCGTGCGGCGCCAGAACGGTGCGTACACCGGGGTCACGGCTTTGCAACGTGAAGGGGCCGGTGCCGTTTACATTCATGGTGGCAAAGTTTTCAGCGTCACGCGCGGGTAATGCGGCATCATTCGATTCTGCCCAGTCCTTATCAAGGATCATGAAGTTCGCGATGCTGTCCGGAAAAAGCGGGTTGGGCGCGGTTGTCACAAAATCAATCGTGAAATCATCGACAACGCGCACGTCAGAGACCGGCGCGAACCAAGACCGGACATCAGCCGCTTCGTTGGAGGCGCGCTGGTAGGAGAACATCACGTCTTCTGCCGTAAACGCAGCGCCGTCCTGAAAGGTCACGCCTTCGCGCAGGTTGAAGCGCCAGCCGTTTTCACCCTCAAGCGGTTCCCACGATGTGGCAAGCGAAGGTTCAATCGACATGTCTTTGCCGCGCCGGACCAAACTTTCGTAGATGTTGTTCATGAAAGACAGCACCGGCGCCGAGTTGACCGCGTGCGGATCCATCGTGTGCGGGTCGGTTGTCGAGGCTCAGCGAAAGGTTTCCGCAGAAGCGGTTGTGGCGATGGCCTGTACGCCGCAGACAAAAGCGGTGGTTCGTTTGAATGGTGTCATGATTTGCCAACTCCCCGCGTCAGAATCGGCCCATAACTGCCGTTTGGTGCCCTTGGGTCAAGCGAATAACGGACACAATGTCGCAGGATCACGGTTCAGTGATTTTGAACGACCCGCGCAAGCGGGCCGTCTCAGCGCATGACAAACGGGTTGGCCATGGGGGCGTCAGACGTGTTGATCCACGTGGTTTTTGTGCGTGTGTAATCGAGGATCGCCTCTTTTCCAGCTTCTCGGCCATAGCCGGACTGATTAAAGCCCCCGAACGGTGCGATGGGCGAAATCGCGCGGTAGGTGTTGACCCACGTAATGCCTGACCTGATGCGCCGCGACACGCGATGCGCGCGGGCGACGTGCTGCGTAAAGACGCCTGATCCCAGCCCGAAATCGCTGTCATTGGCCAGTGCAATGGCTTCAGCTTCGGTGTCAAACGGCAAGAGCGTCATGACCGGCCCGAACATTTCGACCTTGAGCGTTTCGGTTTTTGGCGAGTTGGCAAGAACCAAGGTCGGTTGCATGTAGTGCGCCCCTGCGTCGGACCGCGTCCCGCCGAATGCAATAGATGCGCCCTGAGCGGTTGCTTTCGAAAGCGTCGCCTCGATCTTTTCGACCTGCGCCAACGTACACAGCGGCCCAAGGTGCGTTGCCGGATCATGCGGGTCGCCGACAACCAGTTCGCGGCATTTCTCGGTGATCTTCTCGACCAAAGCGTTCAGGACTGGTCGATGCACCAACCCGCGTGTTCCAGCGACACAGGATTGACCGGATGCCCCGAAATTACCAGCAATCAGACCGTTAGCTGCGGCATCTAAATCGGCATCGTCAAAGACCAGGATCGGGGATTTTCCGCCGAGTTCGAGGGTCGTCACGGCGAAATTCTCGGCCGAGTTGCGCACCACGTGTTTGGCTGTTTCTGGGCCGCCGGTGAAAGCGATGCGATCCACGTCAGGGTGGCGGGTGAGCGGGATCGCGCAGCCTTCTGCGTCGCCCGTGATGACGGATACAACGCCTGGCGGGAAGCCCGCTTGATCAATCAGTTTCGCAAATTCCAGCATCGGTGCGGGCGCGATTTCAGACGCCTTGAGGACCACCGTGCAACCCGCCGCCAGTGCCGGTGCGAGTTTGGTCGCCGCCAAAAACATCTGCGCATTCCACGGCACAATTGCCGCCACTACGCCAATCGGCATGGTCTGCGTAAAGACATGCATGTCCGGTTTGTCGATGGGCAGCACCGCGCCTTCGATCTTGTCGGCCAGCCCAGCGTAGTACCGGTAGTAGTCGGCAACGTAGCCGGTTTGAGCCATCGTTTCGGACGCGAGTTTCCCGCTATCCGTGGTCTCAATCCGCCCCAATGCTTCGGCGTGTTCTGCGACCAGTTCGGCCAAGCGATACAACAATTTGCCCCGCGCCGTTTGCGTCATATCGCGCCATTCCGGCAGATCGAGCGCTGCTTTGGCAGCACCGACCGCGCGATCCACATCGGCAGGTGACGCGCAATCGAAGGTGGCCCAAACCGCGCCCGTGGCGGGGTTGACGCTCTCCATCGTCTGGCCGGTGGCACCGGCGCTGGTTGATCCGGCAATATATAGCGGGAAGTGTGGCAGCTTGGTCATGTCAGCACCCTTTAATTGAACGCGGGCATCACGTCGTCGATAAACCGCGACAGGGATGCGCGTTTGCGTTCTGTGCTCATACCGCTGTCGATCCAGAACGAAAACTCGTCATAGCCCAGATCTTCGTAGCGCTTGATCCGGTCGATCACCTGTTGCGCTGTGCCAATCGTCAGATCGCGGCGCATGTTTTCGGGTGCCATCATTGCGTTGGCCGCCATGTCAGCCTCGCTAATGCGTTCGATCAAACCTTGGCTGACGGGCCGCTTGTTCTGAAACCACGCGCCAAAATAGTTGTAGAACCGGCTTAGTTCCTGCGCGCCGAGATCGGCATCGTCGGTGTTTGAGCCGACGTAGGTGTGGTGCAGCAGCATGATTTTGGGGCGTGGGCCATCGTAGCTGTCGCAGGCAGCATTGAACCGCGCCATCAGGCTGTCGATTTCTGCGTCACCTTGCCAAAGCGGCGTGACCTGTACGTTGAATCCGTTATGCACCGCAAACGCGTGGCTGTTCGGATCACGTGCCGCGACCCAGATCGGCGGGCCGTCCGCCTGTACCGGTTTCGGGGCCGACGTTGTGGCTGGAAAGCTGTGGAATTCGCCTTCATGCGCGCAATCGCCCGCCCAAAGCGGGCGCATCAGAGGCAGCGTTTCCCGCATGCGTTGCCCCGCCTCCCACGCGTCCAGACCCGGCGACATGCGTTCGTACTCGTAGGAATACGCACCGCGCGCCGCGCCAATCTCGATCCGCCCGCCGGTGATCACATCGGCCATTGCTGCCTCTCCGGCCAGTTTGATGGGGTGCCAGAACGGCACGATCACCGTGCCGGTGCCGAGACGCACGTTCTTGGTGCGATGGCTGAGATCCACCAGCGTGGTGAACGGGTTGGGCGCGATTGTGAATTCCATACCATGGTGTTCACCCGTCCAGATCGCCCGCATTCCACCTTCGTCAGCCATCTTGCAGAGGCCGATGAATTCATCGTAGAGCGTCTGATGATCCTGCGAGGCATCAAGG
>CAZCOX010000250.1:0-4678 GCA_964500115.1 uncultured Rhodobacterales bacterium
CATCTGTCATGTGCTTGCGCGCGCGACGCAATGGCAGGCGTAGAAGGGCTTTTGCCCCGTCATCGGTGTTTGTGATCTGGACCTGCCCGCCTGCAAGTTTCGTCATGTCGTAAACCATGGAGAGACCGAGGCCCGAACCGCCGTCACCTTTCGTGGTGTAAAATGGGTCCAGCCCGTGCACCAACGCATCGTCAGAGAACCCGGGGCCTGTATCCGTGACGGTCACATCGATCCATGTATCGCGGACCTCTGTCGCGGTGACGGTGATGCGGCCCGTTGTGCCACAGGCATCGCGCGCGTTCAGGATCAAATTCAACAAGCTGTCTTGCAATTGGCCTGGGTCAAAAAGCGCCCGGTAGGTGATGTTGGTCTGCACATCAAGTGTAATGCCATCGGGCAAAGAGGGTTCCGCCAGCGTGCGCAAATCATCAAGGAATGCAGCGACATCGACGGGTTCAGGGCGCCAGGAACGGTGTGAGGTGATATCGGCGATCCGGTTCAACAGGTCGCCACCGCGACGCGCCGCCTGAAGCGTTGCGGTGATCAGGGGTTCTGCTGTTTGGGGCAGGTCCATGCGCGCGAGTTTGGACTGCATGCCAAGGATGATGGTCAAAAGGTTCGAAAAGTCGTGCGCCAGACCGGACGTCAGCTGCGCCGCCATTTCGCGCTTGCGGGTCTGTTGTAGAGCCGCGCGGGCTTGTGCCTCTTCTGTGATATCCATCGACAGGATGTATACGCCATTGTCCGCTTCATCCGGTGTGAAGGCGACGCGAATGCGGCGCGAGCTTAGTGCGTCGGTGAATTCGAATGTCGATGGGTCGCCAGACAAAGCCATTTGCAAATGCGGCAGGACACGCGCGTAGGCGTCTGCTCCCAAGGCTTCGGAAATGTGCAACCCTACAATTTTAGATGGGCGCCCATGCATGACCGTCGACAAGCGGCGGTTGGAGTAGGTGTAGTGCCCGCTGCTGTCCACATGTGCGATATGTGCGGGCATCATCTCCGTGGTAAGCCTTGTGCGCGCTTCTATTTCGGTCAATTCGCGCTTCGCCTCTTCGAGTGCCGAGACTGTTGCCGCCAGCTTGCGGTTTGTGGCCGAAACCTCTTCGGATCGGGCAAGCACCTCTTCCGACAAAAGTTCAGACCGGGTGCGCAACAGTTGCTCCTGCGCTTTGACCTCAGTGATGTCAGTATAGACCGTGACCCAACCACCTTGTGGCAGCGGTGCGCCTTCGACGCTGATCGTACGGCCATTCGCCCGTTCGCGCTCCATGTAGTGCGGCTGGAACGCGCGGGCCTGATCGACCCGTGTCTGCACAAAGCTCTGCATGTCCGAAACCGATCCATATTCACCCCGTGCGACGAGGAGCGAAATGGTTTCTGCAAAGTCAGCACCCGGTTGGGTTAGGTGCTCGGGCAGATCAAACATTTCTGCGAAACGCTGATTGCATGCCGCCAGTTTAAGGTCGCTGTCGTAAATCGACAGCGCCTGTCCAATCAGGTTGAGACCCGCCTGAATAAGCGCATCGGTTTGCAAAAGGGTTTACCCATTTTTCGTTTTGAACTGTTGGCTAACACCGCAACCACGCGGCGCAAAGGCTTAGCTGCGGGCTGTTACAATTCGTTGGGTTTTCGAAAACTTCGGGAAAAAGTTGACCCTCAGCCTATCCCTGTCCAATCTTGGAACAGAGTCGCGTTCAAGCGGACGGCCCGACACAGTGCGGGCAAAGGGAGGAAAAGCTTTGGCACATTTGACCGAGGGCGCAGAAGGCCTGCGTTCGGTTCCTGCGCTTTTGGCGCGCAATGCTTCGCAATATGGCGCGTCGGCGGCGTATCGCGAAAAGGAATATGGTATTTGGCAAAGCTGGACCTGGGCCGAGACAGCAAACGAAATTGAGGCTCTGGCGCTTGGGCTGTTGAACCTGGGTGTGAACGAAGGCGATTTCATCGCAATTATCGGGCGCAACCGGCCTTACCTCTATTGGTCAATGGTCGCGGCTCAGTCCGTTGGGGCAATTCCGGTGCCGCTTTACCAAGACGCGGTTGCCGAAGAGATGGCTTATGTTCTTGGCCATTGCGGCGCACGCTTTGTGATCGCAGGTGATCAGGAGCAGGTGGATAAGGTCATCGAGGTGCAGGATGATTTGCATCAGTTTGAGCACATGATCTACCTCGATCCGCGTGGGTTGCGGAAATACGATCACACGAAGCTGCATCAATTCAGTCATGTTCAGGATCAGGGCCGCGCGGCGCGTGACGAATATATCAAAGAGCTTGACGCGCGGCGTACTAAGTTGGGTTACGACGACACGTGCGTGATGCTCTATACGTCGGGTACGACGGGCCGTCCGAAAGGTGTTGTCCTGTCCAATCGGAATATTATCGAAACGGCCAAAGCCTCTTGCGAGTTTGACAGTTTGCGTGTCGACGATGAGGTGCTGGCCTATTTGCCGATGGCCTGGGTGGGCGACTTCATTTTTTCGATCGGGCAAGCGTACTGGTCTGGTTTTTGCGTGAACTGTCCGGAAAGTCCCGAGACGATGTACGAGAACCTGCACGAAATCGCGCCGACTTACTTCTTTGCGCCGCCGCGCTATTTTGAGGAGCGCATCACACTTTTGACGATCCGCATGGAAGATGCGGGGATGCTGAAGAAAAAGATATTCTCGTTCTTCATGGAGCATGGTCGCACGGTTGGGCCAAAACTTTTGGATGGTGAAACCGTCGGCTTTTGGGATCGGCTGCTGTATTCGGTTGGAAATGTGTTGGTCTATGGGCCGGTCCGAAACCGCGCAGGCATGAGCCGCGTCCGATTGGGGTACACGGCGGGTGAAGCCATCGGGCCGGAAATCTTTGATTTTTGGCGGTCTTTGGGGATCAACCTCAAACAGCTTTACGGGCAGACGGAAGCGTCGGTTTTCATCACACAGCAACCGGATGGTCAGGTGCGATCGGACACCGTTGGCATACCGTCGCCGGGTGTTGAAATCCGCATCGCCGAGAATGGCGAGGTCTTTTATCGCTCGCCCGGCGTATTTGTGGAGTACTACAAGAACGCGGAATCCACCGCCGACACCAAAGATGCCGAGGGATGGGTCGCAACGGGCGACGCCGGTTTCATCGAAGAAGCGACGGGGCATCTGCGCATTATTGATCGCGCCAAGGATGTTGGCGCGATGGCGGATGGCGCGATGTTTGCGCCGAAATATGTCGAGAACAAACTCAAGTTCTACCCGAACATCCTCGAGGCTGTTGTGTTCGGGGCGGGCCGCGACCGGTGCTGTGCATTCATCAATATCGATCTGACGGCCGTGGGCAATTGGGCAGAACGGAACAATATCGCCTACGCCTCATATCAGGAATTAGCCGGTCACCCGCAGGTCATGGATACAGTTCAAAGCCATATCGAAGAGGTGAACGCATCCGTCGCACAAGACGAGATGTTGTCGGGCTGTCAAATCCACCGCTTTTTGATTTTGCACAAGGAGCTTGATGCGGACGATGGAGAATTGACTCGCACGCGCAAGGTGCGTCGCAAGATCATTGGCGAAAAGTTCGAGGATTTGGTTGCCGCGCTCTATGATGGGTCGCCGTCGGTCTACACCGAGACCGAGGTCACGTATGAGGATGGGCGCAAAGGCAAGATCAAGGCGACGCTAGAAATCCGGGACGCGAAGGTTGTTCCGGCGTCCAGCCAAAAGATAGCGGCAGAATGATGCGTTCGGATCGGACAATAATGACATCCGCTTGCCCAGAATTTTCTGGGCGGGCCCCAGAATCTTCGTACGAAGATTCTGCACACTCCCTAATTTTTTATGGAGAGGCGCGAGAAACGCGCCGCAACGTACCCGCATGAAAGACACCGAAGGTTACATCACGGCAGATGGTCGCCAGATCGGCGGCACCGTGATGGAGATGAAAAACATCACCCTGCGCTTTGGAGGTGTCGTCGCCATTCAGGACATCTCTTTCGACATTCACGAGGGCGAAGTGCGCGCCATTATTGGGCCAAACGGTGCCGGTAAATCGTCAATGCTTAACGTGATTTCGGGGTTCTACACGCCGTCGGAAGGTGAGGTTTGGTACAAAGGGGCCAAGCGGCCACCAATGAAACCGTTCGAAGTCGCGCGCCAAGGAGTGGCCCGGACCTTTCAAAACATTGCGCTGTTCGAGGGTATGACTGTTCTGGACAACGTCATGACCGGTCGTCTGACCCACATGCACGCTGGCGTTGCCAGTCAGGCGCTCTGGTGGGGCAAGGCGCGCGATGAAGAGATGGAAAACCGTGAAAAAGTCGAACGCGTCATCGACTTTCTTGAAATTCAGAGCATTCGAAAGACACCGGTTGGCCGCCTGCCCTATGGCCTCAAAAAGCGCGTGGAACTGGCTCGCGCCTTGGCCGCCGAGCCGTCCATCTTGCTGCTCGATGAACCGATGGCGGGGATGAATGTTGAGGAAAAAGAGGACATGAGCCGCTTTATCCTCGACGTGAATGACGAGTTTGGCACCACGATCTGCCTGATCGAACACGATATGGGCGTTGTCATGGATTTGTCTGACCGCGTGGTCGTGATGGATTACGGCAAAAAGATCGGTGACGGCACGCCGGATGAGGTGCGCAACAATCAAGACGTGATCGACGCCTATCTTGGCGTGCCGCATTGAGGGATCAGGCATG
>CAZCOX010000251.1:0-4673 GCA_964500115.1 uncultured Rhodobacterales bacterium
CCATGAGTTGCGCCGCGTGCCCCGAGGAACAGCAGACAGCCCCAACGCCGCCTTCCATCGTCGCAACACGCTCTTGCAACGCGGCAACCGTTGGATTGGTCAGGCGCGAATAGATGTATCCGACCTCCTGCAAGTTGAACAAAGCCGCCGCGTGATCCGCGTCGCGGAACACGTAGGCCGTTGTCTGGTAGATCGGCGTCTGGCGCGCACCGGTCGCCGGATCAGGCCGTGCGCCTGCGTGGATTTGAAGCGTGTCGAAGCCGTATTCGGGTCCGTCTTTCATGATGTTTCCCCCATCGGGTTGATGTCTTTGCGCCTAGGCTTAGGCCATCGCTTCGGTGCTCACAACTGCCGCCGCGCCGCAAAGAACATCTGTTTTCCGGAAATCCCTTTGACGGACCCGCGTTCTGCGATGCCCTTCCATTGCGAAACGTGGGGTTTCTGCGCTTTGCTTGCGCACCATGTTCTGCCACATACACGTCAAGACCAACTGCATTCGGATGTGACACAGATGAACCTGCCCAAAACCATGAACGCGATCGAAATCTCGGAATTTGGCGGGCCGGATGTTCTCAAACCCATAAAAGTACCCGTTCCGACACCCGGTCATGGGCAAATCCTGATCAAGGTGGCCTATGCCGGAGTGAACCGGCCCGACGCCCTGCAACGCGCAGGTCTCTATAACCCGCCACCGGACGCGTCGCCCCTTCCCGGTCTGGAAGCCGCCGGGCACGTTGCAGCCGTTGGCCCGGGCGTGTCGCGCTGGAAAGAAGGCGACGCGGTGACAGCGCTTTTGCCCGGCGGAGGATATGCGGAGTACGTGACAACCTTTGCCGACCACGCGCTGCCGGTGCCGGAAGGCATGAGCTTGGACTGCGCCGCTGCCCTCTGCGAGACGTTTTTTACCGTTTGGTCAAATGTGTTCGAACGCGGCGGATTGCAGGCCGGGGAGCGGTTCTTGGTCCATGGCGGTTCGTCCGGGATTGGGACAACTGCGATCCAACTTGCGGCCTTGCGCGGTGCGCGCGTGTTTACGACCGCCGGCAGCGATGAAAAATGTGAAGCCTGTTTGGAACTTGGCGCCGAGCAGGCCTGGAATTACCGCGACACCGATTTTGTGGACCTGATGCGTGCCGAAGGCAGTGCCAATGTAATCCTAGATATGGTCGGTGGGCCTTACATCCAACGCAATATCAAAGCCTTGGCAGATGACGGGCGATTGGTTCAGATCGCGTTCCTGCAAGGCCCGAAGGCCGAATTGAACCTCGTGCAGATGATGACACGCCGTCTGACACTGACTGGCTCAACCTTGCGCCCGCAATCGGTGGCGGCAAAAGCCGCGATCGCTACTGCGTTGCAACGCGAGGTTTGGCCACATCTTGCCACCGGTCGTATTGCACCTGTCATGGACAGCACGTTTGATTTGGCAGACGCTTCAAAGGCGCATGCGCGCATGGAAAGCTCTGGTCATATCGGCAAAATTGTTTTGAAAGTTGCGTGAGGAAAGCTTTAGAAGCCTCTGAGATCAAACGGCTTTCATCATTAGTATCCAGTCACCCTCTGGATGAGAACCTGGGTAGGGCACCAGAGTCTCTCGCTCTGCTTCGGAATAGCCCTGTTTTTCGTAAATCCTGCGCGCAACCGTGTTCGGGCTGCTCAAGATCAGGCTGATTTCCGTAGCGCCGGTTTCACCGGCCAATCTTGGAACCTCACCCAACAACGCGGTTGCCACACCTTTTGACCGGGCTTCGGGAACGACCGTCAGAAGCGATAAAAACCAGGTGCCTCCGACACGCGATTTGAGCGCGTTGAGCGGTGCCAATACAGCGTCGTGCCCGACCGGCGCGCCGTCTTCGCCCAATCGAAAGCCGAGCATCGCGCCAACCGTTTTGCCTCGGCTTTCCGCCACAAGCCACTGACCATGATAAATCGGGCTATCTTTGACATTCAGGATGATGTCACGCCCGACTTCCATCGCCGATTGGCCCGGGTTTGCGACACCACGCCAAAGGTGCGTAGATAAGCCGCCTGTCGCCGTATCAGCGAAAATTGCGAGGTCCGACGCGTCTTGCGGCAGCCCCTTGCGAAACGTGAATGGCAAGTTGGCGGTGTCTTCCATTTCGACACGATAACGTGCGCATAAAGTTTAGGACAATACCAAGATAACGCTGCCCCGACTGGAACGGTCATGTTTTCACGCGCTTAAATTGAGAAAGTTAACCTGCAAACCCAATAGTCGCGTCAATTGCCTGCTTCCATGCGCCGTATTTCGCGTTACGCGTGCTTGCCTCCATGTCGGAGTCGAACCGCGCATCCACCTTCCACTGTGCCGCAAAGGTTTCCATATCAGGATAGACACCTGCCTTATATCCGGCCAGCCATGCCGCCCCCATCGCCGTCGTCTCCAGGACCTGCGGTCGTTCAACTGGCGCATCAATGATGTCGGACAGGAACTGCATCGTCCAATCCGACGCGCTCATGCCGCCGTCGACACGCAATGCAGAATTACCGGGATTGTCCCAATCTGCCTTCATCGCGTCCAGTAAATCGCGCGTCTGGTACCCTACACTTTCGAGTGCTGCTTGCGCAAATTCTTCTGGCCCGGAATTGCGCGTCAGCCCAAATATCGCACCTCGACAGTCAGGATTCCAATAAGGCGCGCCAAGCCCGGTGAACGCGGGAACAAGGACAACACCTTGAGTTGGATCGGCTTTTTCAGCGAGTGGCTGTGTTTCCTTGGCCTCCCGTATAATCTTCAAACCATCGCGCAACCATTGCACGACAGCACCGGCTATAAAGATCGAACCTTCCAGCGCGTAGGTCGTCTTTCCATCAAGCTGATACGCGATGGTTGTTAACAAACGGTTCGTGGACGTCACAGGCGTGTCGCCCGTGTTCAAAAGAGCAAAGCAACCCGTGCCATAGGTCGATTTCATCATGCCCGGTTCAAAACAGGCTTGCCCCACGGTCGCGGCCTGCTGATCGCCCGCGATGCCGAGAATTGGGATGGCGCGACCGAACAGATCAGAACGTGCTTCGCCAAATTCTGCCGCGCAGTCCTTCACCTCTGGCAGCATCGACATGGGGATATTCAGTTTTTCGCAAATCGTCTTGGACCAACGCCCTTTGCGAATGTCGTAAAGCATTGTTCTGGCAGCATTTGTCGCGTCTGTGACGTGCACCTTGCCGCCCGTAAGGTTCCAAACCAGCCAGGTATCAACCGTGCCGAAAACCAGCTCCCCCGCATCTGCACGGGCACGAACGCCTTCGACATTGTCTAAAATCCAAGCCAGTTTTGTGCCGCTGAAATACGGATCAAGCAGCAACCCGGTGCGGTCGGTAACGATTTCTTCAAAATCATCGGCTTTAAGCTTTCTGCAAAACTCCGCCGTGCGCCGGTCTTGCCAGACAATCGCGTTAAAGACAGGTTTTCCCGTCGCCCTGTCCCAGACCAAAGTTGTCTCGCGCTGATTGGTAATACCAATGGCGGCAATGTCGTCGGCACCGATGCCGGATTTTTCGATGGCGGCCCGGCAGGTGGCAGCGGTCGTGGACCATAATTCGGAGGGGTCGTGTTCGACCCAGCCGCTGTTTGGGTAGTGCTGTTCAAACTCCTCTTGGGCGGAGGCGACGGCGGACATGGATTGATCAAACAGGATCGCGCGCGTTGATGTCGTGCCCTGATCGATCGCCAGAATATGTGTCATGGGCCAACCTCCTCCAAATTGGTCTGGGTGTGTTTTGTTTTACGCCGAAGTTTCTGCCGCATGACGCTTTTCTGACATCCATGTGTCAAGCGTTTCGATTTCTTCTCGCGAAAGCCGCAGACCAAGCTTGTTCCGACGCCAAACAACATCCTCGGCCGTTCTGGCATATTCACGCTCCATCAGCCACGTGATCTCGCGCTCGGTCAGCGTAGCACCAAATTTCTGGCCCAGATCATCGGCCGTCGTGGCACCGTCCAAGAGTTCAGCGGCTTCGCTGCCATAGGCCCGGATGAGGCGTTTTGCCCAGAAATCTGTCAAATAGGGATGTTGTGCCTGGAGCGCTGAGATGAGGTCCTTCACCCCATCGACGGCGAAATCACCGCCAGGTAGCGGAACGCCAGCCGTCCACTTCGGCTTGAGGTCGGGAAAATGATCGCCAATTTTCTCAAGCGCACTTTCAGCCAGGCGACGGTAGGTCGTGATCTTGCCACCAAACACGTTCAAAATCGGCGCGCCGCCCGACGTGTCCACTTTGAGCGTGTAGTCGCGCGTCGCCGCGGTCGCGCTGCTTGCGCCATCGTCATAGAGCGGGCGTACGCCGGAGTAGGTCCAGACGACATCGTCGTCCGTAAGTGTCTGTTTGAAATACTGGTTTGCGAAATTCAGAAGGTAGGTTTGCTCCTCCGGTGTGCAGTGCGGCTTGTTCGACGGATCATCGTGTTCCGCATCGGTCGTACCGATGAGCGTGAAATCCGTCTCATATGGGATGGCGAAAATGATGCGCCCGTCTGTGCCTTGAAAGAAGTAGCATTTGTCGTGAACAAACAGCCGTTTCGTGACAATGTGCGATCCACGCACCAGACGCACACCCTCTTTCGAATTCAGCCGCACCTTGCTTTGAATGATGTCACCGACCCACGGGCCGCCTGCATTCACAAGCATTTTAGCGTAATGCGTCTGCGTCGC
>CAZCOX010000252.1:0-4642 GCA_964500115.1 uncultured Rhodobacterales bacterium
GATCGCCCTTCAAATCCGAGATTTATTACGTCAACACGACACGTTTTCAGGATCTCAAGTGGGGCACCAAGAACCCGGTTATCTGTCGCGATCCGGAGTTTGGCCCGGTCCGCCTGCGGGCTTTTGGCACCTATTCGGTCCGTGTTATCGACCCCGCCAAATTCCTTGTCGAAATCGTCGGGACCGATGGCGAATTCACGATGGACGAGGTCAGCTACCAGATCCGCAACATCATCGTGCAGGAGTTTTCCCGAACCATTGCACGCGCCGGTATCCCGGTGCTCGACATGGCCGCCAACGCACGCGAACTTGGCCAGTTGCTGGCCAAGGAAATCGCACCGACATTGGCTGAATACGGGTTGGAGCTGCCCGAGCTCTACATCGAAAACATCTCGCTCCCCCCGGCGGTGGAAGAGGTGCTCGACAAACGCTCGTCCATGGGCGTGATCGGCAACCTCAATGAGTACATGCAGTTTCAAGCGGCAGAGGCGCTGGGCAAAGACGGAGCAGGGGCGGCTGCCATTCAGGCGGGCCTTGGTGCCGGGCTGGGCATGCAGATCGGTCATGCCGCTGCCCAGGGCGGGCCGTGGGGGCAGGCACAAGCGCTGCCGGGCGCAGCCCCGGTCTCGCGCCAGATGCCGCCTCCGCCACCTGTGGAGCACGTCTGGCATGTCGCAGTAAACGGAGAAACCAAAGGCCCGTACTCCAAAGCCGCGCTGGGCCGCATGGCGACAGACGGAGATCTGACACGTGACAGTTATGTTTGGACGGCGGGACAGGACGGCTGGATGCGCGCCGAAGATGTGATGGAACTTGCACAGCTCTTTACTGTTCTTCCTCCACCCCCACCTGCGTCGTGACCCAACCGTCGCATTTGCATATTTGAAAAAAGAAGAAGCAGGGAACAGCAGCTTTGTCCGAGGACACGCTCACGGCACCGGTCGAGGAACATCGCTTTCCCTGCGACAACTGCGGCGCGGATTTCAGGTTTGATCCCGATGCCGGTCTGCTTGTGTGTGAATTTTGCGGCAATACGAGCGAAATCACCGATACCGGCCCATGGCGCGGCGGGATAAAAGAGATCGACTTCAATACCGCAATCGCCGACCGCCTGCCCGAACAGGAGATGGAAGAAACCCGCGTCTCGCGCTGTCCGAACTGTGCCGCTCTGGTGGAGTTCGACCCGGGCGTGCATGCTGCCGAATGCCCGTTCTGCGCGACACCCGTGGTGGCCGATACGGGTCGAAATCGCCACATAAAACCCAAGGGCTTGCTACCGTTCGCACTGGATGAGGAGCATGCCAGAGACGCCATGACCGAATGGCTGGGCGGATTGTGGTTCGCGCCAAACGGCCTGCAAGACTACGCTCGCAAGGGTCGCAAGATGTCTGGCATCTACGTGCCGTACTGGACCTTTGATGCTGACACCAAATCCAGCTATCACGGCGAACGCGGCACGGTGTATTACGAAACCCGTCGCGTTACGCGCAACGGCAGATCCGAAACCGTGCGCGTCGCAAAAGTGCGCTGGCGCCCGGCGTCAGGGCGCGTCGCGCGCTTCTTTGACGATGTCCTGGTGCTCGCTTCGCGCTCGCTTCCCAAACGCTACGCCGATGCACTTGGCCCGTGGGACCTGTCGTCAATGGAACCCTATCACCCTGAATTCCTTGCCGGATTTCGCGCCGAAGCCTACACCGTCGAACTGCAAGAGGGTTACACCGAAGCGCGCGCGTTTATGGACCGTGTGATCCACCGCGATGTCAAATTTGACATTGGTGGAGACCGTCAGCGTGTGCACTCAGTCGACACGTGGGTGTCCGACGTGACCTTCAAACATGTGCTTTTGCCGATCTGGCTCGCTGCCTACAAGTACCGGGGCAAAAGCTACCGATTTGTGGTGAACGGGCGCACAGGCGCAGTTCAGGGAGAACGCCCATGGTCCGCCTGGAAAATCGCTTTTGCGGTGATCGTCGGGCTGATCATCGCAGCCGGGATCGGCTTCGTCGCCGCGATGAACCAATAGGTCAGATCAGCAAACCACCGTCTGCATCGTCACCCGCCTCTTCCAGCAATACGCTCATGTCCGGCACCGTCACATGACGCTTGCCTTCCAGAGTGATCACGCCATCCTTGCGCAACGCTGACACCTGCCGCGACACAGTCTCCAGCGTCAGGCCCAGGTAATCCGCCATAGCCTCACGCGTCAGCGGCAAATCGAACGTCACCGGCCCATCATACCCGGCAAGGTTCAGCGTCGCATCGCGCCGCGCAATAATCGACAACAGCGATGCGATCTTTTCGCGCGCCGTCTTGCGACCCAAAACCAGCATCCACTCCCGCGCCGCGTCTAGCTCATCCAGCGTCATCTCAAGCAAGCGCTGGGCAATATGCGGCGTGCGGTTCAGCAGGTCTTCGAACGGGGCCTTGCGGAAACAGCACATGACCATATCGGTCGTCGCAACAACGTCGTAAGCGGCAGAATTACGGCCCGGACGGCCGACAAAATCGCTCGGCAGCAGCAAACCAACCATCTGGGTACGCCCGTCCTCCATGGTCTGGGTCAGCGTCGCGATCCCAGACACAACGGAACCAACAAAATCCATGCGGTCGCCCGACCAGATCACCGTCTGGCCAGCCTCAAACCGGCGGTAGTATTTGATCTCTTCCAACCGGTCGAGTTCATCGCCTTCGCAGCGCGCGCAAACTGCGCGGTGCCGGATTGGGCAGTCGTGACATTCTTGCGTAACAGACAGGCTTGGATGGTTAAGCATGGTCTTCCACTTTGATCTGCATCAATGCTGCTCCCCCACAACACTTCTAATGCTAAGCACATGGCATCTAGAACACAACTTTCCCGTTTGGGACTATTCGACGCGAAGGTCCCGCGTTACACGAGTTATCCGACGTCTCCGCACTTCAAGAATGACGTAAAACCGGGGGATTTTGCTGGTTGGATCGCCGCCATCCCGGAAGGTGCCAGCATATCATTGTATCTGCATGTGCCGTTTTGCCGCCGCCTGTGCTGGTTCTGCGCCTGCCGCACACAAGGCACCGCCAGCGGCGCGCCTGTTGCAGCTTATGTTGAGACGCTGAAATCCGAACTTGCGCTGCTAAAGGCGAACCTGCCAAAGGGTGTGACCTTGTCCCGACTGCACTGGGGCGGCGGCACGCCAACGCTTTTGTCGCCGTTCGAGATGCGCGATCTGTCAGATGCTGTGATGGACGTCGCACCATTTGCCGACGACTACGAATTCTCGGTCGAGATTGACCCTAACGAGATTGACGAGGCGCGCCTTGATGCCCTGTCAGCCAGCGGCATGAACAGGGCGTCGGTTGGTATTCAGGATTTCGATCCTGAAATTCAGAAAACCATAGGTCGCGAACAAAGCTTTGAAACCACCAAGCGCGCGATCGATATGATCCGCGCACACGACATTCAAAGCCTGAACGCAGACATTCTATACGGCCTGCCCAACCAATCCCGTGCCCGCATCGTCGATTCCGTGCAAAAGCTGCTGTCGCTGTCTCCGGACCGTGTGGCGCTCTACGGGTATGCGCACGTTCCTTGGATGGCAAAACGCCAGCAGATGATCCCGTCAGACGCGCTGCCGCGACCGGATGAGCGCCTCGATCTGTTCGAAACGGCGCGCAAATTATTCGTGTGGGACAACTATCAGGAAATTGGCATCGACCATTTTGCCATCCGCGAAGACGGGCTATCTGTCGCGGCGCGCAACGGCACGCTGCGGCGCAACTTTCAGGGTTACACCGACGACACCTCCGATGTTCTGATTGGCCTCGGGGCCTCTGCCATCTCTCGTTTTCCGCAGGGCTACGCGCAGAATGCCCCCGGCACGTCGGCTTACACGAAATCCGTCAGGGCAGACAGCTTTGCAACCGTGCGCGGGCATGGCTTTACCGCAGATGATAAGTTGCGCGCGCGCATGATTGAAATGCTGATGTGCGATTTCCGCGTGAATACACGCGAACTGGTCGAACACTTTGACACCACCGCGCAAGAGGTGACCGACATCCTCAAACGCGCGGATGCCGCGTTTGAGAACCTGTTGGTGCTTGATGAAGACGGCCTGTTTGTCCCACCAGATGCGCGCCCGCTCACGCGCATGGTGGCGCGCAGTTTTGACGCCTATGAGCTGTCTTCAGCCGGGCACAGCTCGGCGATCTGATCAGCTGACCAGATCGAACGCCGCTGCCATCAGCGTCTTGGTGTAATCAGTCTGTGGGTTGGTGAAAACATCATCAGCACTGCCATATTCCACGACATCCCCGGTGCGCATGACGATCACTTTGTGCGACATCGCGCGGACCACCTTCAGGTCATGGCTGATAAAGAGATAGGCCAGATCGTATTTCTTTTGCAGGTCGCGTAGCAGGTTCACGATCTGCACCTGGACCGTCATGTCGAGCGCCGATGTCGGCTCGTCCAACACCACCAGTTTGGGGCGAAGCACCATGGCGCGCGCGATTGCGATGCGCTGGCGTTGACCACCAGAGAATTCGTGCGGATAGCGATGCATCGTGGCGGGGTCGAGGCCCACTTCGGTCATCACTTCCGTCACCAATTCGCGGTGCGGGCGACCGTCTGGCGAGCCGTGAACACCCAGACCTTCGGCAATAATCT
>CAZCOX010000253.1:0-4630 GCA_964500115.1 uncultured Rhodobacterales bacterium
GCTCTAAAGTCATTCTGCCTTTGCGCTCTGACGTTGCGGGCGCTAAAGGCGGAGTATGTGTGATTTACCCCAAGTTCGCGGGCGGCTAACGCCGCAGAAAGCCTTATCAGAGTTGACGTGGTTGCGTGTTGGCGGCCCAGCAGATTGGTTGTTTCAGCCCGCTGATCCAGAAGACCTGCAAGCGTTCTTGAGAGATTTACCGACCGATGTGCCGGTGTTCCCGATGGGCGTTGGGTCCAACCTGATCGTGCGGGATGGCGGGTTGCGCGCCGTGGTGATCCGGTTGGGGCGCGGTTTCAATGATATTGAGGTAGACGGCATGCGCGTGCGGGCCGGTGCGGCGGCACTCGACGCGCATGTTGCGCGCAAAGCGGCGGATGCGGGTGTCGATCTGACCTTTCTGCGGACGATTCCGGGTTCGATCGGTGGTGCCGTGCGGATGAACGCGGGGTGCTACGGGTCTTATGTGGCGGATCATTTGATCGAAGTGCGGGTTGTCAGGCGGGATGGTGACCTGGTGACCGTACCCGCAGCAGATTTGCACTTGGCGTATCGCTCCAGCGATCTTGCGGATGGTGCTGTGATCGTGGACGCGCTTTTTGAAGGTGCTGCGGGCGTGGCAGAGGACCTTCACGCGCGGATGGAAACGCAGCTTAGAAAGCGCGATGAAACACAACCTACCAAAGACCGCACCGCTGGAAGCACGTTTCGGAACCCGGCCGGGTTTTCATCGACAGGTCAGGCGGATGATGTGCATGACCTGAAGGCGTGGAAGGTGATTGACGACGCAGGCATGCGCGGTGCGACCCGTGGTGGGGCACAAATGTCACCCATGCATTCGAACTTTCTGGTCAACACGGGCACGGCAACTGCGGCAGACCTAGAGGGATTGGGCGAAGAGGTCAGAAAAAAGGTTTTCCAACACTCGGGAATAGAGTTACAATGGGAAATCAAGCGGATCGGGGAACCGGGCGTGTCTGACGCGGGATAAACCCGCGCGGTGAGGCGGTGCAGCGAGCAGGTTGCACAAAACGAATAAGGGGCAAAGCCCCGGCAGAAAACGGGAAAAATCCCGTGATTTGAGGCAGTTTTGGGTATGTCGAGCAGGGCAAACCCGAAAGTGGCAGTTTTGATGGGTGGCCCTTCGGCAGAGCGCGAGGTGTCCCTGTCATCGGGACGTGAGTGCGCTGCTGCTTTGCGGGACGAAGGATTTGAGGTTCACGAGGTCGATGCAGGCCGTGACCTTGCCGACGTTTTGACCGCTCTTTCCCCGGATGTCTGTTTCAACGCGCTGCATGGTCGCTGGGGCGAAGACGGCTGCGTGCAGGGTCTGCTGGAGTGGTTGGGCCTGCCCTATACGCACTCCGGTGTTCTGGCATCGGCCCTTGCCATGGACAAAGAGCGTTCGAAAGACGTGTACCGGCGGCACGGCCTGCCGGTAGTGGAAAGCGTTCTGGCACAGCGCGACGCTGTCTCTGCGCGCCATGTTTTGAAGCCCCCGTACGTTGTGAAGCCGTTCAACGAAGGGTCATCAGTGGGTGTCTACCTCGTCCACGAAGACGCCAACGGACCGCCTCAGCTTTCTGACGATATGCCCGACATTGTCATGGTCGAGGCTTTCGCGCCAGGGCGGGAACTGACGACAACGGTGATTGGGGATCGTGCCTTGGGCGTGACCGACATCATCACTGATGGTTGGTACGACTATGACGCCAAGTACAAGCCCGGGGGGTCGCGGCACGAGGTGCCAGCCAACATCCCTGCCGAGATCACCGAAGCCTGCCTCGATTACGCCGTGCGTGCGCATGAGGCGTTGGGCTGTCGCGGTGTGACGCGCACAGATTTCCGCTGGGACGAGGCGCGCGGGCTGGATGGTTTGATCCTGCTTGAGACCAACACGCAACCGGGCATGACGCCGACCTCTTTGACGCCTGAGCAAGCTGCGCATGCAGGCATGAGCTTTGGCGCGCTGTGCCGCTGGATGGTGGAGGACGCGTCGTGTCACAGATGAGCGCACGCCCGGATCCAGCACCCTCTCGATTGAAGTACCGGATGGAGCGGCTGATGCTAACGCCGCTTTTCCGGTTGTTGCTGAGATTTGGTTTGCCGTTTGCGGTCACCTTTGGCCTGGCAAGCTGGTGGCTTTCGGTGGACGAAAACCTGCAATGGGTGACCGACACCTACGCTGAATTGCGGTCCGAGGTGGAGACACGGCCAGAGTTCATGGTGAACATGATGGCGGTCGATGGGGCCAGCGAATTGGTCGCCGAAGGCATTCGCGAAATGCTGCCACTCGACTTTCCGATCAGTTCTTTCGATCTGGAGCTGGAACAGATGCGCGAGACGGTGGTGTCTCTCGACCCCGTCAAATCCGCCCGGCTTTACGTGCGGCAGGGCAATGTGCTGCAGGTCGATGTGGTTGAGCGTGTACCCGTGGTGCTGTGGCGCAATGACCGGGGTTTGTCGTTGTTGGATGATGAGGGCGAGGTCGTTGGGCCGGCGTTCTTGCGGGCCGATTGGCCGGAGTTGCCTTTGGTTGTAGGCGACGGCGCAAACACGCGGATCGAAGAGGCGCTAGACCTTTTGGCGGCAGCAGAGCCGCTGGCGGATCGGACGCGTGGGTTGGTGCGGATGGGCGAACGGCGCTGGGATCTGGCGTTGGACCGCGACCAACGGATCATGTTGCCGGAAACGGGCGCTATCCAGGCCCTAGAACGGGTCATCGCCATGGATCAGGCGGTCGACATGCTGGCGCGCGACTTGGTCGCGGTCGATTTGCGGCTGCCCGAGCGGCCAACACTTAGAATGACAGACGGGGCGGTGCGCGAGTTGCTGCGCATCCGTGCGATCGAGGCAGGGGAACCAGTAGAATGATTGAGCTTTACGAGTCTCAACGGGCGATGCGCAACATGCGCAAGGCGGCGATGCAACGGGGCGTGATTGCCATCCTCGATATCGGCAGTTCCAAGATCGCTTGTCTGGTGTTGAGGTTTGATGGGACGGATCGGGGGCTTGAAACGGACGCGGTTGGGTCGCTTGCGGGGCAATCCGGGTTCCGGGTGATCGGGGCAGCGACAACGCGGTCTCGCGGCGTGCGGTTCGGTGAAATCGATTCGATGAGTGAGACCGAACGCGCCATTCGCACCGCAGTACAAGCGGCGCAAAAGATGGCGCAGATTCGCGTCGATCACGTGATTGCCTGTTTTGGTGGTGCCGATCCGCGCAGCTATGGCCTTGCAGGTCGGGTGGACGTGGCGGGGAATACGGTGGATGAACAGGACGTGGCGCGCGTGCTTTCGGCCTGTGACGTGCCGGACTTTGGGCATGGACGCGAAGTGCTGCACGCACAACCAGTGAACTTTGCCTTGGACCATCGCAGCGGGTTGATCGATCCGCGTGGTCAGATCGGGCAGGAATTGGCGACAGACATGCACATGCTGACGGTGGATGCGCTGTCGATACAGAACCTCGCGCATTGCATGAAGCGGTGCGATCTGGAACTCGCAGGCATCGCAAGTTCGGCTTACGTGTCGGGTGTATCAGCGCTTGTTGAGGATGAACAGGAACTGGGTGCGGCCTGCATTGACATGGGTGGCGGATCAACTGGCCTGTCGATCTTTATGAAGAAACACATGATCTATGCCGATGCGGTGCGCATGGGGGGCGATCACGTCACCAGCGATATTTCCATGGGATTACAAGTGCCTATGGCCGTGGCCGAGCGGATCAAAACATTTCACGGGGGTGTTGTGGCGACGGGCATGGATGACCGTGACATGATCGAAATCGGCGGGGACACGGGCGATTGGCACCATGATCGCCGGTCCGTTAGCCGGGCGGAGTTGATCGGCATCATGCGGCCACGGGTCGAGGAAATCCTCGAAGAGGTGCGGGCACGACTGGACGCAGCAGGGTTCGAGCATCTGCCAAGCCAGCAAATTGTTCTGACCGGTGGGGCCAGCCAAATCCCGGGACTGGACGGATTGGCGAGCAAGATTTTGGGCCAACAGGTGCGTCTGGGCCGACCGATGCGTGTGCATGGTTTGCCGCAGGCCGCAACCGGACCGGGATTCGCCGGAGCCGTTGGTTTGTGCCTTTTTGCGGCCCATCCGCAGGATGAATGGTGGGATTTTGAGATCCCCGTAGACCGCTATCCCGCGCGATCCCTCAAACGTGCCGTCAAATGGTTCCGCGATAACTGGTGATCGCAAGATGTTGACCTTTTTGCAAAATCTCGCATCGGGGGTATCGTGCATAGGCAGATTTGGGGGCAAACCTGTGGATAACAAAGGATTTTACGTGACGTTCGGGCCGTTGCCCGGTATGAATTAAGGCAATAGGTGCAGTAAATGGCCCTGAATGGGGCGGAAAAGCAGGCGGATAAGCAGATGACATTGAACCTTTCGGTGCCAGGACAGGAAGAATTGAAACCCCGCATCACCGTGTTCGGTGTGGGCGGCGCAGGCGGTAACGCAGTCGACAACATGATCGAAAAGTCGCTTGAGGGCGTCGACTTTGTGATCGCAAACACCGACGCGCAAGCGCTGCAGCAATGCAATGCGCAAAGCCGCATTCAACTTGGGGTGAAAGTGACCGAAGGTTTGGGCGCTGGGGCGCGTCCGACAGTTGG
>CAZCOX010000254.1:0-2138 GCA_964500115.1 uncultured Rhodobacterales bacterium
AACGCCCGACCCTAACCTTGGCAAGGTTATGCTCTACCCCTGAGCTACGCCCGCGCTGCCATCAGTCTGACCGGATTGGAGCGGGCGAGGCGATTCGAACGCCCGACCCTAACCTTGGCAAGGTTATGCTCTACCCCTGAGCTACGCCCGCGTGCCAATCTGGTGAGGGCGATTTAGAGGCTGTCGGAGCAGGGTGCAAGGGGAAAATTTGTCCCAAAAACCTTGACGAACATATGCCGTGAACAACATCGATCGGTATAGTTGTGCAAGGGTCACCAGTTCCCACAAAAAACGACAGTCAAAACGGTAATGATCATTCTGTGAAGACGGGTGGTCGCAAAGACAACACGACGGGACAGACCAATATGAAATCAGACATATACGTGCCAGCGCCGCGTTCAAACCCGCGTCGGCACCTTACCACAGCAATAGTGTGTTGTGGCGGACTTGTCGCCTCCACCATGGCACATGCCCAGGACAAGGATCCGATGCTGTTTTAAGATGCCAACGGCACGACAGTACGTGGTCACCTGCAATTCGGCCTGAACGCCGTCGCCGAACGCAACCTGTTTTGGGATCTGGCGGCAACAACAGCGCCCGGCAGCGGTTTTGACGCTGACACAAACTGGCTGGAAGGCTACATCAAGCCGGGCATCAGTTTCCAACATCAACTGGACGTTGGCGCGACGCTCTACGGCAAGTTGTCTGCCGTGTCGTCCTACACTTGGGGCACTGACGCCTTCGATACGGGCGACACCGGCGAGACAACACTGGAAGAGGCCTATCTCGGTGTGCGTGGGACTTGGAACAACGGCCTGTCATACGACCTGTCCATGGGCGCGCGTGAATTGACCCTCGGCACCGGAATGCTCATTGCAAATGGTGCGACCAGCGGTTTTGAGCGGGGCGCGTTGAAATTCGGCCCGCGCAAAGCGTGGGAGCGCGCGGCCATTGCCCGGTTCGGATACGAGAACTTCACTGGTACAGCTTTCTATCTCGACCCAAACGAATTGCCGTCGACGGATGGCAATAACGAACTGGCCGGGTTCGATCTGCGCTACGACTATGCTGCGGGCGGCTACATCGGTGCCACATATGTGGATGTGCTGAACTCGGACTCGCCGTATCCACAAGCAGCCCCGGGCGGCACGGGTGCCCCAAGCGTGACGCCGGGCGCACGCGAAGGCACGCGTACTTTGGGGGTCTACGCCAAGTCAAATCCCTACCATTCGGCTTTGAAAAACTGGGTCTTTACTGCCGAAGCCGCCACACAGTGGAATGACAACATCGACCTGGATGCGTGGGCGGGGCGTGTGACCGCGGGTTACACATTCGCCGAGATGCCGTGGACACCCAGTCTGACCCTTGGTTACCAAACCTTCTCTGGGGATGATCCGGACACCGATACGCTCGAGCGGTTTGATCCGCTCTACTACCAAGGCAGTCCCAGCGCCTGGGCAACCGGGTCAAAATCCGCGTCAACCTTTATCAATTCGAACGTCAACGCTCTGAGTCTCGCGCTGCAAGTCAAGCCGACGCGGCAGGATACCGTAACGCTGCGCTACGCACATATTCGCGCCAATGAGCTGAACAGCCCCGTTCAATTCGGACAGGCCACCCGTGTGGATGTGGATGGAAACGTGGTCTCCGGTGTCACCGACCGGCACCTCGCTGACGATCTCTTTCTCGAATACAGCCGCATCATCAATCGGAACACGTTCCTGACCGCAGGTGTAAGCGTGTCTTTCCCAGGAGCAGGTATCGATAATGTGGTCGGCGGAGACGCAGACCCTTGGACAGGAGGATTCATCAATGTCGTCGTCAATTTCTAAGCTGGCTGCGCTCGTTATGGCCACAACACTTGCATCCGGTGCAACGCAAGTTACGGCTCAGCAAACGCCGCTGTCTGCGCAAGAATCTGATCCGAATGTTATGGGCTGGATGCAGGGCTTCCCCCCACCTGCGGACAAGTTAATCACGCAACCGGACTCCAACTATTTCAGCTTCCCAAAGCTGCGCTGGTCGGTGTGCCACTTGCGGGAGTTTCTCCCGACTGAAGAGATCAGCCGCGGTATCGGCGCACCCGTGCCGCTCGACTATCCCTCGCCTTCTGAATTTGCGGACCTGCGCAGCGAAAT
>CAZCOX010000254.1:2238-4615 GCA_964500115.1 uncultured Rhodobacterales bacterium
CGGCAGGTTATGGATATGACCACCGGCGTGCAATATTCCGAGAATTACTCGGACCCGAACGCCGACATTTGGGTATATTCCCGCGCCGCCAGCCCACTGCCGAAACCAGCGGATTACGAAGGGCCAGACGGCTATTGGGAATACCTCCAGCAGGTAAAGCCTGAAGGCAACCACGGAGATGAATTCCACTACAAGACAATTAACTCCGACATGCTGGGTTGGATGATCTCTCGCGTAACGGGCAAAGCTGTGACCGATTTGGCGTCGGAACGCCTGTGGCGACACATTGGAGCCGAGCAAGACGCCTACCAAACGGTCGATGGCAAGGGCGTGCCCTTCGCTGGCGGTGGCGTGACCGCTGGCCTGCGCGATCTTGGCCGCCTAGGACAACTGATGTTGAACGGTGGTGAAATCAACGGCGAACGGCTCTTCCCGGCCGAAGTGGTTGAGAAGATCAGTGCAGGCGGCGACCGCTCAAAGTTCGGAGACGGCTTCCCAACCTTCGGCCCCGGAAGCTACACCAGCCAGTGGTGGGTCCTGCATAATGATCATGGTGCATACGCGGCACGCGGCGTTCATGGTCAAACCATTTATGTCGATCCCACTGCCGAAATGGTGCTCGTGCGGCTGGCGTCCTTTCCACGGGCGCAAAACGGGTTCATCGACCCAACGTCGCTGCCTGCATACCAAGCTGTGGCAGAATACCTGATGGACCGGTAAGTTCACGCACCACCAAATGCGGTCGCTCACAACGGGCGAAAAAAACCATTGGGTGTCGAACGGGCCCTGAAATACCGCGCCGGTGCCGATCCGTCGCGGCAGGGATGCTCGTCGAAGGTCACAGTTGTCCCGCCTGTCTTATGGCTATGCCGGTTCTTGTCTCCATCGGGCGATATGCTGGCGGGCGGGTCGTTCAGAGATACCATGCGCCTGCTGGACGGCCCGGTTCTGGCGCTAGCCTAGGCCGAATGGGTGTCGTGGGCGACAGCGGCGGGCGCGTCCAACACATCTTCGCTGTGCAGGATGATCTGATCTTTGGTCGTCAGCAGAATGCTATACGCCCCCGGTTCATCGACAGACAAGGCGGATGACGGGTTGCCCAGTTGCATGGGCATCTGATGACACGTGCTTTTGAGGATGCTGAACGGCATCCCCCGGACTTGTCCCGAGATCGTTCGATGCACATGCCCGCAGATCAGGTGAACTGGCACATTGGCTGCTTGCAAGACATCCAGCAGCGCATCGCCATTGCGCAGATTGATCGCGTCCATCCCGTCGAACCCGGTGTCCAGAGGCGGATGGTGCAGCATCGCGACAACGCGCCTTGGCTGCGCCCAGGTGATTTGTTTTTCGACCCAGGCAAGGCGGTCGCCGCACAGCCAGCCAGCATGGCGCGGCACCAGATTGTCTTCGTCGATGCTGTCGATCAGCAGAAAAAGGGTTTCATCGTGCGTCCAGGCGGACTGCGCAAAGCCTCCATCAAAGTGCGCGGTTCCCAACACCTCTGCCGCGTTTCGGCGATTGTCGTGGTTGCCCATGGTCAGGCTGATCGGGATCGGGCAACTGTCCAATAGCGGCTTCAGCCGCTTGTATTGCGCCGACTTTCCGTGATGCGTCAGATCGCCCAGCAATACGAGCCGCTCCGCGTCTGCATGATGGTCCAAGGCATGCGTCATCACCTGCGTCAGCCGCGCCATGGGGTCGAGGTCGATCAGCGTGTCACCATCGTCGGTAATATGCAGATCGCTCAGGATCAGGGTTTTGCTGGTGATCGGATCAGTCATCGTCGCGCACCAGTAAGATGTTTTCGACAACCAATGACAAGAGCTTTGCGCGCCCGTTCACGCCGATTATGCCGTGCATCGCGTTGCTTCGAATTTGGAGCACCCCGTCTGCCGCGCGACACAACGCCTACACTTTTGCATCGTGTGTCCTTTGAGTCGCGATAGTCCAAGCGTGAGACCCCACGGTGTCTGACGACGTTTCAATGGGTTTTCGGGAACTCGATCAAATCCCAACGATTGCCGAATGGATCGCGAAACACGGCGACGGTGCCATAGTCCTCATAGCGGGGCGGCTCTTCGAACGTCACACCCTTGTCCGTCATAGCCGCATGATCGCGTGCAAAGTCGTCAGTTTGTAAAAACAGCCAAACGCGCCCGCCGCCCTGTTTGCCAACATAGTCGCGTTGCTCGCCCTTGGCCTCCGCCAACAGAAACGCCGTTTCCGCACCCTGCGGTGCAACCCGCACCCAGCGCTTGCCGTCGCCGTGATCCGAATCCTCTAACAAATCGAAGCCCATCACATCGACAAAAAACGCGATGCCCTCTTCGTAGGTCGGAACCAGAATTGATAGCAGGGCGAGGTTTTGAGGCAT
>CAZCOX010000255.1:0-4583 GCA_964500115.1 uncultured Rhodobacterales bacterium
AGCCCGTTGTGCCAAAAGCCGCCGTCGCCGATGAAGGAAATCGAACGGCGGTTTGCATCTTTGTCATTGAATGCTGCCGCGGAAGCGGGGCCAAGGCCGTAGCCCATCGTCGTCGCGCCAAGGTTGAACGGCGCGTTTATCGAAAACAGATGGCACCCGATATCTGACGCAATGTGGTGCTTGCCTAGCTTTCCTTCGACCAGTTTGGTGGCTGCGAAAATTGGTCGCTCGGGGCAGCCGACGCAAAAACTGGGCGGACGGGCCGGGACGTTCGCGTCAAGCACCTCTGATTTCAGGATCGGGGGTTCATTCGGCGCACGGTGTTTATTAACCAGAAGTAATGGCGCGTGCCGAGTGAGAAACGCACTAAACGCGTCTCGCATCACCAGTCCGGTAAGCTCACCTGCTTCGGGGAAGGGGTCTTTGCCCGCGACCTGAGTTGTCGCATTGGCTTTATGCAAGATCGCCCGGATTTCCTGCTCGATGTAGTTGGGATGACCCTCTTCGACGATCAGCACGGAATCTTTACCTGCGCAAAACGCTTCAATGGCGTCGTCGACCAAAGGGTAAGTTACGTTCAGCACATGCAGTGGCACGTCGGTGTTGCCAAAGTCGTCCGCCAAACCCAACGCGCTGAGCGCACGGATCACCGCGTTGTACATGCCACCTTGCAGTATAAGGCCGACCGGAGCTTTCGGCGGGCCAAAGGTCTCGTTCAGATCATTATCGCGGATGTAGTTGACTGCCGCGGGTCGCCGCCTCGTCACCTTTTCTTGTTCGTGAAGAAAAGACGCTGGCGGCAAAACAATGCGGTCCAGATCGCGCAGCGGGTTCTCTAACGCGCCTTTCACAGTCATAGCGGGGCGCACGTTGTCTTTGGCATCAAATGCGCCGGTCATATGGCAGGATCGTATGCGAACTTGCAGCATGACGGGCGTGTTGGACGCCTCGGACAATCCGAACCCGTCGCCAACGGCCTTTACTATGGACGGCAAATTTGGGCGGGGATCGAGCAGCCAAATCTGGCTTTTCATCGCAAATGCATGGCTGCGTTCCTGCATGATGGAAGAGCCTTCGCCATAGTCTTCGCCAACGATCACCAATGCCCCGCCGATCACGCCACCTGATGCGAGGTTTGCCAAGGCGTCTGATGCAACATTGGTGCCGACTGTGGATTTGAATGTCACGGCGCCGCGTATCGGGTAGTGTACTGAGGCCGCCAGCATCGCGGCGGCTGACGCCTCTGATGCGCTTGCCTCATAGCGCACGCCAAGCTCCGCCAATAACCCCTGAGCGTCTGAAAGCACGTCCATAAGATGGCTGATCGGCGATCCCTGGTACCCGCCGACATACCCGACGCCGTTCTCTAACAGCGCTTTGGTAATCGCCAGAATGCCTTCTCCCTTAAAAACGTCACCTTCGCCCTTGCGCAGGTGCTCAACTTCCAAGGCAAATGAACGTTCAGCCATGTCTTGTGTATCCAATTATATGCGTCTGCATATATCTTTGATCGGAATGAATATGAGTCAAGCCAATATCAAATTGGGTTCTCGCGGATATTGTGCAGCATCCGGCGAAGAATTTCGATGCACATGGCCCGCTCAGCAGCGCTGAAACCCGCCAGCATATCCGCCTCTGCCGCGCGCATAAGGGGGAGAGATTCATCAAACCGTTGGCGCCCAAGTTTGGTCAGCGACGCGATGCGGACGCGACTATCTTGAGGGCTGACCTCTCGTGTCACCAGTCCTTCAGCCTCCATTTGGTCAACCAAGCGGCTGACCGAAGATTGCTCAGAAATCGCAAAAACCGCCAAATTGTTTATGGTTTGCGGTCCCTCGGCGACCAAGGCGGCCAACACGCGCAGGCGCGGAACGTTCAGTCCATGCGCGCTGACCTCTTTGTCCATCCGCGTGTTGTAGCGACGCAAAATGCGGTTCATCAGATATGGCGCGAATGACTCGATCCCTTCGTCTGCAAGATCAGGTAAACCCTTCGTTTCGTGTCTCAGCGCCAAATCGTTGCTCATGCAGGGTCTTCCGTTCGATATTAAGGGATACAGGATAATCGTAGACAAGTTACATGCATTTGCATACGCTTTGTTGCACGAAACATAAACTGTCAGACGCACAGTGTCTGATGCAACGGGAAGTGAAAAATGCTGAACCTAAAGCGCCTCGCACTCGCGTTTGTTGCCTCCGCCGGGCTGGCGATGCCCGCAATCGCACAAGATCACACTCTGCGGATTTCCACATGGTTGCCACCAAGCCACGGGATCAACACAGAAATCTTCGGCGGTTTGATCGAGATGATGGAAACCGCGACGGACGGAGCTGTCACGGCTGAATTGGTGTCTGGTTTGGCACCGCCGCCCGCGCAGATGGATCTGATCCAAGACGGCGCAGCGGACATCGGCATCATCTTCCACGGCTATCAACCGGGTCGGTTCGTTGGCACACAGCTGATCGAACTGCCGGGCTATACTGGCAATGCAGAAGCATCCTCCGTAGCGTATTGGCGGGTGTTTGAAGAACATATCGCGGCCTTGAACGAACATCGCGGGGTCAAGGTGATTGCACTGACCACACATGGGCCCGGCCAGATGCACCTACGTGAGGAGGTGTCGAGCCTTGCTGATTTGAATGGCCTGAAAACCCGAATCGGTGGTGGTGTTGCAGGCAATGTAGGTAAGGGAATTGGTTTGGTCGGAATCAACGTTCCCGCCCCGCAAGTATACGAAACGCTTGATTCCGGCGCGGCAGATACCGTGGCGATGAATGTGGGCGAGCGTATCGGTTTCAAACTAAACGAAGTGGCCCCGATCCTTTTTGAGATGCCGGGTGGATTTTATCGTGGCTCATTCGCAATCATCATGAGCCAGGAAACCTTTGACGGACTGCCGGCAGAGACGCAGGCGCAACTTGATGGTGTTTTCGGAGAGGCAGCGAGCCGTATGGCAGGCGCAGCCTGGGACCTGTCAGATAAATTGGCTTATGAGGCGATGGGCGATGGCACGACCACCATCGTCGCAAGCGAAGAAGATCAAGCCGCTTTTGCAGCGATTGCAGAAGAGGTCAAAGCCACTGTTCTGGCAGAGCTTGATGCCGCTGGAATGGATGCGCAAGCCGCGTACCAGATGGTTGTCGACGTCATGGCCGAAAACTGATTGAGATCGAACCCGGCCGCCGCGTGAAACGCTTTCGCGCGGCGGCTTTTTCGTGGGAATGACGATGCCACGGTTTTTCAAAGCTTTAGCCAATTTGCCTGCCATTGCTGCGGGCACTGCGCTTTTTGCCTTGATGGTGCTGACGTTTGCAGACGTCATGCTGCGATCGATCTTCAATGCGCCAATTCAAGCGGGAGCTGACCTGACACGATTGCTGATGGCGGTCGTGGTTTTTTCCGTGCTGCCTATTCTGTCCTTTCGGGGAGGGCATATCAGTGTCGATCTTCTTGACGGCCTCTTCGAGCGTCTGAACCTTGCTCGGTGGCGCGATGCGATGATCAGCATCGCATGCGGCGCGATGCTCGTTTTGCCTGCGGAGCGCATCTGGGTGCTAGCTGAACGCAGCCGGTCTTATGGCGACGTGATGGAGTATCTTGGTATGCAGGTTCACTACCTTGTCTGGTTCATTGCGATCCTGACCGGTTTGACGGCAATTGCTCTTTTCATACGCGGTTTGATCTTGGTCTTTCGCCCCGCATTGCTGGAGCGATCTGAATGATCGAGGGTTTGATCGGCTTTGCTGCAGTGCTTGCGCTGGTGCTTGTGCGCATGCCCATCGCGTTCGCAATGGGATTGGTTGGCATGGTTGGTTTCATGATGGAAACCAACTTCCGCGCGGCTATTTCTATGGTTGCACGGCTGATCATCGACACAAGCCAGAACTATGGCCTTTCCGTTGTGCCGCTGTTCATTCTGATGGGTCTCTTCGTCAACAAAGCGGGTATCAGCCGCGAGCTCTATGCGGCGTCGAACGCATTCCTTGGGCATTTGCGCGGCGGCTTGGCTATGGCCACGATTGTCGCCTGCGGTGGGTTTGCTGCGATGTCAGGCTCCTCTCTCGCAACCGCTGCCACCATGTCCAAGGTCGCGATGCCCGAAATGCGGCGATTTGGGTATTCTGACAAACTGGCAACAGCCTCCATTGCTGCGGGTGGAACGCTCGGTATTCTGATCCCGCCATCGGTGATCCTTGTTATCTACGGTTTGTTGACCGAGACGTCTGTTGGAAAACTGTTCATGGCGGGCATTATTCCCGGGATATTAGGCGTGCTGCTCTATCTGCTTGCAGTTCGGTTTACTGTATGGCGCGAACCCGATGCGGGGCCAGCGGGAGACCGAACAAGTTGGCCGGAAAAGGTCAAAGCTCTGCGCCAGGTTTGGGCCGTTTTGCTCCTGTTCTTTCTGGTCATTGGCGGGCTTTACGGCGCTTTCGACGTTCCACCCCTGAACATTGCCTTCTCTCCCACCGAGGCTGCTGGCATGGGTGCCATGGGCGCTTTCTTGATCGCACTTGCCCGCGGGCGACTAAGCTTTGGAGATGTGCGTGAAGTGCTGACAGAAACTGCCACCACAACGGCAT
>CAZCOX010000256.1:0-4516 GCA_964500115.1 uncultured Rhodobacterales bacterium
CGCAAAGAAATGCGCTAAGGGGAGGATCGATCCATGGATAATATCGCAGGAACCAAATCCTCCCTCACATGGGCGGTTCACATCTCGGTCGTGGCACTTGTGGCGCTGTGGCTTTTCCCAACCGTTGGTCTGTTTGTGTCGTCTTTCCGGACGGCAGACCAGATCGCCACATCCGGCTGGTGGAAAGCGCTGTTCCCAACAGAGCAGAGCATCACGGTGCGGGCCAAGGCGGCAGAAGATCAGGAGCAGGTCAACGGCGTTTATGTGATTGAGGGTAACCTCTTTACCGATGGTCAAGAGGACATCCCCGAAGGCATCGAGATGTCGGCCTGGGGCACCTCTTCGCGCGACATCGGGGCGTACCAGCCGGGTGACACAGCAGAATTGCGCCGTGGTGGCACCATCACCGTTGAAGGTGACGGCAGCTACCGCATGGAAAACACCGAAGCTTTCGAGGGCAATCGTGGGCAGCGGGTGTTCGTGACGGCCGAAGTGCCGCCGGACTTCACGACCGAGAACTACGAACAGGTTCTGTTTTCCGGCAACGCGACCGACAGCATGGCCAAGGCGTTTTTTAATACGCTGACCGTGACCATTCCGGCGACGATTATTCCCATCGTGGTCGCCGCTTTTGCAGCCTACGCGCTGGCTTGGATGGATTTCCCGGGCAGAGCGCTGTTGATTGCGATTGTTGTGGGCCTCTTGGTGGTGCCGCTCCAACTCGCGCTGATCCCGCTGCTGAAGCTGCACCTCGGGATTGGCATCGGAAAGGGGTATCTTGGCACCTGGCTGGCCCATACCGGGTTTGGCTTACCGCTCGCCGTGTATCTCTTGCGAAATTACATGGTCGGTCTGCCGCGTGACATCATTGAAAACGCCCGCGTGGACGGCGCGACGGAGTTTCAGATCTTCGTCAAGATCATCCTGCCGCTGTCATTCCCGGCGCTCGCCAGCTTTGCGATCTTCCAGTTCCTGTGGACATGGAATGACCTGCTTGTGGCCAAGGTGTTCCTGATCGACGCGACGGGTCAGACAACTGTGATGACCAACCAGATTGTCGAACTGCTCGGCACACGTGGCGGTAATTGGGAAATCCTCGCGACGGCTGCCTTCGTGTCCATCGCGGTTCCGCTCTTGGTGTTCTTTGCCATGCAACGATACCTCGTCCGCGGGCTTCTGGCCGGGTCGGTCAAGTAAAGACGCGTTCCCCGGGTCATACCCGGGGACGCCACCGAATTCACAACGTCCGGGCAAGTTCCAGGGCGCAACCGAACAAGACATACGGAAACGACAATGAACGCAATGGCAGCCCAAAAAGCGCACGCGCCAGATACCGACAAGGATTGGTGGCGCGGTGCGGTGATCTACCAGATCTATCCGCGCAGCTATCAGGACAGCAATGGTGACGGCGTGGGCGACCTTTTGGGGATCGCGCAACGCCTGCCGCATATCGCCTCTCTTGGTGTGGACGCGATCTGGATCAGCCCGTTCTTCACCTCGCCGATGAAAGATTTCGGCTATGACGTCAGCGATTATTGCGACGTTGATCCGATGTTTGGATCGCTCGCCGATTTTGATGTCGTGGTGCAATCTGCGCATCAGCTGGGCATGCGGGTGATGATCGATCTGGTGCTGAGCCATACGTCTGATCAGCATCCATGGTTCAAGGAAAGCCGCGCCAATCGCGACAATGACCGGTCGAACTGGTATGTCTGGGCTGATCCAAAACCGGACGGAACGCCGCCCAACAACTGGTTGTCGATCTTCGGCGGATCCGCCTGGCAATGGGATGGGCGGCGCGAGCAATACTACCTGCACAACTTCCTTGCCTCGCAGCCCGACCTGAACTTTCACGAACCCGAGGTGCAAGAGGCGCTGTTGGATGTGGCACGGTTCTGGCTGGATCGCGGGGTGGATGGGTTCCGCCTCGATACGATCAATTTCTATATTCATGACAAAGAGTTGCGGGACAATCCTCCGCTACCACCTGAAAAGCGGAATTCGACAATTGCGCCAAGTGTGAACCCGTATAACCATCAGGAACACCTCTATTCCAAGAACCAGCCCGAGAACCTGGATTTCCTGCGCAAACTGCGCGCGGTGATGGAGCCTTACGGCGCGGCGGCGGTTGGTGAGGTTGGCGATGCGCAGCGCGGACTTGAGATCATGGGCGAATACACCGCCGGTGACGACCTCATGCAGATGTGCTACGCGTTCGAATTCCTCGCCAATGCGCGCCCGGACGCGCAGGAAGTGGCGGATGTGATGGGGCGCGTTGACGAAGTGGCCGCAGATGGCTGGCCCTGCTGGGCGTTTTCCAACGACGGCGTGAAAAGGCATGCGTCACGGTGGGAACTTGGCTTGCCCGGGCTGAAGCTGATGACAACGCTGATGATGTGTTTGCGCGGCTCGGCCTGCATTTACCAAGGCGAAGAGCTGGGCCTCACCGAGGCTGATGTGGCGTTTGAAGACTTGCAGGACCCCTATGGCATCGAATTCTGGCCCGAGTTCAAGGGCCGCGATGGATGCCGCACGCCAATGGTGTGGGAGCCGTCCAACCAAACGGGTGGTTTTTCGACAGGCAACCCTTGGCTGCCTGTCAGCCATGAGCATCTGCAAAACTCTGTTGCAAGTCAGGAGGATGACCCGGCTGCGATCCTGCATCACTACCGCAAAGCGATTGCGTTCCGTCACGCCCATCCGGCTTTGGCCAAGGGCGACCATGACGGTGTGAAGGTCAAAGGATCGGTTGTGTATTTCACCCGAACTGCCGGGAGCGAGACGATTTTCTGCGCCTTCAACCTGAGCGACGATCCCGCGACGATCGACATGCCGGACGGCACTTGGACACAGATCGGATTGGAACTGGGCAGCACCGGCCCGCAACCTGATGGCAAACTACATCTTGGCCCGTGGCAGCCCAGCCTCGCGCTGAATATGAATTCCTGAGCGACAGGAAAGGGAGGGACAAATGGCCAATCTCAAACTGACAGGCGTCGAAAAGACATATGCCGGCGCGGTCAACGTGCTGAACAACATCAATCTGGACATCAAACAGGGCGAATTGATCGTCTTTGTGGGCCCGTCGGGTTGCGGCAAGTCCACGCTTTTGCGGATGATTGCGGGGCTTGAAAAGATCACCGGCGGCACGCTCGAAATCGATGGCGAAATGGTCAATGACATGCCGCCCGCGATGCGGGGCATCGCGATGGTGTTCCAGTCTTACGCTTTGTATCCGCATATGACGGTGCGCGAAAACATGAGCTTTGCGCTCAAGATCGCGAAGAAGCCGCAGAACGAGATTGATGCGGCGGTCGAACGTGCGGCGAAGATGTTGCAGTTGGATCAATACCTTGATCGTTTGCCCAAAGCCCTGTCCGGTGGTCAGCGTCAGCGTGTTGCCATTGGCCGCTCGATCGTGCGTGACCCAAAGGTCTACCTGTTCGACGAACCGCTGTCGAACCTGGACGCGGCGCTTCGTGTCGCGACCCGGATCGAGATCGCGCAGCTGAAAGAGCAGATGCCAGAAAGCACGATGATCTACGTGACCCATGACCAGGTGGAAGCGATGACACTGGCCTCGCGCATTGTGGTTCTGGCAAACAAAGGCATCGCGCAGGTTGGTGCGCCTTTGGAGCTCTATGAACGGCCCAACAGCGAGTTTGTGGCCCAGTTTATCGGCTCGCCTTCGATGAACCTGATGCCGGGTGAAATTGTCGGCACCGGCGCGCAGACCACCGTCAAGATGGCGGGTGGCGGCACCGCTGTATCGGATTATCCGACGACCGACGCGGATATGGGCCTCGAGGTGAATGTGGGCGTGCGCCCGGAAGACTTCCTTGAGACCGAGGATGATTACATCTTCGAAGGCAAGGTGAACATCACCGAAGCCTTGGGTGAGGTCACGCTGCTCTATTTTGAAAAGCAGGGTGACGCAGAACCTGTGATCGGCAAGCTGCCCGGCATACATGCGGACCTGCGTGGCAAGCCGGTCAAGCTGGGCGCGGATCCGTCAAAAGTGCACGTGTTCCACAACGGCACATCGCTGCTCTATCGGTAAGCGGTAAGCGCCTTGCAAGGCGCTTGGGTCCGCGATTTCGAAATCGCGTAGGCAAGGCTTTTCGAAAAGCCTTGCCGTTGTACCAGAATTAATTTTGTTCCCCTTTCGTTCTTACTTTTTCATTGGCGAATGCGCTTTGGTCAACTATGTCTTAACCGAGCATGTCGGGGGGCGTTATGGCCGAGCTGAAACAGATCGAGGTGCGCGGCGCGCGCGAACACAACCTCAAGAGCATTGATGTTGATATCCCGCGCGACCAGCTGGTGGTGATTACCGGGCTGTCGGGGTCGGGCAAATCGTCTCTCGCCTTTGACACGATCTATGCGGAGGGCCAGCGCCGGTACGTGGAATCGCTGAGCGCCTACGCCCGGCAATTCCTTGATATGATGGAAAAACCCGATGTGGATCACATCGCGGGCCTGTCCCCTGCCATTTCCATCGAACAGAAAACCACCT
>CAZCOX010000257.1:0-4491 GCA_964500115.1 uncultured Rhodobacterales bacterium
CGGCGCGGTCTCTGTACGGGCAAGCCTGCCCCGGGGCAAGCGGTCAGGGATGCGGTATAGGCGCATCCCAGCCCAAAGCGTCAGGATGTTTTCCCCGTGCCACGGCAATGGCTTTGATCTGGCGTGTGACATCCAAGGGTGTCGGGACAAAGCGCCTCGCATTCTTTGGCAAATAACCAAGCTCGATCAGGCGTGTGTAGGTTGCATCGAAATCGACCACGGCAAAACTCTCCAGATTTGTCCGCTGCTGCCCGGCCGGCACCCAGTGCTCTTCGGTTGTGTCGATAATGTCGAGCGGCACATCGACAAAGCCCGTGTATTGCGCGCCGAATTCACTTGCGATCTTGTCTGTCCCAGACCGCCGCGACAGCACCGCAATCCGGCAATGCCCATCAATGACAAATGGCGGCAGATGCAAGGCTGAGCCCTCCACCGCAACAATCCGCCTGGCGGAGGCATAAGTGGCGAGCTGATCTTCGAGAGAGTGCTTCTCGGGCGCAAAGATCCGGTATCCTGCGGCGCGGAACGTGTCCTCCAGCGCGGCCTCCCCAAGAATACCGCCTTTCCTGCCACTCAACTTGGTGCGGGTGATGTAAATCGAGGTTTTTTTGTCCGGATCGATCCCATGCCGGTAATGCGCGCAGCGCTTGCGCGCAAAGTCCTGAAACCAACTTGATCCGCGGAAGCGCTCAAAAAGCCCAAGGCCGTTTTCGGCCACAAAAAGTCGATCAACCTGTACAGGCTGGCGGACGATCTCGACAGGTTCGTTCACACCCAAAGCTTTCAACCATCGGCTCGAATGATCATCCAGCAAACGAATGTTCCGGTCCGTTTCGTTTGGGTTTGCGTGATAGGGCATAAAAAGAATGCCATCGACGGGATCCTTCAGCACGTTCAAGAGCCAGAGCGGCCCAAGGCATTCCACCAGGAAGTGGCCAAAATGAACGCGGATAAACCCGCCGAACACATACGTCCCACGCTTCTTAATCACCCCGTCCCGGGGAATCTCGAACCCTGCGTCGGGCGGCTGATCCGCTATATCCGTGTCGTGATAGATGACGCGGCCTGTATCCGGGCAATAGACTTGGCGCTTGCGCCCGGTCTCGGCATCACCCGGGATCAGAACCGCGTTCCGGCTTTCTGCCAGTTTTCCCGTGAACCCCCGCTTGAGGTCTTCTTCTGTTGCCTGTTTCATATCGGGTACTTCGAAATTGAACCGGTCCAGACGCGGTTGTTCCGGACTGGGCGGCGCGCTGTCTCCGGAAGAGTCTGAAACGGGAGGGTCCGGTTGATCCGTCAAAGACGCTGGGAAATAGGCCAGTCGTTCTTTTGGTCGTTCCAGCCGGTCTGTCAGGCCCGGCAGATCAGAGGCCAGACGCTGCAGACCCCGCGATGTGATGCGGGGCGGCACAATGCTTTCGCGGGCAAAATTCGGATATTCAAACGGATCGTCTTTAGCATAGTCAAAACAGTACTTCCGATATCGGACCGCCGGAATATCGGCGAGGTGCCAGAAATCCGGCCAGCGTTCCCGAAGGGATTGCAAGGTTCCGATCTCGATCCAGGTGGCGGCCTCTTTGGCAAAGATCAAATGAGCGAAACCAGCCCCGTGAAACCCGGCCACCACCTTTGCGCTGGAGACCATTCTAATTTGTTCAAGCGGGGTGTGATCCTCAAGGATCACAGGCGTGAACCCCTGATCAAGAAAGACGGCCTTAAGCGCATCATGGCCATCCGCCATACGGTTCCGGGCGCCGACACCGCGCTCGATATATAGCTTTTCCGGAGTGGCGATATCACACCCTGCGCTGCGTTCGAGAGCGGTCTGGCGCAGCCCGATATAGGCATCCGTTGTGACATTGGCGCGATGTGTACGCACAAGATTAGCGATAGGGTTATAGCCGCGTACAATGCCTTTATGAGGCAAGGCAGCGCCCAGGTCCGTCAGGGCGGCCTGTGCTGGGCCGGTCATGGCATAGAGGTTGGTATCATACGAGGTGAGAACCTGATCGAAAGCAATCTCCTCGGCGACGATGCGCAGACGCTTGTGATATGCCGGGTACAGGGCGGCAATAAACCGGTCGATAAAACCGCTCATCTGCCCATCAGGGGCAGAGATGACAATCTCGCCGGAATAGGCAGGGCCCAGTGCATCGATAACAGAAAACTGTCTCAGCACGTCATCGACGAAATGGTAAAAGTTAAATCCATTCTTGAGAATGATCAGAAATGGCAGCGTCAGATCCGCATCCGTCATCCCCTCGCGCGGCGGCACCTGAAACGGCCCGTCCGCACCCGTCAGCCAGTCGGTGACATCGAATTTATGGGCACGGTAATGTTCGTTCAGGCGCAAATACCGGTTCAGAAATCGAATGCCATATGTCTGATTGAGAATAACCTTGTGCTTGATCAGGATCCGCCCCCCGGCGGCTTTGGCATCGCGCAGGCGGACGGTGAGGGTTTGAGAGATCAGGGATTTCCGGAACCGGACATGATCTGTCAGGTGGCGGATGTGGTCTGTGATGGCGCGATTGACATCCGCGCTTTCTGAATGCCCGACAACTTCCAATGCGGCCCCTGGTGTTTCGGGGTAGCGAACCTCATCCTGGGTCAGGGCCACCATTTTGGAACTTAAGCCGGGCGAGAAAAACAACTCTCGCGGATCCTGAGATATCTTGAGTCTCAATGTGTACTTTGCCCGACGTCAAACAGCGGATCAGAAGGCCCGTTCCAACCTTTGCACGCACGCGATATGGCTTCCAGCGGTTTATTACGGCAATCTCAAACCACCTCTGCCAATGTCTCCAGGATCTGCGTCCAGCCTTTATTGTGGTTGTCGCGGCTTTCCTCGGAGGGGAAGGTCACGTGGGTCAGGGTCACGTCAGTGGCACCATTCGCCTCAACGAAATCCAGTGTCACGGTGGAACCTTCCACGGAAAACGGGCTTTCCCAGGTGAAGACCAGCCGGGAGTGGGGTGAGATCTCTTTGTAGGTGCCGGCATGCGGGATCTCGCCATCGGGGGCTTTCATGATGATCTCGAACCGGCCGCCTTCGGTCGGGTCATTGGAGACCACGGGCGCCTCCATGCCCGGCATGGGGCGCATGAAGCGGGCCAGCATCTTTGGGTCGAGCCAGGCGTTGAACACGCGCTCAGCGGGGGCGGCAATGCTGCGGGAAACGGTCAGGGAAAGGTCAGTCATCTTGGGTATCCTCGGTCAATATCTCATCCAGGGCGTCAAGGCGCAGAGCCCAGATCGAGCGCAGCTGGGAAAACCACTGATCAATCTCTTTGACCGGGTCCAAATGGGCTTCGATCAGATGCTCGCGCCATGCGGTTCTGCGGCTGACGAGACCTGCCTTTTCCAGCACCTTGATGTGCTTTGAGACCGCGTTGAGGCTCATATCGAAATGCGCCGCCAGATCGGTCACCCGGACGGGGCCCTGCTGCACCAGAAGGGTCAGCAACGCCCGGCGTGTCGGGTCACTTACCGCTTTCAGGATGAGCGTCAGGGGATCGGGTGATTCTCGTTCAACCATATGGATGAATAACCTCTACCTTTCCATCAATCAACCAAAATGGTGAATGATAGTTATAACCGCGCCTTGGAACTTCGGTACAGTGACCTGAGCGTCCGACCGGGTGGGCGTGGAACGCGCCCGCCATGGGGCGGGCGGACGCGTGCCCGACACATACGTGCCGGGCGGGACTACGCTTTAAGCCATTCAAGACGGTCTGGACGATTAAGAAGACCGCGCCTTTTGCGCATCGACATAGGCGCGTAGCACAGCATGCATGCGGGTCAGGTGACCTTTGGGACCTTGGGTTTTGAAGAAATCAATGATGTCCGGATCCACCCGCAGCGTCACCGGCTGCTTGGTTTTGGGTGGCTGTGGAACAGCCTCGTCCCAGAACCCGTCGGGCAGATCAATTTCAGGTGCATCCGCGCGGGTTGGGCGCGTCTCTCCGCGCGCTTTCATGGCACGGATGTCTTTAAGGGAAGCGGTTTTTGTAGGCTTCATAATCTTTACGTCCTCCTCTCCAAGCGGAGATGAGCCGGGTAAATTCACCTCGCTCCGTATGGACCACCACGTAGGGCACATCGTCCACCAAGCCGAGAGAGATGTATCGGACCTCGCCATAGTCGCGGCGTGCATCCACCCGGGTAAGGGTTAGCCCCTCGAAAATCAGGGCGGCTTCTAGAAGATCGACGCCGTGTTTGTCATAGTTTTGAGTTCGCTTGTCTTCGTCCCACTCGAGTCTCATCTTCTTCGTTCCGTTGATAGGATACTGCAGCGGCAGCTTCGTAACCTCCCACCATATCCGTTTTTGTTTTTTACCGTCCGTGCGGTCGGCCCCATCAACGATCACTTACATTGGCGCTATTTCCCCCAAGCCAATGTACAAAAAGTATGTACTTCTTGTACATACATGTCAACGCCATTCTTCATAAATCCGAAATTCTCCTTACCCGCCGATTAACCTTAACCCA
>CAZCOX010000258.1:0-4476 GCA_964500115.1 uncultured Rhodobacterales bacterium
GCTGCAGACAGGCCCGACACGATGTGCAGTTTCATGCGGATGGTCAGGCTTTTGTTGCCGAGCTTTCGAAGATCAAATCGGCCAATGCCGGTTAACGGTTGGAAGTTTGTGTACCAAGCCACGCGTCATTACCTTGATTTGGAAAAGGGAATTTACCCGGCTTTTTACGCCACAATCATTACTACACGGATGCTGAAAACAAACTGGCAGCGCTGGCACTCAGACACAACGATTCTAAGTTACGTTAAGTAAAGAAAAATGAGTGGCGCGTTGTTAGTCCAGCCGCACGTTACTACTGGATGTCCCGCGTTCTTCGGCGCTCCAGCCCATTTGGTCGAGGGTCAGGTCGGCCCCGACAGCAATCACCGCAATGGCGGCGAAACCGAGGATCATGGCTTTCATTCTGACATCTCCTTTGACGCTGTGTTGTCGCGCAAGAACTGGACAAGATCGGCGCGGTCCTGGGCACCCGTAATGCGCTGCATGGGCATCTTGGTACCTGGAATGTAATCGTCCGGGCCGATATCGAAAAGGGCATCTATGGTGGTTTCGTCCCAAACCAGGGCTGACCCGTTCAATGCCTCTGAATAGGTGTAATCCGATACGGTGCCCGCGCGCCGCCCGAACACCTCGTACAGGCTGGGGCCTGCGCGGCGCGCGCTGCCCTCGGTAAGCGTGTGGCAAATCGAGCATTTGCGCATGAACTGCCGCTCGCCGTTTGGCATCGTTTCCGGGGCGCGCAAAAATGTCGGATCGCCGGTTTCCATAGGCTCCAGATCACCCATCGCGGCGATGGGCCAGGAATACATGCGCGGGTCCAGACCGCCTGCATGGATGTTGGTGCCATCATTGGAAAAAGCGAGCGCCCAGACAGGGCCGCGCTGTGTGGCGCGGAAATCGCGCGTGATGCGCCAGTTTTGTGTATCGACCACCATGATGTAGCCTTCGCCGTCCCCGACAGCGAGCTGCGTGCCATCGGAGCTGGTTGTCATTGACAGGATGGGGCGACGGTCGAGGGTCAAGTCGGCAAGCGTGTCGCCTGTCGCCAGATCAATGGCGCGCGTGCCGCCATCGACCGCACCATAGGCCAGCCAGCCCGCCGCTTCGTTCAGTTCAATCTCGTTGACGCCAAACCCGTGTGATGCGACGGGCAGGGGGGCTGTGTTGTCGATCAAAGACCAGAACCGAATGCTGCCATCGGCGGATGCGGAATAGAGACCTGTTCCATCGGCTGTAAACGCGACATCGCTGACCGGGCCATCATGACCTGTCAGAAAGCGTGGCGTGCCGCCGTCGGTGGGCCATATGCCGATTGAGTTGTCCCAACTGGCGGACGCAAGCAGCGACCCATCCGGCGACAGCGCCAGCGACATGACCTTGCCTTTATGGCCCGTCCAGACATCCGTTTCGCCACCGTCAGAAGACCAGGCGCGCACGGTGTAATCGTCGCCCGCGGAGAACACGGTTCCGTCTTCGGCAAAGACAACCGCGTTCACCGCCGCCTCGTGCCCGTCCAGCCATTGAGGCGTTGCGCCGTCCCAAAGCCCAACCGCATTGTCAAAACTGACAGTTGCGATTTGGTCGGTGGGAGACACGGCAATGCCCATGATCGGGCCGCCGTGGCCTTTCAGCGTGAAGAATTCACCGGCAGCCGCGCGGGCTGCAAGGCATGTGGCGGCGACAAGGGCCGATAGGCTGGTATTACTCCGCAGGCGTTGCACTGTTCGGCGCTTTGCCTTCACGGGATTTCACCTCTTCCACCCACAGGCTGTGGTGCTCTTTGGCCCATTGCTCCTCGACCATGCCGGTGCCCATCGCGTCGTAAGCACCTTCCATCCCAACGGAGCCAATGTAGATATGCGCGAGGATGATCGCCATCAGCACAAAGCTGACAATGGCATGCCACAACTGCGCGTACTGCATCTCTTCATGGGGGGCGAGTGTCTCGGGCAGCACGCCGAACCCAAGCATCTCGGGCACGCCGGTTGAATTCAGGATCGCAAAGGTTTTGGCAAACATCGGCAGTTCGAACGGAAAGAGCAGCGACAGGCCAGAGGCAGATATGGACCCGCCAAGGATAATTACTGACCAGAAGATGATCTTTTGCCCAGCGTTGAACTTTTTCGCAGGCGGGTGACCGCCACCAAACAGTCCGCCGCCTTTGAGCAACCACTTGATGTCTGTCCGGTCGGGGAAGTTGTGAACGACCCACATAAAGAACACCATCACAAGTGCGATCATGAACGCCCAAGAGACGTTGTTGTGCACCCATTTCGACCCAATCGCGAGCGTCGAATAGACCTCATGCCCGAAGGTCGGGATCAGGAATTTGCGGCCCATCAAGCTGATGAGCCCCGTTAGCCCCAACAGGATGAAAGACCCGGCCAACAGCCAGTGGCCGAACCGTTCGACATGTTTGAACCGTTCGATCCGGCGTCCCGTCTTTTCGCCGTCGATCATCACCCGTCCGCGCAGCACGAAAAAGAGCAGTAATAAGCCCAGCGTGCCCAACAGAAGGTAGCCGCCATATGTCAAAAGCGGGCCTTCGCGGAAGGTCAGCCACCACATGCCGCGATCCTGGATCAGCACAGTCGATGCAGGCCCGCGAACCTGTGTGGTGACATCTGCCGAGTTAAAGCGCATGCCGCGCCAAAGATCCGGGTCGGACGCGCCGCCAAGAGTGCCAAGCTGTTCTGAAATGCCGGCACCGTCGGCGTTCCCAAGGTTCTGCGACCGGGTGTCGTTTACGTCTGACGACAATCCCTGCTGCCGCCGCATGATGTCTTCAAGCGTGGTGGCGCCGCCTGTCGCCGACCGGTCAATCTCTGGCGCGGCTTCTTGCGCCATTGGTGCGGTTGGCAGGGTGACGGCAATCGCCAGAATAAGAAGAAGGCTGCGAAGCAGGGGCATCGTTTGATCCTCGCGCTAGGGCCCCGGGGGCGTGGCTTTGGGTCTTGAGGCAACGCCGTGTTTCGTCGGCGCTGGCCAAAGAGCTAAAGCTTTTTACCGTTTGGTCAAAAAAGCCCCCGGCACTGTTTCCAGCGCCGAGGGCCGTGTTCTGAGGTCGATCAGCCGTCTTTCTGATCGTAAGCTGTGCCCCAGCCCCATGCGCCGGAGCCAAAGCCTCGGGCGACGACGCGTTCGCGGTAAACGGCAGAGACAACATCACCGTCACCGGCAAGAAGCGCTTTGGTGGCGCACATTTCTGCACAGATCGGCAGTTTGCCTTCGGCGATTCGGTTGCGGCCGTATTTCGCGAACTCTGCGGTCGAGTGGTTCTCTTCCGGGCCACCGGCGCAGAAGGTGCACTTGTCCATCTTGCCGCGCGACCCGAAGTTGCCAGCTGCCGGGAACTGCGGTGCACCAAACGGGCAGGCATAGAAGCAATACCCGCAGCCGATGCAAAGGTCTTTGGAGTGCAGGACGATGCCGTCCTCGGTCTGATAGAACACGTCGACCGGGCACACCGCCATACACGGCGCATCTGAACAGTGCATGCACGCGACAGATATGGACCGTTCACCGGGTTTACCGTCATTGATCGTCACCACCTTGCGGCGGTTGATCCCCCACGGAACCTCGTTTTCGTTCTTACAGGCTGTGACACAGGCGTTGCATTCAATGCAGCGCTCGGCGTCAACAAGGAATTTAGCTCTGGCTCCCATTCTTCATCTCCTCCTTAAGCTGCAACGATTTTGCAAAGCGTCGACTTGGTTTCCTGCATTTGGGTCACCGAGTCGTAGCCGTAGGTTTGTGCCGTATTGGTCGATTCACCCAGCACATAGGGGTCAGCGCCTTCCGGGTACTTGTCCCTGAGGTCCGCGCCCTGGAAGTGGCCACCGAAGTGGAAGGGCATGAAGGCCACGCCGGGTGCGACGCGCTCTGTGAGCATCGCCATCACCTTGACCTTGCCGCCTTCAGGGCCTTCGACCCAGACCTGCGCGCCGTCCCGCACACCAAGGTTGTTGGCGTCGCGCGGGTTGATTTCGACGAACATGTCTTGCTGGAGTTCCGCCAACCACGGGTTCGACCGGGTTTCGTCACCGCCACCCTCGTATTCGACCAAACGGCCGGAGGTGAGGATGATCGGATAGTCCCCCGAGAAATCCGTCGCCTGGATCGACTTGTAGAGCGTCGGCAGACGGTAGAATTTCTTGTCTTCGTAGGTCGGGTAATCGGCAACCAGATCGTACCGTGGCGTGTAGAGCGGTTCGCGGTGCAGCGGCACCGGATCCGGGAAGGTCCACACCACGGCACGGGCCTTGGCATTGCCAAACGGCGCACACTCGTGCTTGATCGCCACCCGCTGGATGCCGCCCGAGAGGTCGGTTTTCCAGTTGGTCTTTGGACCCGCGACAGCATCGATTGCGGCGCGTTCGTCGTCGGTCAGATCGCTGTCCCATCCAAGGTCCATCAGCATTTGCATGGTGAACTCTGGATAGCCGTCCTGAATCTCTGATCCCTGGCTGTAGACGC
>CAZCOX010000259.1:0-4474 GCA_964500115.1 uncultured Rhodobacterales bacterium
AGGCAGCGCCATGCGCTGCCTTTAGTTGTTTTCAGCTAGTGGCTCGAATTAGTCGAGCTGGCGCTCGACCTCCTCACGCTCAAAGATTTCGATCACATCCTGCGGGCGGATATCGTCGTAATTCTCGAATGCCATACCGCATTCCTGACCTGACTGAACTTCCGCCACTTCGTCTTTGAAGCGCTTAAGCGTCTTGAGTGTGCCCTCGTGGATCACAACGTTGTCGCGCAGCAGACGAACACCAGCAGAGCGACGCGCCACACCTTCAGTGACGAGACAACCGGCAACCTTACCCACGTTGGAAACCTTGAAGACCTCTTTGATCTCGGCATAACCGATAAAGGTCTCTTTGATTTCGGCACTCAAGAGGCCAGATGCGGCGGCTTTCACGTCATCCACAAGGTCGTAGATCACGCTGTAGTAGCGGATTTCCACGCCCTTCTGGTTTGCTGTGTTCCGCGCTGAGGCGTTCGCACGAACGTTAAAGCCGATGACCGGGCAACCGGATGCTTCGGCGAGGCCGACATCAGTCTCGGTGATCGCGCCAACGCCCGAATGCAGCACACGAACGCGTACTTCGTCGTTCCCGACTTTCTCAAGCGCTTGAACAATCGCTTCGGCGGAGCCTTGAACGTCAGCTTTCACCAGCACCGGCAATTCCGACACATCCGCGTCGTCCTTGGCCTTTTGCATCAGCTGCTCAAGCGTCGTTGCCGCACCTGCTGCTGCGCGCTTTTCTTTGGCGACGTTCGCGCGGTATTCTGCGATCTCACGCGCCTGCGCTTCGGTTTCGGTCACGTTCAGCACGTCACCCGCTTCGGGTGTGCCGTTCAGGCCAAGCACCTCAACCGGTACAGACGGTCCGGCCTCTTTGACGCGCTCGCCCTTGTCATTGATCAGCGCACGGACCTTACCGTACTGCTCACCCACAACAAAGATGTCGCCCTGTCGAAGCGTCCCGTTCTGAACCAGAACGGTCGCAACCGGGCCACGCCCGACGTCAAGCTGCGCTTCGATAACAGCACCTTGTGCGGCGCGATCCGGGTTGGCTTTCAGCTCCAGAATTTCCGCCTGCAGAGCGATCGCTTCAAGCAGTTCATCCAGACCTTGACCAGAGATTGCCGAGACCTCAACATCCTGCACCTCACCCGACATCTGCTCCACGATCACTTCGTGTTGCAGCAGGTCGGTGCGGACTTTGGTCGGGTTTGCTTCGGGCTTGTCGATCTTATTGATCGCCACGATCATCGGAACTTCGGCGGCCTTAGCGTGATTGATCGCTTCAACCGTCTGCGGCATCACTGCGTCATCCGCAGCCACCACAAGCACAACGATATCCGTCACCTGCGCACCGCGTGACCGCATCGATGTAAATGCAGCGTGGCCCGGTGTGTCGAGGAACGACAGTACTGTGCCGCTATCGGTTTCCACCTGATAGGCACCAATGTGCTGGGTGATCCCGCCGGCTTCGCCAGCGGTGACCTTGGCATCGCGGATCGCATCGAGAAGCGACGTTTTGCCGTGATCGACGTGACCCATGATTGTAATGACCGGAGGCCGCGGCTTCAGATCGTCTTCAGCGTCTTCAACCTCTTTGATCACGTCTTCAACGTCAGCGTCGGAAACGCGGGTCACCTTGTGACCAAACTCTTCAATGATGAGTTCCGCAGTGTCCTGATCAATCGTCTGGTTCTGCGTCGCCATTATTCCATTGGTCATGAGAGCTTTGACAACGTCGGCAACCTTTTCGGTCATCCGGTTGGCAAGTTCTGCAACCGTGATGGCCTCTGGCAATTGCACGTCACGCACGACCTTTTCGCGCGGTTGGCTTGCGCCCATCGCCTTCTGCCGCGCGCGCTCTTGCTTGCGCTTCATCGCGGCCATCGATTTCTGACGGCCACCTTCGCCACCAAGCGCCTGGTTCAGCGTCAGCTTGCCTGAACGGCGCCCACCATCGTCCTTACGGCGTCCGCGCTCTTCGCGGTCCGATTTACGCGGTGGTGTCTGCGATGGTTTCGGCCCACCGGACGGGCGAGACGAAGGCGCTGGCGCAGGCGCTGCTGCAGCTTGCTTGGCAGCCTCTGCAGCCTCGCGCGCTTTGCGCTCTTCGTCTTCTGCCTTCTGCCTCGCGCGCTCTTCCGCCTCGCGCTGTTCGCGCTCTTTCGCTTCTTTCTCGGCACGCATCCGCTCGCGCTCTTCCGCGCGGGCTTTTTCGGCGGCTTCGCGCTGCGCGGCTTCTTCGCTTTCGCGCGCTTTCGCGGCCTGCAACGCCTTCAGGCGGCGCTCCATTTCAGCGTCAGAGATACCCGCAGGGCGTTTGTTGCCAGACGCCGCCACAGCGGCCTTGGCAGACCCTTCGGTCCCGCTTTTGACCGCGTTGGGTTTCGGCACAACCACGCGCTTGCGCTTGGTCTCCACCACGACGTTTTTGGTGCGCCCATGGCTAAAGCTCTGCTTCACGTTCCCCGAACGTGGACCGCTGCGCAAACCCAAGGTTTTTTTGCCGTCGTTATCGCTCATTTAGCTCTTAATTCCTTCCCGGCGGCCCCTGCCACCGTCTTTGCATCAGACGTTCTGACGCGAAAGCCCTTCAATCGTCGGGCTTCCTCTACAACACGTTGCGTGAGTCCACCAGCACCAAGCGCCGCGTGTATCACAGTTTGTCTTCCAAAAGCCATTCCAAGCTCATCTGCCGTCAACCAGCCGATGTAATGCCCAAAATGCGGAGTGCTCAGTTTCGATTTCCCTCGGCTTGACCCGTCTTCTGCTTGCAAAAGCACTTCTGCGGTTTCTCGGTCGAGGGCGTTTTTGACTTTTTCGTAACCCGAAATGGCCACGCCGGATTTCCGGCAGAGGCTTATCAGATCAACAACCCGGCGTGCAAGTTGCTGCTCAACATCGCTGACCAGCGTATCGGGAACGCGAACCTGTGTTTTGGCTGCTCTCGAAAACATGGATTTCCTTGCAGCTTTTTCAAGGTCCGCGCGGTTTGCCGACACCCAAATCCCGCGACCGGGCAGTTTTTCCGCCAGGTCCGCGACGATTGACGCATCCGGGCCGACGACAAAGCGGATCAACTCGGATTTTGGGCGCACGTCCCCGGTCGCAATACACTTGCGTTCGGGGCCGTCAGACCGATCCTTGTATTTTCCACCGCGTGTCACGTGGGTGTCGTCCTACTCTTGCTTGCTATTATCAGGCTTCTTCGATGGCTTCCGCGTCGGCTTCGCCGTCTTCTGCCTCTGCTTCGAGCTCTGTTGGATCAACCCAACCCAGAAGCACGCGCGCGGTCATCACCAAGTGCTGCGCCTCTTCCAGAGACATGTCAAAAGGCTCCAGGATGCCGTCGTCTTTGACGCGCTCTCCATCGACAGTTGTCCAGCCACCGGCCAGTTCCCAATCCGCGCAGGTTGCAAAGTCTTCGAGAGTTTTGACGTCATCTTTCGCCAACGCTTCGACCATTTGCGGTGTCAGGCCGTCAAATTCGATTAGGCTGTCTTCTGCACCCAATTCGCGCGCCGATTCCAGCGCTTTGCGCGCTTGTGCGTCCAGATGTTCGCGGGCACGGGTCTGAAGTTCTGCAGCGGTGTCTTCGTCAACGCCGTCAATAACCAGCAGTTCTTCGACTTCGACATAGGCCACCTCTTCGAGGTTGGTGAAGCCTTCGGCGACCAGCAATTGTGCGAAGAATTCGTCGAGGTCCAGAGTGTCCATGAACAGCTTGGTGCGTTCTTCGAACTCTTTCTGACGGCGCGCCGATTCTTCTTCCTCGGTCATGATGTCGATGTCGAGACCGGTGAGTTGCGACGCCAGACGCACGTTCTGACCGCGACGGCCGATGGCCAGCGACAGCTGTTCGTCAGGGACAACAACCTCGATCCGCTCAGCGTCCTCATCGAGAACCACCTTGCTCACCTCGGCAGGCTGCAACGCGTTCACGAGGAACGTCGGGACGTCTTCGTTCCACGGGATGATGTCGATCTTTTCGCCCTGAAGCTCGTTCACCACAGCCTGCACACGGCTACCGCGCATACCAACGCAGGCGCCCACTGGGTCAATCGACCCGTCATAGGAAATTACTGCGATCTTGGCGCGTGAACCCGGGTCGCGGGCAACGGCTTTAATTTCAATAATGCCATCATAAATCTCTGGGACTTCCATCTTGAACAGCTCAGCCATAAATTCTGGCGCAGTGCGGCTCAGGAAAATCTGCGGGCCACGCGTCTCGCGGCGGACATCCTTGATGTAGCAGCGGATCCGGTCGCCATTGCGATAGCCTTCGCGTCCGATTTTTTCGTTGCGGCGCAAAATGCCTTCGCCACGGCCCACATCCACAATGACGTTGCCGTATTCTTCGCGCTTGACGACACCGTTGATGATGGTGCCAGCGCGGTCCTGAAACTCTTCGTACTGACGATCCCGTTCGGCTTCGCGGACCTTTTGCAGGATGACCTGCTTGGCCGATTGCGCGGCC
>CAZCOX010000260.1:0-4116 GCA_964500115.1 uncultured Rhodobacterales bacterium
CCCGGAGCGGCTGTCAATGCGGGGCAGATTTTTGATGCCAATCGCCCGATGCTGCTGAGCCTTTGTGAACAGTTCGGCTACGCGGCGGTTGATATGGGTCGCGCGCCTGATCGGCGGGATGCTTTGGCGGCGCGGCTGGATGAAGCGGCGGCGGCTGCCGATGTGATTTTGACATCCGGCGGTGCCTCGGCGGGAGATGAAGACCACCTGTCCGCTTTGCTTCGCGAAACCGGGGCCATGCAAGAATGGCGGATTGCATTGAAGCCGGGGCGGCCTTTGGCGCTGGGGTTGTGGAAGGGCAAACCGGTGTTTGGGTTGCCCGGCAACCCGGTTGCGGCGTTGGTTTGCACGCTGGTGTTCGCGCGGCCCGCGATGCAGGTAATGGCCGGGGCAGGCTGGTCTGATCCACAGGGGTTCGACGTGCCCGCGGCTTTTGAAAAGCGTAAGAAACCCGGACGGCGCGAGTACCTGCGGGCGCGGATGCGCGATGGGCGGGTTGAGGTCTTCAAATCAGAAGGGTCAGGCCGGATCAGTGGGTTGAGCTGGGCCGAGGGGCTGGTCGAACTTCCGGATGGGGCGGTTCATGTCAAACCGGGTGATCCGGTGCGCTATATTCCCTACGCGTCGTTCGGATATTCAGGCGGGTAAGATTTTTCGTACGAAAAATCTTGGCCCCGTCCAGAAAATACTTGGATGTGGTTAACGAAGTCTTTTGGTCGAACTTGGTCTTTTAGTCGAACGTGCCGGTGACCCGGCCGAGCAGCATAAAGGCGCGGGCCGTGCGGGTGCCCGCCAATTCAGAGATCTCCGCATCGCTGGCGTTTTCTTCGAACCGGGCAAAGCCTTTGTCGAAGACCCGCAGGAAATGGTGCGCGGCATCGCGAAAGATCGGATCCTGTTTCATCCGGCCAGATGCCAATGCCAGCGAAGACCGATCCCGGACGCCGCCCAAAGCCGCAATCGTGCGACCGCGCTCGCCTTTTGCAAAGCGCCGCCAGAGTTCGGGGCGCGCCATGTCGGGGCGCAGGTCGTCCATATAGATGCCGTCCTGGCTGAGCAGCGTCAGAACGTCTTGCGCGGCCTGCACCAGTTGCGCCGACGGGCGATCTTTTAACGCGCGACGCAGGGCGGCAAAGCCTTCCTGATCGTCGGCTGTTTCCGGGAAATGCAACGCCCGGATGAAATCGCTGTTCGGCAATGGGGGTTGCAGCGCTTCTGCGGGTGTGCCCAAGGCGAGCGCAGGTTGATCGCTGCTTTCCGGCTCGGGTGCTGCCGCGTGAACGGCGATTTGGGCGGCGCGGGTCGAGGTGAACATCGCCAGCGTCGTTTCCGCCTTTTTCTGCGCGTCGGCGATTTCATCGAGCTTTTTCAAGATAGACGGGTGCGGTTGCTGATCGCGACCACCCGCCTGATTTTGCGTGATGTAGGCGTGCCGGATTGCATCGATTGCCGTTTGCAGGCGTGCGCTTTCGGCGCGCATGATGCGGGCGGCCCGGGTGCTGATGGCGGCAACCCAGATCATGCCCACCGGGAAGAACACCACCATCAGGACAAGCAGAAAGCGGATGCCATCGGTGCCCTCGTCTCCGCGTACAACGAAGAACGCAACGGATATGGCAAGCCAGATCACACTCAGCGCGGCTGCGGTCAGTTCGATCCCGCTGAGGCGGCTGGAGTCTTGCGCGCCGCGTCCTAGACCGACGCTTGGGCTGCCGCTTGCCTCGCTTTGCTGTGCCATTGGCGCGCCTCGCCCTTTAAACGTATTCGATCTTGAGCACTTCGTAAGACTTTTCGCCGCCCGGTGTGCGAACTTCAACGCTGTCGCCCTCGTCTTTGCCGATCAGAGCGCGGGCGATGGGGGATTTGATGTTGAGCAGGCCTTTTTCGATGTTGGCCTCGTGCTCTCCAACGATTTGCCAGGTTTTTTCTTCGTCCGTGTCTTCATCAACGAGTGTCACCGTGGCGCCGAATTTGATGGCACCCGAAAGAGTTGTCGGATCGATCACCTCAACCAGACCCAGCACGCCTTCGAGTTCCTTGATCCGGCCTTCGATAAAGCCCTGTTTTTCGCGGGCAGAATGGTACTCTGCGTTTTCCTTGAGATCGCCGAGTTCGCGCGCTTCTGCGATCGCCTGAATAATGGCGGGCCGCTCTTCGGATTTGAGCGTTTTCAATTCACTTTCGAGCGCAGAGTAGCCTGCGCGCGTCATCGGCAGTTTGTCCATCGGGGTCGCCTTGGCTATGCGTCTTTACAACGGGTCCGGGCTAGTATGCACCAGCCCGGACCCGTTGCTCATATAGTGACAGTGTCACCCTGCCAAGAGCAAGTGGGGATCCGCCCCGATTGGCGGGAATCAGCGGGTGTAGTTGACCACTTCAAACTCAATGCCGTTGTTGTCGTAGAAGTAGAATCGCCGTCCCGGTTCGTAATCACCGTGGTTTTCCGGCTCAAACCCGGCGTTGATCACTTTGGCTTCTGTCTCGATGAGGTCATCAACCACCACTGCGACATGATAGAGCCTGCCGCCTTCGCGAATCCGGTCCGGCAGTGCAGCTGCTGGATTATTGGGCGAATAGAGGGCTACATATTGTGAGTCGGTGCCGATGTGGATGGTGTGACCGATGCCGCTCATCGCGGGGCCCTGCCAGCGGATCTTCCAACCAAACACATCCTCCATCCAACGGGCGGTTTCTGCGTTGTCGATGACGGTGATGTTGACGTGTTCGAGGCTTGCTTGAGCAGGCATGAGATTTTCCTTTGTGATTTTGCCCACTCTCTGTAATTCCTCAAGTTAACTTGAGATCAAGAGGTTTTTTCGCGATGGCGGGTTTGACGATTGGCGCGGTTGCGGCACGCACAGGTGTGGCGGTGTCTGCAGTGCGGTTCTACGCGGATAGCGGTTTGCTGCATCCGGATCGAAATGCGGGTGGGCAGCGCCGCTTTGCGCGGAGTGACATCCGGCGGGTGTCTTTCATTTTGATTGCGCAACAGCTTGGGTTTTCGTTGACTGAAATTCGTGAAGCTTTGGCGCAATTGCCGAAAGAGCGGACACCGACCAAGGCGGATTGGACCAAATTGTCAGCGCAATTCCGGGCCGCGATGGATGTGCGGATCGCTGCGTTGACCGAAATGCGGGACAAGCTGGATGGGTGTATCGGTTGTGGTTGCCTGAGCCTGTCTGCCTGTAAACTTTATAATCCCGAGGATCGTGCGGCGCAGTTCGGGGCTGGCCCGCGCTATCTGATGGGAGATCGTGTAGTTTCGTGATGTGTGGGTGACGCAGGGTCGCGCCTGCGCAGAATAACGTGCCGTTCCGATTGACGCGGCAGAAGACAGGCCTTTATTTCGCGCGAACGGGAATTTCTAGGTGGTGAAGATGTCTGACACGACACGCGAGACGATGGAATATGACGTGGTGATTGTGGGTGCGGGGCCTGCGGGCCTGTCCGCGGCCATTCGCCTGAAACAGCTGGACGCCGATCTGGAGGTTGTCGTTCTGGAAAAAGGCTCTGAAGTGGGCGCGCATATTCTGTCGGGTGCGGTTCTTGACCCTTGTGGTTTGGATGCATTGATCCCGGACTGGAAAGAAAAGGGCGCGCCGCTGAACGTGCCGGTCAAGGACGATAATTTCTACATGCTGGGCGAGGCGGGACAATTGCGCATCCCGAACTTCCCGATGCCGCCGCTGATGAACAACCATGGCAACTACATTGTCTCGATGGGCAATGTGTGCCGTTGGATGGCCGAACAGGCCGAAGAGCTAGGTGTTGAGATTTTCCCGGGCATGGCGTGCTCCGAGATGGTTTATGCCGAGGACGGCAGTGTCAAAGGTGTTGTTGCGGGCGAGTTTGGCAAGAACGCGGACGGCACGCCGGGGCCCGCTTATGAGCCGGGCATGGAGTTACACGGCAAGTACGTGTTCCTGAGCGAAGGCGTGCGCGGGAGCCTCGCGAAAGAGGTGATCGCGAAATACGATCTTTCGGCGGGCAAGGAACCGCAGAAGTTTGGCCTTGGCATGAAAGAGATTTGGGAGATTGATCCCGCGAAACACAAGGAAGGGTCGGTCACCCACACGATGGGTTGGCCGCTCAATTCCAATGCGGGTGGCGGATCGT
>CAZCOX010000260.1:4152-4459 GCA_964500115.1 uncultured Rhodobacterales bacterium
TCGTTGGGCATCTGAATTACGAAAACCCGCATCTTTACCCCTACATGGAGTTCCAGCGCTTCAAGCACCATCCGATGGTGGCCAAGCTGCTGGAGGGCGGCAAACGCGTAGCCTATGGCGCGCGGGCGATTTCCGAAGGCGGGTACCAGTCGATGCCCAAGATGGTGGCGCCGGGTGTGGCGTTGCTCGGGTGTTCGGTCGGGATGGTCAACGTGGCGCGCATCAAGGGAAACCACAACGCAATGCTGTACGGTAAGGCAGCGGGGGAGGCAGGTGCAGAGGCGCTTAACCCCCTGATTGAGGCGCT
>CAZCOX010000261.1:0-2796 GCA_964500115.1 uncultured Rhodobacterales bacterium
TGATTGATCACTTCGCCGTCTATGATCCGCCCGTTCAGAACACGCACTGCCCCAAGCTGAACAATGTCATCCTTATGGGGCAACAGCCCGGTGGTTTCGGTGTCAAAGACCGAAAAGCAAAGACCCGCCAAAGGCCGGTCGTTGATATGCGCCGCCTCAGCCGCATTCTGCTTGTCCAGAAGGGCAAAGTCATAGACCAGTGGTCGGGCCGCATCCGGTGACGCGGCAAGCGACTGGCTCTCGATCACCATCAGGTAACCGCCACCCTCCATCGGTTTGAGCTTTGCCTCAAAGCTGTGGGTTTGGTCAGGCGAGTGCGCTTCAAAACTCACGTCTTTGCCCGTTTTGTGCAGCTTGGCCACTGCCATTTTCAGTGAAGCAGGGTCGAAATACTCCTCCATCGGTGCGTTCAAGCGCGGCACGCCCAGCTGCGCCAACACATCCGCCGCTTGCCCGTCGTAAAGCGCGATCTGCCCGTTCGGATTGACGAGGATCGTTGCTACTGGAATCTCGGTCAAAAGCGCCGTCAGCCGTTCTTTTTCAAGGTTCAAGCGCGCGGTTTCCGCTGCCACCGCCTGCGCCGTGCTGAGCGCGGTATCGTTCAACTGTCGCGTCACGGCGGATGCAGCAGGGGCCAGGTCGCCAAGGTATCGCGCGGCTTTCAGATCAAGCGCGCTGTCGACACCAGCATGCGCTCGCGTGCGCATCTCTGCGGCCAATCGTTCAATCGGTTTGGCCACGTTTTCATCGAACAAAAGCCAGATGCTGACCGTCAGCGCGAGGATCAGAAACGCCGCCAGAATGGCTGCAAAGGTAAATCCGTTCGCGACCGTTGTGTCCACCGCTCGGCCATACCCGAACCAGAGCGAGACAATCACGGCGGCCAGTCCGCCCAGACCCAACAGGCAGAAGAACAGAAAGACGCGCAACCGCAGGCTGAGGTTGGACAGGCTCATCTCACGCTTCCTCGCACACCCCGGTGACGATCGGGTCATCCACACCGACATCGCGCCAAACAGGGTCGCCGCCATCCCCCGTTGCCGGATCGGCGCGGGCACCAGTGGCACAATTCACCATGACTTCGACCGATTTAACGGTCGCCCAGCGGCCATAGAAATAGAGGTTGGCCAGGAACAGATCGGGGTTATCGGTGTTCGCCCGGATATTGGCCTGATCGAGCGCGATAAACTTGTCGCGATAGGGCACGACATAGGTCCAGGGCCGATAGAACGCTTTGCTTTCGCCCGTTTCAACGACAACAAGGCCGTCCGGAAGGTTGCCAGAGCTGCGCGAAAACCAACTGTATTCGCTGCTTATTGTCGTGCCCAGCATCGCAGCACCCGCCGCAACCGGCACCATCCATTTGGGCAAGCGTCCACCTGTCGCGCGGGTGATCAGCATCATCACGCCCGCACCGGCGATCCCGGCGACAATCACACCAATCAGTTCTAAAAACATACGTCCTCCTCCCCCTCGCGCGTCAGCTTAGCATGCCGCGCCCGTGCCCCACGGCGGATTGCATCGACCGGATCACCACAAACGCATCTCGCAGGTGACTGCGTTCAAAATCCGACAGGTCAGACGGGCTTAGATAATTGTCCGGTTTTTCGCCAGCCCGCACCTGTGCCGCCTGATGTTCCAGCCGTGTTTCCGCAATCAGATCATAGGCATCTTTCAGGTCCTGACCGCCAGACGTGCTTAGCACACCTGCGGCGATCCCTGCCTCCAAACGTGCCACTGTGTTGACGGCTGTCAACTTGCCCTGCAGCGCGTAGATGCGGCCCAGATCGACAACCGGCACCACGCCGTTGTGCTTGAGATCGATCTGGTTCTTGTGCTCGCCCGACCGGATTGTCGCGAACCCGCGCAAGAGCCCTAAGGGCGGCGTGTGTTTCAGCGAATTCGACACCATATGCGCGACAAAGATCGAATTGGCCGATGCGTTGCGCAGCGTGCCGTCCTGCAGATCTTCGAACAGCGCGGTCGTGCCACCGATGGGGCGCAGGTCGAACATCACGCTGGCCAGCATCTGCGCCTCGGGGTTTGGCGTCTTGATCCAGCCCGCAAAATAGTCGCGCCAGATGCGCACTGGCTGACACCAGCGCGGGTTCGTCGCCATCATGTCGCCTGGGCAATAAACATACCCGCAGGTGTTCAGCCCGTCACAAACAAACCGAGCAAGGTCTTGGAAATACGACATGTCAGCATCCGTCACGCTGTCATCCAGCATCAGGCAGTTGTCCTGATCGCTGACGCCGGTTTGCTCCTGGCGACCCTGACTGCCGCAGGCGAGCCACAGGTATGGCACCGGTGCCGGGCCAAGCGTGTCTTGGGCCAAAGCCAGTAACCGGCGTGTGGCCGTGTCGGCAATGTCGGTGATCAGCCGAGTAACCACTTCATGCCGGTTTCCACTGGCCACCAGTTGCGCCAACAGTTGCGGGATACGGGCCGTCACACGGGCCATTTCGTCAGCATTTCCCGCGCGAGCGATCTCGGAAACAAGCTCCGCAGAACTCACCGCTTGAAACCGCGTCAGATCGGTTTGTGTGACAATCCCCAAGAGCTTGCCCGCCTGCGTGACCGGCACATGGCCGATCCGCCGTTCCATCATCAGGTGCAGCACGTCTGACCCGATGGCGGTCGGGGGCAGGGTGACCGGGTTTGCCGTCATGATCCGCGACACGGGCGTGTCTAATGACAACCCGTCGCCTACCACCTTGCCCGACACATCGCGCACCGTTGCAATGCCGACAAGCGTGTCGCCCTCGGCCACGCAGATCGATGACACGCGGGCAT
>CAZCOX010000261.1:2896-4425 GCA_964500115.1 uncultured Rhodobacterales bacterium
TCCGGCGCGGGACGGGTCTTGCAAAGGGACGCGCCGCAACAATCACGGCGCATCACGCTTAGTGGTCCTGAGCCGCACCTGCGCCACGTGGCACGCGCACACTCTCGACCAGCTCTTCGATCTCTTTCGGGATCGCAGCGGTCATCTTGGACACGGTGAAGGCAACGGTGAAGTTAACCATCGCACCGATCGCACCGAACGAGGTGGACTTTACAGTCCCCAGGAGCGGATCAGCATCGGTGAAGCTGTTGGTGCCCGGGATAAAGAACCAGCCCTTGTGCAGGAAGATGTAGAGCAGGGTCACACCCAGACCGGCCAGCATACCGGCAACCGCACCTTTGTTGTTCACCTTCGTAAAGATGCCCATCATCAGTGCCGGGAAGATCGAGGCTGCCGCCAGACCAAAGGCCAGCGCCACCGTTTGCGCCGCAAAGCCCGGAGGGTTGAGGCCCAAATAGGTCGCAACCGCAATCGCCACAGCCATCGCAATCCGCGCTGACAAGAGCTCACCCTTTTCCGAGATATTCGGCGTCAGCTGACCCTTCATCAGGTCGTGAGACACAGCAGACGAGATCGCCAGCAACAGACCCGCGGCGGTGGACAGAGCCGCCGCAAGGCCACCTGCCGCCACAAGACCGATCACCCAGCTTGGCAGGTTCGCAATCTCGGGATTGGCCAGAACAAGGATGTCACGGTTGAACTTGGTCAGCTCGTTTTCCGAACCCCAGCCAGCCGCTTCAGCCGCTGCTACGGATTCAGGGTTCTTGTCGTTGAAATACGCGATCCGACCGTCACCGTTCTTGTCTTCCCAACCCAGAAGGCCGGTTTGCTGCCACGTTGCCATCCAGTCGTAACGCGAGTCGCTTTCGATCATCTCGACAGACACTGGCTCGCCGGACGTGCCATTCGGCCACATCATTTCGGTGATGTTCAGGCGGGCCATCGCACCAACAGCAGGCGCTGTGAGGTAGAGAAGCGCGATGAAGACAAGCGCCCAACCCGCAGACCAACGGGCGTCAGCCACTTTGGGAACGGTAAAGAAGCGCATGATCACGTGGGGCAGACCCGCTGTACCGATCATCAGCGACAGGGTGAACAGAACCATGTTGAACGTGTCGGCGTGGTGGGCTGTGTATTCGTTAAAGCCCAATTCAGCGACGATCTGGTCCAGCTTCTGCAGCAGAGGTGTGCCAGAAGCTGCGTGATCTCCAAAGAGACCCAGCGCCGGAACCGGATTGCCAGTCAGCTGCAGCGAGATAAAGATCGCGGGGATCGTGTAGGCCATGATCAGAACAACATACTGCGCCACCTGCGTGTAGGTCACACCCTTCATGCCGCCGAAAACAGCGTAAGCGAAAACCACACAGGCACCGATCAAGAGACCCGTTGTGTTGGACACTTCAAGGAAGCGACCGAAGGCAACGCCAACACCTGTCATCTGACCAATCACGTACGTCGTCGACGCCACAATCAGACAGATCACAGCAACCACACGCGCAGTGGGAGAGTAGAAGCGGTCGCCGATGAAT
>CAZCOX010000262.1:0-4366 GCA_964500115.1 uncultured Rhodobacterales bacterium
TAGGATCGGTTGCAGGCGTCTGGTGCGGCGCTTTCATAGGCTCCCTGATCAAGGGTCACTTCCGTTGGGAAGCCTGCGAAGACCCGCGCGAGTTGCGCCGTCAGATCTTTGGTGCAGCGCTTATGGGAGCCGGTGCGGTTATCGCTTTGGGCTGCACTGTTGCCCAAAGCATCAGCGCATTTTCCCTTCTCGCGTTTAGCGCACCAGTGACGTTTGTGGCCATTTTCGTCGGAGCTATGATCGGTCTCAGGCAATTGATCGTAGGGTTCAAACCTGCAGAATAGGTTGCCGCAGCGGCAACCGTTGCGAAAGAATCACGCTGGCAAGACGTTTTTCAACTTTCACGTGTCTTAAGCGAAAAACTGCCTGTCAAAGCCAATCCGCTTGGCTACCCTGACAAAAAACAAAAAAGAGCAGGCAAGCGGGTAATATGGGAACGGCTTATCACGGCACGTTCGTCATCTCCTGGTCGCAAACCACGATAGACACATTGCAATCGGCCCCAGTCGATTTCTTGAATGTGGGCGCGGCCTGGAGCTGGGAAGGGGATGCAATTCGGGTGGATGGCCCGAATGATCTGTTGCGATTGAACGACGCCGAAGGCGAAGCGGATCGGCGCAAGCGCGCCGCGCGTATGGTGCGAAAACTGGTTGGCGACGCCATCGAGCAGACCAACGAATTTGGCAAGGTGGCCATCGATCATCCTGTCACCGACAAGTCGTTTGTCGTAACCGATGGTGAGGCGACCTATACTGTCACGCTGATTGAATCAGGCACGAGCAAACCGCCGATTTTGATGTTTCTCAACGCCGTCCCACCGAAACACCGGGACCTTTGGATTGTGCATACGACGTTGTCAAACGCCCTGCCTCAAAGCATAGCGGAGCATCAGGGCGCTGTCATATGTTTCACACCCGATACGCGCATCCGCACGCCAAATGGTGACTGCCCAATCCGCGACCTGCGCGAAGGCGACCTCGTCCAGACCAAAGACAACGGCTGCCAACCAATCCAATGGATGGGCCAGCGTCGCATGAGTGGTGCCAGACTGTTTGCTATGCCCAAGCTTCGCCCGATCCGCATCCGCGCGGGGGCCTTTGGGTTGGATGAACCTGACGAAGACCTCCTGGTTTCACCGGAACACCGGATGCTGGTGAAGGGCCGGATCGCGCTCGACCTCTTCAATTCACCCGAGGTACTCGTTGCGGCACGCGATCTGATTGATCACCAAAGCGTTGCCGTTGATCTGCAAGCACGCGAAGTGACTTATGTTCATATGCTCCTGCCGCAGCATGAAATCCTGTTTGCCAATGGCGTGGAATCCGAAAGCTTCCACCCCGGCAACGCAGCCCTTTCCACGTTGGACAGCGAAGACAAGGGGCGCTTGCTCAGCATGCTTCCTCAAGTCGAGCACAACCCGCACAGCTACGGTGCATTTGCCCGTCGCAATCTGTCTGCCTCAGAAGCAGCGATCTTCATGCATCAAGCGGCCTGAGCGAGGCGTGATCAATCAAAGATATCGTCTGGTGTGACGCCCCAGTAATTGCCTTTCGGCGCCCAGCCGCGATACCCGCCCGCGCTGAGTTCGCACCAATCCAGTTGGCATTGACGGACTTCGGCGATCACGCCCAATGCCAGCTGCGCGTTGACCTGAGTAGACGCATCCGGGCGCGCGTAGAGGTTTAGCATGTCGGTTTCGATGATTGCCGTGCGATCCCCGGACAGCAGAGCATAATGTACCCAGCCACCTGCCCCGTCACGATCCTGAACGCGGCGCCAATGCCCGTACTCTGCGGTGATCACCAAGGGCATGTTGCGCCTTTTGTAAACCCAATCGATCCGGTGCGACAAAGACGGCCCGCGCCGCACATTGCCTTCGTGTGCTTTCATCGACACAAATCTTGGGATCGGTAGGTTGGTGACCGAACCGCGTTCGGCCGCACCAACCGGCGTCATCCAGCCCATACCGCCGATGACCGCAGCGCCGGTCAACGTCGCAATTACCCTTCGCAAAGAAAGCCTGCTCATCCTACGCGCCTCAATGCACTGATTTTTCGGTTTTTCCGGGCAGGTTCTTGTGCCTGCCGCGCCTTTGGGACACTCTGCCAAAAGCCGCGATGACGGGAAAGTAGGGGGACCGCAGAGATGCCATCAAAACGTCTGAGTGTTGTTGTGACGCGACGCTTGCCGGATGCTGTGGAAACCCGAATGAAAGAGCTTTTCGACATCAAATTGCGGGACATCGATACCCCCATGACGCAATCTGAGTTGGTCGAAGCCGTCAAACGGGCCGATGTGCTGGTCCCAACAGTCACCGACCGCATTGATGCGGGCTTGATTGGCCAGGCTGGCGATCAATTGCGCCTGATTGCAAATTACGGCGCCGGCGTTGATCACATTGACGTCGATACTGCGCGCAGTCGGGGTATTCTGGTGTCCAACACGCCGGGTGTCGTGACCGAAGACACCGCCGACATGGTGATGGCCCTGATGCTGGGCGTCACCCGCCGCATTCAAGAGGGGCTCAGTGTCATGCAGCAAGGCGCGTGGGAAGGCTGGGCACCGACCGCGTTCCTGGGTGGACGGCTGGGTGGCCGTCGCCTGGGCATTCTTGGAATGGGTCGGATCGGCCAAGCAGTTGCGCGCCGTGCCAAAGCGTTTGGCATGCAAATTCACTATCACAACCGCCGTCGCCTGCGCCCTGAAATCGAAGATGCGTTAGAGGCGACCTATTGGGAAAGCCTAGACCAGATGGTCGCCCGCATGGACGTTGTTTCTGTTAATTGCCCCCATACGCCGTCAACGTTTCACTTGCTTAATGCGCGCCGCCTGAAGCTCCTCAAACCAAGCGCGGTGATTGTGAACACGTCCCGTGGCGAGGTCGTTGATGAAAATGCACTAACGCGGATGTTAAAATCTGGTGAACTCGCCGGTGCAGGTCTTGACGTCTACGAACACGGACCTCGCGGCGCACCCGAACTTCGCGACATGCCCAACGTGGTGATGCTGCCGCATATGGGCTCGGCCACGCTCGAAGGGCGGATGGAGATGGGCGAAAAGGTCATCATCAACGTGAAAACCTTTGCTGACGGGCACCGACCACCGGATCAGGTTGTGCCTGCAATGCTCTAAGGTCACCGGTTTGCCCCCTTGCCATAACCCCAGAGTTCAGAGATGAACAAATCATGAACGAGCTTCGGTTCATCTTTCAAGACGAGACTCTATGTGCGCTGCCCAGCGGCGCGCTCTTTTGGCCTGCCGAGCAGCTCTTGGTGGTGTCCGATCTGCACCTAGGCAAGTCTACGCGCGCGGCACGTTTTGGCGGTGCACAACTTCCTCCCTACGAAACACAAGAGACGTTAACTCGCTTGGCGTCGGACCTTCAGGCGACAGCCGCACGAAAAGTCATTTGTCTTGGCGATAGTTTCGACACGCTTGACGTTCAAAATGCCCTGCCACGCGGCGATCAACTCACGTTGACGGCGCTGCAAGCCGGGCTGGATTGGGTATGGATCGAAGGCAACCACGACCCAGGCCCAATCGAGCTGGGGGGCAGGCATCTTGCAAAAACCACAATCGGCCCTCTGCATTTCCAGCACATCGCGCAAACAGACGCGCGCGCAGGTGAAGTTTCGGGCCACTATCACCCCAAAGCAACCTTGGCGCTCCGCGGGCGAAACTTGACGCGACCTTGCTTTCTGGTTGACCAAACGCGGCTGATGATGCCCGCCTATGGGGCGTATACTGGTGGTCTCGCTTGCACCCATCCAGCTCTAAGCAGCCTGATGGCGTTAGATGCAGAGGCCATTCTGACCGGCCCTCGGCCCTCCCGGTTTCCGATGCCACGCGCGACCCCCTTGTCAGACACGCGCACCCGTGATCCTGTGGCGCGATGAGCATCGACCCCAGAATTCAATCCAGCTTCGACCAGCAATCGATGATGACAACCTTGGGCGCAACGCTGCGCTCGGCAGGCGAGGGCAAGGCAGAGATCGCCGCGCCCATTCTCGAAGGGTCGCAACAACAGCAAGGCTTTGGCCATGCTGGTCTGACCTTTTCGATCGGAGACAGCGCGGCGGGCTATGCCGCGCTTACGCTCATTCCCGAGACGCAAGAAATCATGACCGCTGAAATCAAAATCAATTTGCTCGCACCGGCCCAAGGCGACCGTCTGATTGCCAAAGGCCGGGTTATCAAACCCGGGCGCCGTTTGATGGTTGTGGCGTCAGAGGTTTACGCCGAAACGGATGGCGAATTGCGCCAGATCGCGTGCCTGATGGGAACGATGGTTCCCGTCGCTCTGTGACCCCTACGCCGTGAGTCCATCCGGTTCTGGGAGCGCATTTGCTCGGCAGCATGCTGTGAG
>CAZCOX010000263.1:0-4365 GCA_964500115.1 uncultured Rhodobacterales bacterium
TGGTTGTCGACATTGGCGGCGGCACCACGGAAGTTGCGGTTCTGTCGCTCGGCGACATTGTATATGCCCGCTCTGTCCGCGTCGGCGGTGACCGCATGGACGAGGCGATCATCAACTACCTGCGTCGACAGCAGAACCTGCTTGTGGGTGAAAGCACGGCTGAGCGGATCAAGACCTCCATCGGAACGGCGCGCATGCCCGACGATGGGCGTGGCAGTTCCATGCAAATCCGGGGGCGTGACCTTTTGAACGGTGTTCCCAAGGAAACCGAGATCAGCCAGGCCCAAGTCGCAGAAGCGCTGTCGGAACCGGTGCAAGCGATTTGCGAAGCGGTCATGACCGCGCTTGAAGCAACCCCGCCTGATCTGGCCGCCGATATCGTGGACCGGGGCGTGATGCTCACTGGTGGTGGCGCGCTCTTGGGTGACCTTGATCTGGCGCTTCGGGAACAGACCGGTCTGGCGGTGTCCATCGCAGACGAAAGCCTGAACTGCGTGGCGCTTGGCACTGGCAAAGCGCTGGAATACGAAAAACAATTGCGTCACGCGATTGACTACGACAGTTGATCTGACCACCCTTTCGCCGAACAAATGTATCAGTACCGCGCATCCTGACCCGAACATGAACATGCCACCCCGGGTCGCGCTTATGAGGTTGGCCCTTGGCAAAGGACAGGACAAACAGCGAAGACTACACCACACCGCTGCGACGCTTGTTGCTGGCGGTTGTTGTTTTGTGCTTGCTGGGTCTCTTCTTTCTCTGGCGGATCGACAGCCCCCGCGTTGAACGGTTCCGCGCCGTCGTGATCGACACGGTAATGCCCAGCTTTGACTGGGCGATGGCCCCCGTGACGGGTGCCGTAAATATCGCCCGCGACTTCCAAAGCTACCAGCGCATTTACGAGCAAAACCAAGAGCTTCGCCGCGAGTTGCGTCAGATGACGGCTTGGAAAGAGGCCGCCCTGCAGCTGGAGCAGGAAAACGCCAAACTGCGCGACCTGAACAACGTACGCCTCGACCCGCGCCTAACCTATATCACCGGGGTGGTGCTGGCCGATTCAGGCTCACCTTTCCGCCAATCCGTTTTGATCAATGTCGGTTCACGTGATGGGATTGTTGACGGTTGGGCAACAGTTGACGGCACCGGGCTTGTAGGCCGCGTCTCTGGCGTTGGGCCAAATACCAGCCGGGTCATAATGCTCACTGATGCAACCAGTCGCATTCCGGCGACCATCCAACCCTCCGGCCAGCGTGCATTGATTGTCGGTGACAACACTGCAAACCCACCTATTGATTTTCTCGAAGACCCCGATCAGGTCCGCCCCGGCGACCGCATTGTGACCTCGGGTGATGGCGAGGTGTTTCCGCCGGGTCTGTTGATTGGCCAGGTCGCACAAGACCCAAGTGGGCGGCTGCGCACACGACTCGCGGCAGATTATGAACGGCTCGAGTTCCTGCGCGTATTGCGCGATCACGGTGCGCGTCGGGTGTCAAATCCCTCTGCGCTGATCCTGCCGGAAACGCCGCCTGTCGCACCGACAGCAGAGGTGAGCCAGTAATGGACCGCTCGCTCGTTCACCTCTGGAGCATGCGCGCGATGTTTGTTGCTTGCGCGTTGCTGATCCTCTTTTTCCACTTGCTGCCCCTCGACCCAGCGCCCCGACGCTGGGCCGGGCCAGATATCCTGACTGCACTCGCCTTCGCCTGGGCGGTCCGCCGCCCGGATTACGTGCCGATTATCCTGCTTGCTCTTGTCATGCTGCTTGCCGATCTGATGCTGCAACGCCCCCCGGGCTTGTGGTCGGTGCTGGTTGTCTGTGCCGCCGAATGGCTCAAATCCCGTGAACGTCGTGACCGAGAGACAACCTTTGCCCTTGAATGGCTGACCTTCGCTGGTACCCTGATTGTGATCACCGTGATCTACCGCGCGGTTCTTATGGTGCTTATCGTGACACCCGGGGCGCTGACACTCAGCTTTGTGCAGGTTGTCATGACCATTGCCGCCTACCCGCTGGTCGTCGGCATATCTTATTTCATCCTGGGCGTGCGCCGCGCCGCACCGGGTGATGTGGATCGATTGGGACGTGCGATATGAGACGGTCACCAAAGGATTCAGCGGATAGCATCCGCAAAATCTCGCGTCGGGGCGTGATCCTGGGCGGCGTGCAACTGGCTTTTGCCGGCGCGCTCGGTCTGCGAATGCAGCACCTGCAGGTCGATCAGGCCGACGAGTTTCGCCTCTTGGCCGAAGAAAACCGGATCAACATTCGCCTGATCCCGCCAAAGCGCGGCCAAATTTTCGACCGCAATGGCGTGCTTGTCGCCGCCAACGAACCTTCCTACCGCATCACCATGGTGCGCGAAGATGCGGGCAATGTCGATGACGTCATCTCGCGCCTGTCGTCTTTGGTGGAACTGGACGAAGACGAATTGAACCGTGCCCTGACAGAGATGGAACGCTCCGCGCCATTCCTGCCCGTCACCGTGGCTGAGCGTGTCACATGGGATGATATCAGCCGCGTCGCGGTAAACGCCCCTGCCCTGCCCGGCGTCACCCCCGAAGTCGGCTTGTCCCGCGTCTATCCCCGTCGCGGCGACTTTGCCCATGTGGTGGGATACGTCGGCCCGGTCAGCGAACGCGATCTGGCGCGTTATGAAACACCTGACCCTGTTCTGCGCATCCCCCGTTTCCAGATCGGCAAGGTCGGCATCGAAGCCCGCAATGAGGAAGTGTTGCGCGGACGTGCGGGTGCAAAACGGGTCGAAGTCAACGCCGTGGGCCGCGTCATGCGCGAGCTTGACCGGCGCGAAGGCACGCCCGGATCCGACCTGCAACTGACCGTCGACAGCAAGCTGCAAAGCTATATCAACGCACGACTGGGCGAGGAAAGCGCGTCTGTCGTCGTCATGGATGTCACAAATGGTGACCTGCTCGGGATCGCGTCATCGCCGTCTTACAACCCGAACCTGTTTGTGCGCGGGATTTCCGTCGCGGACTATGGCGAACTGCGCGACAACGATCACCGCCCACTCGCGTCCAAAACCGTGCAAGACGCCTATCCGCCTGCGTCGACGTTCAAAATGGCTGTTGTTCTGGCGGCGATGGAAGCGGGATTGGTCGTGCCTGACGAAACCGTTTTTTGCCCAGGGTACATGCAAGTGGGTGGCCGCCGCTTTCATTGTTGGAAACGTGCGGGCCATGGGCACGTGAACCTCGAACAGTCGCTCCGCGAGAGTTGCGATGTCTACTATTACGATCTTGCGCTGAAAGTCGGCATCGACCGCATCGCTGAAACAGCCAAGCGGCTGGGCCTCGGCTCTGCATTTCCCATCGGCATGTCGGCGATTACGAAAGGGCTGATCCCGAACAAGGAATGGAAATTGCGCGAGCGTAACGACGATTGGCGGATCGGTGACACGGTCAACGCATCGATTGGGCAGGGTTACGTCCTGTCGTCCCCCCTGCAACTGGCCGTGATGACCGCGCGCCTTGCGACTGGAACATCGGTAGAGCCACGCCTTGTACGTAGTATCGACGGGATCGAACGCCCCGTCTTGGGCGGCGAAAACATGGGGTTCAACGAAAATCACCTGCGCCAGATCCGACGTGCGATGTTTTCGGTCAGCAACAACCGCCGTGGCACTGCCTATGGGTCTCGTATCATCGAAGACGCCTACCGCATGGCGGGCAAGACCGGCACCAGCCAGGTGCGCAACATTACTGCCGCCGAACGCGCGCGGGGCGTGACGCGCAACGAAGACCTGCCGTGGAACCGCCGTGACCATGCGCTCTACGTCAACTTCGCACCTTATGAACAACCGCAGATCGCGGTTTCCGTTGTCGTCGAACACGGCGGCGGCGGTTCTCGCGCGGCCGCCCCGATTGCACGAGACGTCACCTTGCAAGCGCTTTACGGTGAGAACCCGCCGCTCGAAGCCTACCCGTCGAAAGATCGCGACCAAATTCGGCAACAGCAGGACCGGCTGCAACAGGTGCTGCAACAGAACGAAGCCGACGCGCGGAGCCGCGCATGAGTTATCTGGAGTATACGGTCAAATCCGTTCCGGCGGGTTGGCGAAAGATGCTGTTCATCAATTGGCCTCTGGTCGTGCTTCTGACGGCGATCGCGGCGGTGGGCATATTGATGCTCTATTCGGTCGCTGGCGGCTCGATGACGCCCTGGGCCGAACCGCAGCTCAAACGCTTTGCGATGGGTCTCGCGCTGATGTTCATCGTCGCCATGGTGCCGATCTGGTTCTGGCGCAACATGTCGGTGGTGGCCTATCTGGGTGCGCTCGCCTTGCTGGTTGGCGTTGAGTTTTTCGGCGCCGTCGGCATGGGTGCGCAGCGTTGGATCGACCTTGG
>CAZCOX010000264.1:0-4352 GCA_964500115.1 uncultured Rhodobacterales bacterium
GGCGTGCACATCGCCCTTTTGCATGTCCATGTAGTTGCGTTTGGCCTTTAGTCCCGTCTCCGCCTCGATGGCCTCGATAAAGTCCAAGAGACGCACCTTATCGGAATTGCCGATGTTCACAATCCTATAAGGTGCAGCCGGGCTTAAGGTGTCGCCGTCTACTGCTGTTTCGGGTCCGCCGGGAATAGCATCCATCAAAAGCCGGATGCCGCGTACGATGTCTTCACCATAGGTAAAGTCGCGCTACATCTCGCCGTGGTTGTAGATGTCGATCGGCGTTCCGTCGAAAATCCCCTTGGTGAACTTGAACAAGGCCATATCGGGCCGCCCCCACGGCCCGTAAACCGTGAAGAACCGGAACATGGTTGTCGGAATTTTCCATAGATGCGCATAGCTGTGCGCCATGCTTTCGTTGGCTTTCTTCGTGGCTGCGTAGAACGTAAGCTGGGTATCCGCCTTGTCGGTTTCGCGAAACGGCATCTCTTCGTTTGCGCCGTAAACCGACGACGTGGACGCCATCATCAGATGCTTGACCTGCTGCTGCCGAGCAGCCTCCAATACATTGAATGTGCCGACCAGGTTACTGTCGAGGTAGGCGCGCGGGTTTTCCAACGAATATCGCACGCCCGCCTGCCCCGCGAGGTGAATGATAACGTCAGGCGCGAATTCCTCGGACACGCGTTCAAACGTGCCTTCTTCTTCCAAAAGCGCTTGCGTGAAACTGTAGTTTGGCGATTGCAGCAACCGCTGGTTCCGCCGATGTTTCAGCGTTACATCATAGTAATCGGTGATCGCGTCGTAGCCGTGGACGGTGAATCCTTCGACAAGTAACAAACGCGCCAGATGGTAACCGATAAAACCAGCCGTTCCGGTGACAAGCACATGTTTCATAAAGGTTTGTCGTCCATTATTCCGGCCATCTGCAACGCGCCTAGCATAAATCCAACGAACAGGTCATCGCGCAATGCGCCCGGCGTGACAATTCTGCGCCGTCATTCCCCTGTTGTTTTGCCCAAAATACTGGCAGTTGGTCGTCCAGGCTACTAGATGAAGTACATGAAGATCCCAACGCTCTTTGGCAGAAACCAACAGACGCCCGCCCCGGTCACCTTTCCCCCGATCACCCCGGACACCACATTTTCCGTAATCGGGGATGTGCATGGGCGGTTCGATCTGTTGGTCAAGTTGGTCGAACAGCTGCCGCAGGACAAATCCATTATTTGCGTTGGCGACTTGATTGACCGCGGCGAACAAAGTGCAGATGTGCTGCGCTTTGTAAAAGAGCATCCGAACATCACGCCGATTATGGGCAATCATGAGCAGCTCATGATGAATTTCCTTCGATCGCCGGGCACAGACGGGCGCCGATGGATGCGCAATGGTGGTTTGCAGACGCTTGCCAGTTTTGGAATTTCCGGCGTGACCGAAACCTCGGGAGAGGACGCGCTTGCACGCGCCCGCGATGCGCTTTTCGACGCGATGGGCGAAGATCTGGTGAAGTGGGTTAACCAGATCGAATGTATAGGTTGGTCTGGCAACGTTGCCGTTGTCCATGCGGGCGCTGACCCGTCGTTGCCGCTTGATCAACATGCGCCGGATACGTTCATCTGGGGTCACAAGGATTTTCGACGGAGACCGCGCACTGATGGGTTCTGGATCATCCACGGGCACACCATTGTTGACGAACCTCGCAGCAAAGATGGCGTCATCTCAATCGATACTGGTGCCTATGCAACCGGCCGACTGACAGCTGCAATTGTGTCGAATGGGCAAATTGATTTCGTGACGACCTAAAGGCCCCAGACCCGCCCAATTGCGGCAATGTATACCACAGTATGCTGTTTACGACTCGCCCGGTTTCCCCTAATGCAGGGGCAAATCCTAGAAAGGCGTGACCCATGGCAGACAACACCACCCCCGACATCATTTACACAAAAGTCGACGAAGCGCCCGAGCTTGCCTCGGCGTCTTTCCTGCCCATCATCCAGAAATTCGCAAGCGCAGCAGGTGTAAGCGTCGGAACAAAGGATATTTCGCTCGCTGGACGTATCATTGCCACATTCCCCGAAAATCTGACCGATGCGCAGCACCAGTCTGACGACCTCGCAGAGCTGGGCCAGCTTGTGAAAACACCCGAAGCCAATGTGATCAAGCTGCCAAACATTTCGGCCTCGGTGCCGCAGCTTGTTGCGGCGATCAAAGAACTGCAGGGGCAAGGCTACAATTTGCCGGATTACCCGGAAGCCCCAGAGACCGCCGCCGAAAAAGAAATTCGCGCGCGGTATGACACGATCAAGGGCTCTGCCGTGAACCCGGTTCTGCGCGAAGGCAACTCAGACCGTCGCGCAGCGAAAGCCGTAAAAGCCTATGCGCAAAACAACCCGCATCGCATGGGGGATTGGACGGCTGACAGCAAGACAAAAGTCTCTTCAATGTCAGGCGGCGATTTCCGCTCCAACGAAACGTCTGCCACGCTTACAGCCGAAACAGGTGCAAAAATCGTGCTTGTCGGCAAGGACGGTTCAGAAACCGTGCTGAAAGATGGTTTGAGCTATCCGGCGGGCACAGTGGTAGACGCCACATTTATGTCTGCCAAAGCCCTTGGTGCGTTTCTGGAAGAACAGATTGCGCAGACCAAAGTAGACGGCACGCTGTTTTCGCTGCATATGAAGGCCACGATGATGAAGGTCTCGGACCCGATCATCTTTGGCCATGCTGTCAAAGCGTACCTGAAACCTGTGTTTGACAAGTTCGGGGATGAGATGGCGGAACTGGGTGTTAACCCGAATTCCGGCCTCGGTGATTTACTTGCACGTGTTGATGGCCATGCCGCGATCAAAGCCGAGATCGAAAAGGTTATGGCGGACCAACCGCCGATGTATATGGTGGATAGCGACAAGGGTATCACAAACCTGCATGTTCCGTCCGATGTTATCATCGACGCCTCCATGCCCGCGCTCATTCGGGCTGGCGGTAAAGGTTGGGGGCCCGACGGGAAAGAAGCCGACGCAAATTGCGTAATTCCGGACAATTCCTACGCGCCGGTTTACGACGAGACGATTTCGTATTTCAAAGAAACCGGCAAGCTTGACCCTGCCACGGCTGGCACGGTGCAGAATATCGGTCTGATGGCGCAGAAAGCCGAAGAATACGGTTCTCACCCCACCACTTTCGAAGCGCCCGTCGATGGCACGATCAAAATGATCCTCGACGACGGGACAGTCTTGCACGCACATGACGTCGAAGCTGGCGACATTTGGCGTTCTGCCTCGACACGGAAAGCGCCTATTGAGGATTGGGTTCAGCTGGCGATTGATCGCCAGAGAGCGGAAGGCTGCGAAGCGATCTTCTGGCTGGACGAGACACGCGCACATGATGCGGAGCTGATCGCCTATGTAAAGCCGATCCTCGAAGCGAAAGGTGTGACTGACCTTTTCAAGATCATGGCCCCGCGAGAGGCGACACGCGCATCGCTAGAGACCATTCGCAGAGGCGAAAACTCTATCGCCATCACTGGCAATGTGTTGCGCGACTACCTGACCGACCTGTTCCCGATCCTTGAACTGGCCACATCCGCCAAGATGCTGTCGATTGTTAAACTGATGCAGGGTGGCGGTCTTTTTGAGACCGGTGCGGGCGGTTCTGCGCCTAAGCACGTTCAGCAGTTGCAACAGGAAAACCATTTGCGCTGGGACAGCTTGGGCGAATTCTGCGCCTTGGGTGAGAGTCTTCAGTTCCTCGCAGATGCGCGCGGCAACGAGAAAGCGCGAGTCTTAGGCAAAGCCGTCGACGCGGCCACACAAGGCATCCTTGACGAAAACCGTTCCCCGTCTCGCAAGGTTGGCGAACCTGACAACCGTGATAGCCACTACTGGTTTGCGCGCTACTGGGCTGAGGCTCTTGCGGCTCAGTCCGAAGACGCGGAACTTGCGGAGCACTTCGCACCAATCGCAAAAGCATTGTCAGATGGAGAAGGTGCCATCGTGTCTGAATTGGCGTCGGCCCAAGGCGGTGCGACGGATTTGGGCGGTTACTACCACACGGATCCAGCCAAAACGGCGAAAGTGATGCGCCCTTCGGAAACGTTGAACGCCATTATTGGCTGAGCTTCAAAGCGCCAAGCGGATTGTAATTCGCTTGGCACAGACGTTGATGTCTGTGGGAAGAGTTTTCGAAAACTCTTCCACGCCAGGTGGTTGCGGGTTTTCGGATAGTCGGACCATATAGCGTTTGGAAAGTGCGATGGTCCGTATTTCTGGCTGGCGCGCGTGTAGCGGAGTTGCAAACCCTTCCGCAACGCCATGCGATGGTATCCAAATCAAGCCGCCTTTCGCGACCCACACCGCCGACAC
>CAZCOX010000265.1:0-4349 GCA_964500115.1 uncultured Rhodobacterales bacterium
CGGTCCCACCGCGCTGTCTATTCCGACCCGCTTAACCATGCCCTCGGATAACCCCCGCCATCGAATTCGACACCCGCCTCGCCTTTCGGCGGGGCACCCCAAGTGACCACCCTCTCTCTGCGGACGCATCGCGTTCAGACCATGAGAGACGCGTCTCATCAGGCCTCATCCCGAGGTACAGGTTCGGAGCCGCTTTCGAAAGCGGCTCTGCACGGGGGAGAGGACGTCCACCCAACTCAGGTGACGTCACCTCTTTTTTGAAGAACCGGGCATCGCCCCATCAGCGCGGAATAGCACCAAAGGTGCCCGCGCTATCGCCAGACCGCCCCCCGGGCTGGCGATTGTTCGCCGTGCGCGCAACGTTCGTATGTCGTGCGAACTTGGCCACCATAAACCACGCCGCTCCACCCAAAGACGCCACCCCGCGGTCTGCCGACGGCGCTCCCGTAGGGTGCGTGATTTCACGCACCAAACCCAAGTTATGCCTCCAACTCGGCATCCCAATAAAGGAAATCCATCCAACTATCATGCAGGTAGTTGGGCGGAAACTTGCGGCCCATGTTCAACAACTCCTGCGCGCCCGGTTGCCGGGGCGGTTTGCGCAACGCCAGACCCGCACGACGCAGGCTCTTGGACCCCTTCTTGAGGTTGCAGGGCGAACATGCCGCAACCACGTTTTCCCATGACGTGATTCCACCAGAGGCCCTCGGCACGACATGATCAAAAGTCAGATCACCCTTCGCGCCGCAATACTGGCACCGGAATTCATCCCTCAAAAAAAGATTAAAGCGCGTGAAGGCCACGCGCTTTTGCGGTTTGACGTAGTCTTTCAGCACCACGACGCTCGGTATTCGGAGCGTCATCGACGGGCTGCGGACCACTTCGTCATATTCGGCGACGATATCCACCCTGTCGAGAAAGGCCGCTTTGACCGCATCCTGCCACGGCCACAGCGACAGCGGATAGTAACTGAGCGGTCGGTAATCCGCATTCAGCACCAGCGCCGGGTGATGCCTGAGCGCGCCCGGTTCGCGCACGAAAGCTGTTCTGAAATTGCCATCCATCGGGGGACTCGTCTCCTGCCCTGTCTGCCTCATACCAGCGTCAGGACGGGAGCCCCGCCCCGGTCGTTAAACACTACTATATATCGCGGATCCAAAGGGGCAACCCCCGCAATATGCAGTGGTGTCGCAGAGTTAGACCGAGAAAATCACAGCGATATGACAGGGGGTTAATCGGGGATCGAAAAGACCTGCCCCGGATAGATAAGGTCAGGGTCGCGAATGCGATCCCGGTTGGCCTCAAAAACTTTGACGTAAGCCGGTCCGTCGCCATAGCGGTCCCGCGCAATGGCCCAGAGCGTATTGCCCGGTTGAACCGTCACAACCTGGATCACCGTTGCAGCTTCGGCCCGGTCGATCGCCGCTTCCAGCGCCACCGGGTCTTCGCGGCGGAACGGGCTTTCCACGCGCGAGGTCACATCGCCGGTCGCATCCACCGCATCGACACGCAGCGTATATGTGCCTGTGTCAACATCCGGAAGATCGGCGCGCCAGCGCCCGTCCGATCCCACTTCGGTGGTCAGCACAGGCTGATTGTTCAGGTAGACCCTGACAAATTCATCGCTCGTGCCGCGCCCCGTTAAGGTCACGGATTGCGCGGTTTCATAGGTGATGGCATCGAGCGCGATCTGGTCGAGCGTTTGTGGCCCGGCCCCTGCCGACTGCAAGACTTCGACACCGTCCTGCGTTGACAGGATCACCGCAGGCGCCACAGGTTCCGCGGCTTCGGCGACAACGATTTCGGGCGCTTCCAGTTCTGGCTCTGGCGCTGGCTCCGTCGGCACAGCAGGTTCCGACGCCGCGACGACAGGTTCTGGCTGGTCGGTTGCCTCAGCTTCAACAACTGCAACGGGGGCGCTGACTTCTGGCTCAACAGCGGTAACGACAGGACCCTCACCCTCTTCATCCACGGCCACGGCTGTGTCTTCTATCACCGGCGTATCCGGTTCCGGTGCGGCTTCGGCAACGTCGACAGTCGCTGGTGCTTCGACCGGCGCTTCTTCCGGTTCTTGTACTTCGGCCACCTGAACCGATGGCGCGATGATCACCTGATCGTCGCTTTCCGCGCGATCTGCACCCCGCGTTGACACAAGGCTTACGACGCGTGGCGCATCGCTGCGTGGCAAGTCCACAAACGCCACGAATTTGCCAGAGCCGTCAACGGTCGCGCGACCAACCTCTTTGCCATCGAGCAAGATCAGAACATCGCCCGCGTCGCGGGCCGTGCCTGCAATCAACGTCTGACCATCGGGCGCAACTCGCACGATGTCGAACCCGGGTGCTGCAAGATCAGGCAGCGCAGGTTCCGGTGCTTCGACCACCTCTTCAACCGGGGTTTCCGGTTCTGCCACCGCCGCAACATCTTCGGGTGCCGGTTCAGCGTCCGCCACGTCTTCCTGTACCTCGGGTTCTGGCGCAACAGCAACGTCTGGTTCCGGCTTGGTGACTTCGACAGGCGGTTCAGGTTCTGGCGCCGTAGCCACTTCCGGGTCCGGCGCGACCGTTTCTACCGTTGGTTCGGGATCTGGCGTGGCAGCGACCTCGGGCTCAGGCTCCACCACAACTGGCGCTTCGGGTTCGGCCACCACCACTTGATCTTCTGTGGTTTCGGGCTCAGTAGGAACAACGACTGGCGCTTCTGCGACGGGTTCGACAACCGGCGCCTCCGGCTCGGTCGTCGGGAACAAATTACCGCTGACATAAAGCCCGACCGCAACGGCACCCACCGCTGCGACGCCGCCCAACACAAGTCCGGACGCGCCTTTCGCCAACGCAAATTTGCTCATGTCATCCCAGGTGTTTGCAAACCAATGTTCTTTGGCCACTCTCGCAGTTGAGCGTGTCTAGCAGCGCCTGTATCACGAGGCAACTCACATGGCCGCATGCAAAGGACCGCCCCCATGACAACGAAATCGATCTGTGTCTATTGCGGCTCACGCGCCGGAACACACCCGGCCTATGCGCGTGAGGCAGAAGCCCTGGGGCGTGCGATTGCGGAGGCAGGGTGGCGGTTGGTCTATGGCGCGGGGGATGTTGGCCTGATGGGCATCACGGCCCGTGCCGCACAAGATGCGGGTGGAGACACCTTTGGCGTGATCCCAACCCACTTGCTGGAGCGTGAGGTCGGCAAGACCGACCTGACCCGGTTTGTGGTGACCGAAACCATGCATGAGCGCAAAAAGGTTATGGTGATGAATGCGGACGCCATCGTGGTTTTGCCCGGTGGCGCCGGATCGCTGGACGAATTTTTCGAAGTGCTCACTTGGCGACAGCTAGGGCTGCATTCCAAACCGATCTACCTGTTGAGTGTCGAAGACTACTGGGCACCGCTGTCAGGACTGCTGACACACGTAGTCGATTATGGGTTTGCCGATGCATCGCTGCTGGACTTTGTGGGTACAACAACCTCAGCCTCTGACACCATCGCCGCCTTGCGCCGCGCCTTGTCCTGACCAAAGGCGCTGGCGGAATAGATCGCAAGCGCCGTCCAGATTAGCGCAAAGGCAACCGCATGCACCGTGCCGAATGGTTCGCCAAAGATCACAACTGCGCAGAGGAATTGCAGCGTCGGGTTGATGTATTGCGCGACGCCCACGGTGGCCATCGCCAGACGCCGCGCGCCATAGGAAAACAGGATAAGCGGAAATGCCGTCATCGGACCAGCGGCAATCAGCAAGGCGGTCGTGACCAAGTCGGCTCCGAATGCTCCGCCGCCCGCATTGGAATGCAGGGACGCGAGCCAAAACGCTGCAAGCGGCGTCAGGATCATCACCTCCGCCGTGACCGACGCAACCGGTCCTAACGACAGCCCTTTCTTCGCCAATCCGTAGAGGCCGAAGGTGGTTGCAAGCACCAGGGATATCCACGGGACGATCTGCAAACCGATGGTCAGCGCCAGAACCGCAACAGCGGCCAATCCGACCGCAACCCATTGCATGCGCGCCAGTCGCTCTCCCAGCCAGACCCGTCCGATCAGAACCGCGACCAGCGGAAAGATATAGTAGCCCAATGACGATTCCGTCGTGCGGCCCACCTGGATCGCCCAGATGAACAGGAACCAGTTCACCGAAATCATGGCCGAGGAAAAGATGATCACTCGCGCTATCCGCCGATGCGACAGCGCATACCACAGCTCGGACAGGCGTGATTGCAGGGCCAGGACGGCTGCGAAGAAAACAAGCGACCAAACCGTGCGATGCGCCAAAACCTCCAGCGGAGGCACATCGCTTAACGCTTTGTAAAAGAGTGGAGACAGCCCCCAGATGGTACAGGCGCTGATGATCGCCA
>CAZCOX010000266.1:0-2009 GCA_964500115.1 uncultured Rhodobacterales bacterium
CGGACCGGGCCGGATCTCGCCCGCGTCGGGGGCCGCTATTCGGATGATTGGCAGTTGGACCACTTGCGCGACCCGCAATCTGTTGTCCCGGAATCCATCATGCCGAAATACGGATATCTCGAAATGACGCCTCTGGATGGAGAATATATCGGCGAACTTATGGAGACCAATGCGTTTGTTGGCGTGCCGTATAGCGATGAAATGATCGACGCAGCGCGAGCAGATTTCCGGGCGCAGGCTGACCCGGACAGCGACTACGATGGTCTGTTGGAGCGCTATGGTGAAAACGTAAATGTGCGGAACTTTGATGGTAAACCCGGCGTCTCCGAAGCCGACGCTCTGATCGCTTACCTGCAGATGCTGGGCACATTGGTCGACTTCTCGACCTTTACGCCAGACGCAAGCCGCTAAGGAGGACGACATGGAAACCTATTCCCTGCTTCGCGAATTTGCTGACAGCTGGATGTTGCTTGTCCTGTTCCTGTTCTTCCTGGCGGTGATCCTTTGGGTCATCCGTCCGGGCAGCAACAAGGCCCATCGCGACACGGCCGACATCCCGTTCCGGCATGAAGACAAACCCGCCGCATCTGAGGAGGCGAGGTCATGAGTGACAAAAAAGACGACGATCTTGATTATGAAACCACCGGTCACGAGTGGGACGGGATCAAGGAATACAACAAACCTTTGCCGCGCTGGTGGTTGTGGACATTTTATGCCACGATTGTGTGGGGTGTGCTGTACACCATTGCCTATCCCGCATGGCCCCTGATCAGCGGCGCCACACCAGGCCTGCTTGGGTACTCTACCCGTGCCGAGGTTGCCGAAGACGTTGCGCGCTTTGAAGAAGCCAACGAAGGCATCAACGCCCAGCTTGCTTCTGTTGAACTGACGGCGATTTCCGAAGATCAGGAATTGAACCAGTACGCCCAGAACGCCGGCGCGTCTGTGTTCCTTTCCTGGTGTTCGCAATGCCACGGATCTGGCGCGGCTGGAGTGCAGGCGGCGGGATATCCAAACCTTCTCGATGACGACTGGCTTTGGGGCGGTGACATCGAAAGCATCTATGCCACGATTGCGCACGGGATCCGCAATGAGAATGACCCTGATGCCCGGTATTCCGAGATGCCTGCCTTTGGCGAAATTCTGGAACAGGAAGAGATAGCTCAAGCCGTCAACTATGTGATGTCGCTGTCGGGGGATCCTGAGGATGCGTCCTTGGTTGCCGCAGGCGAGACTGTCTACCTCGACAATTGCGCAGCCTGTCATGCAGACGATGGCACGGGCGACCGCTGGCAAGGCGCGCCCAACCTGACGGATGCCATTTGGCTCTTTGGTGGGGATTACGACACGCTGGTTGAAACCGTCACCTATTCCCGCTTCGGGGTCATGCCTTCCTGGGCAGATCGTCTGAGCGAAGCCGAAATTCGCGCAGTGGCAACATATGTGCACGGCCTTGGCGGTGGCGAGGCCACTACTGAATAGCTTGAACCAAATACCCTTCGGCTTTCGGGCCGAAAGGGTTTGCGCCGGTGCCTCTTTCTGTTCGCGCGTTTCGAGGCACCGGCGCTTTTTTATCTGAGGTCGAAGAGCTGCGGTCTGGTCCAACGACCACCCCGCCAGGGCCACCGGGTTTTTCGGGGTTTTTCATCCGTGCTGAACACACGCCGCGGGGGTTGGTAGATGATCGGGTCGATCATTTCCAATCCTCCCAACGCTTCGGGTCTGCTGGCGCGCGCATGTTTTCTCCGTACCAGGACGATGGCAGCCGACCGTGATACCGCTCTGGTGAGATGCCGGTTGCGCGAAAGTAGGTTTGTGCAAGTGTGGTGAACATATGTCTCTCCGGTACTTGTGTGACTTGCCAACGAATATTGACCGAAGGCGGCATTCATGCCAGTCAGGGAATTATTCAATATGTAAGTTGAGATTACATGATTGACTGGCAATCCCTTCCATCCCTTGCCGCGTTGCGCGCCTTTTGCGCCTTTGTGCAAACGCGTTCCGTGGCC
>CAZCOX010000266.1:2109-4325 GCA_964500115.1 uncultured Rhodobacterales bacterium
GACATGATGCTGTCACCCAGTCCGAGGCTCACCGATCCGTCACCCGGAGGCATTGATGTGGCCATCCGCTACGGAACAGGGGGATGGCCCGGGCTCGAGATCGAATTGCTGGTCCGCTCTCCGGTGGTCGTCGTTGGCGCGCCGTCATTGTTTCAGTGCAACCTTCCGCAAACGCCGGAAGACCTCATCGCATTTCCTTGGCTGGAAGAGCTGGGAACAAACGAGTCGACATCGTGGTTGGCGGCGCAAGGGCTTGAAGGCAAACGGGTTCTGTCGCGAACCGAGGTGCCAGGGAACCTGATGATCGATGGGGCACGGAACGGGCAGGGTATTGCCGTTACGACGCGAATCGCGGTTGCCGAAGACATCGATGCGGGGCGTCTGATCGCCGTTTTCGAAGAACGGCGCGATGCCGGATATCACGTTCTGACCAAACCCGGCGTTCACCGCGCGCCGCTCAAGGCGTTTTTGACGTGGATCCGTAAGGAAGCTGCAAAAAGCTAAGTTAAAGATACAGAATTTGATGCAGGTCAAAGTCTGGCACCGGGTGTGCTGAGAAAAGACGGTCAAGCCAACCGTTTTTTGGAGCATACTACCTGTGTCTTCAACTGATCCTCAGTCACCACAAAGCCTCTACGCTGCGCGCGAACCGATTTTCCCGAAACGGGTATCGGGCAATTTCCGCACGATGAAATGGATCATCATGATCGTGACGTTGGGCATATACTACATTACGCCCTGGCTGCGTTGGGACCGGGGGCCGCAACTGCCCGATCAGGCGGTGCTGGTTGACCTTGCAAACCGCCGGTTCTTTTTCTTTTGGATCGAGATTTGGCCGCACGAGTTCTACTTTATCGCGGGCCTGCTGATCATGGCGGGGTTGGGGCTGTTTCTCTTCACCTCGGCGCTCGGCCGGGTGTGGTGCGGATATGCCTGCCCGCAGACGGTCTGGACAGACCTGTTTATTCTGGTCGAACGCTGGACCGAAGGCGACCGCAACGCCCGCCTGCGGCTGCACCGGCAGAAAAAGATCGATGCGCGCAAAATACGCCTGCGGATTACCAAATGGGTCGCGTGGTTTCTGATCGGCCTCGCAACCGGGGGCGCATGGGTTTTCTATTTCGCCGACGCGCCCACTTTGTTGCGTGATCTCGTAACTGGGCAGGCCCATCCCATCGCCTACACCACAATGCTGATCCTGACCGCGACCACCTTTTTCTTTGGTGGCTTCGCCCGCGAGCAGATCTGCATCTATGCCTGCCCGTGGCCCCGCATTCAGGCGGCGATGATGGATGAGGACACGTTGACCATCGGCTACCGCGACTGGCGCGGTGAACCGCGCGGCAAGCACCGTAAATCCGAAGGGGCTGATCAGTTGGGGGATTGCAGCGACTGCATGGCCTGCGTGAACGTCTGCCCCATGGGGATCGACATTCGCGACGGCCAGCAGATGGAGTGTATCACCTGCGGTCTGTGTATCGATGCCTGTGACGACATCATGGAAAAGATCGGCAAGCCACGCGGGCTCGTGGATTACCTCGCCTTGTCGGATGAACCCCGCGAGCGTGCAGGGAAAGATCCGCGCACGCCGTGGTTCCACATCTTCCGCGTGCGCACGATGATGTATACCGGCCTTTGGGCGCTGGTTGGCATTGGTCTTGTCTTTGCGCTCTTCATCCGGCCAGAGATCGAAATGACAGTTGCGCCGGTGCGCAATCCGACCTTTGTGACCCTCTCTGACGGGTCGATCCGCAACACCTACGACGTGCGGCTTTTGAACAAACATGGTGAAGACCGACCATTCCGCGTGTCTGTCACCGGGCATCCGTCGGTCCGCGTTCAATTGGAGGGCACGCCCTACGAGACGGTCGATGTGCCAGCGAACGAGACATTCCTACAGCGCGTTTACCTTGTTTCACCCGGCGGGTCTGACCCGGCACTGGCAGAACGCACCGACGTTCGGTTCTGGGTCGAAGACCTCACCAACGGCGACCGCGCGCACACTGACAGCATCTTTAACGGGAAGGGGAACTGATGACATCCGAACGCAAACTGACCGGCTGGCACGCCCTTGCCATCTTTGGCAGCGCCTTTGCCGTGATCATCTCGGTCAACCTGGTTCTGGCGTACTCGGCCGTATCGACCTTTCCGGGGCTGGAAGTTAAGAACTCCTACGTGGCCTCACAAGCCTTTGACGACCGCCGCGCGGAGCAAGA
>CAZCOX010000267.1:0-4322 GCA_964500115.1 uncultured Rhodobacterales bacterium
CGCGGTCCCGAACCGCTCAAGGTCATAACGCGGCATCGAGGTGTGCATCATCTCCACGGCGCAGCAGGCCAGACCAAAGGTCATCCAATGCAGCGATCCGGTGCGCGCCCAGTTGATGATGTCTTCGGTCGAGGTCAGCAGGAAACCCTTGTCCTGCAACTCCGAATTCAGCGCCTGTGTCGCGTATTCCTTGTCAACCTCAGCGGTGTTGGCGCCTGTCATCACTCCCATTCCATCGCCCCCTTCTTCCACTCATAGGCAAAGCCGATGGTGAGCACAGCCAGAAAGAACATCATCGACCAGAAGCCCGCCATGGAAATGTCCTTGAACGCCACCGCCCAGGGAAAGAGGAAAGCCATTTCCAGATCGAATATGATAAACAGAATGGACACAAGGTAGAACCGCACGTCGAACTTCATCCGCGCGTCATCGAACGCGTTGAACCCGCATTCATAAGCCGACACTTTTTCCGGGTCCGGGTTGCGCACAGCCAGGATCACAGCGGCGAGGATCAAAACAAGGCCAAGCCCGATTGCGATGGCCAAAAATACAAGGATTGGCAGGTATTCCCGCAGCATGTCTTCCAAGACGAGGCTCCTTATTCCCGTTAGCGCAAACGCGCTCACCCCAAGTGGCGAACTTGAGCTATCACTGACTTACTCTTGCTGCGCGACAGGGTCAACCGCAGGCGAATGGGGTGCCGACAAAGAAAAACGGCTTATTTTCAGCATGTTGACCCCAGTTTCCCTCGAAATCACGTGCAGATGCGGCAATCCGTCGATGCCTGAATCAACGCCAATTGCACGCGTCCTTGAAATCTGCGCGCAATCACCATTTGCCATCAGCGCCGCTGCAACTTATGCAAACAGCATTCTCAGGGCGGGGCGGAATTCCCCACCGGCGGTAAGCAGCCTTGGCTGTAAGCCCGCGAGCGCCTCTTGTCTGGCAAGAGGGTCAAGCAGATCAGGTGCAACTCCTGAGCCGACGGTCATAGTCCGGATGGAAGAGAATATGTGATCTGCCTGCGCTGCTGCGCGGGCCAGATCGCGTGTGATCGCCTTGGGTGACGTGTCGCTATGAAAGGAGATCACATATGACACACGCCCGATACGCTTTTGTGAAAGCCAAATGGCATGCCGATATCGTCGACCAGGCGCTGGTTGGATTCCTGCAACGCATTCCGAAAGAACAGGTTGATGTCTTCGACGTGCCGGGTGCTTTTGAAATGCCCCTGCTGGCGCGCGACCTGGCCAAAACCGGCCGCTACACGGCTATCGCCGCCGCCGCCTTTGTCGTGGATGGCGGGATCTATCGGCACGACTTTGTCGCGCAGGCGGTGGTGAATGGTCTGATGCAGGCCGGGCTTGAGACCGGGGTACCGATCCTCTCCGTGTCGCTCACCCCGCATCACTATCAGGAAACGGACCACCACAACCGCATCTACCGCGAACACTTTGTCACCAAAGGCCGCGAAGCCGCTGAGGCGGCGCTGTCCATGACAGCGCTCCAGGCAGACCGCGCTGCATAATCATGTCGGCCGGGGCGCTGCTCCGGCCACTCATACGGCTAGCGCCGTTTCTGAAAGGACGGGTCCGGCGTGCCAGTGAAACAACCCATTACGTGTGGGTAGCTGTCGGTCACGACATAGCCGTAGACCCCGTCCTGAACGATGCCGTTACACTGGTCGAGGTCGCCTGACCCCGCCACGAACTCCCAATCATCAATGAACGTGCCACCATAGGCCCCGCCCGGTCCGCCCGGGCGTGTGCCTGATTTCAGCCGGTAACTGCTCCGTGCCGCGCGGATCGTGCCACCGTCATTGATGTATTTACCAAAAATCGGAAACCCGTCTGCGGCAAAGCCGATCACAGGCGACGCCTCAAAAGGATTGCTTTGTTCGAACAGCGCCATTGGGTTGCCGTGGTAGTGATACGTCCCATCCGGCTGGGTATGCGCGTTATGCTCGTCCTCACCGAAATCGGCACTCGGCTCCAGCGGGTCATAGCGATACGGCGTGTTCATTTCAAAACACCCATTGCGCCCACCGCCCACGCCGTAACACCCAGCCGCCAGCAGATCGAGCTTTACCCCGTTCAGAAACACCGCATTTTCATAGCACAGGCTTTACGCAGTCGGATTGGAGTTCGCTGTGGGCGTGGCCGTCATGCGATAGGTTTGATCCTGCTCGCGGAACGGCGTCGCGAAGTTGCCCGTCGCATTAAAATCGTGGTTTGGAACCGCGTTTGACGAGATGGTACAGGTGCTGCCATCGGTGGTGATACGCACCGCAGCCCTGTAGTCGTTCTGGTTCTGCACATCTGTGGCCGATGCCGAATAGGCATCAACATAACTCGCGCACGACGCGGCTCGATTGGTCAGAATGGCATCCGTAATGTCATGGGCAGACGCCCTTTGCCCCAGCAGCCCAACGCATCCGGCGACGAAGACGCCAATCATGCTTAAAGCACAAACCGTCCGAACCAATTCAGTGCCAGCGAGTGTGGTCAGGTTCGGTGTCACTGCGCAGCTCCCTTGCGTGGGTCGTCCTTGTTCCACGCGCCGCACGGCAAAACCCGTCGAAAATATCAGACCGAAGGCCAATTCACGCGGTCATAACGACCAGCGCCATGGCAGCCAGAACCGTCATAATCGGCCCCCAAAGCTTGCGCTCAGGCGCGCTTGGGGTGATCCAGTTCAAGATCATCGACAGCGTTTGAACGCCCAAAGCGACCCAGCCCGTCCAACGCGGCCAGCCCAATCCCGGAAATCCCGCGGCCGACAGGATGGATAACCCCATGAATATCAGGATCGGGATCGAGACCAAAGCGATGACCCGGCCGGACAGCGGCAAAGCGCCATCATGCTGACCACCTTGCGTATACCGCCCCCAAGGCGCGCCCCCGATCAGCGCGATTTGAAAGAAAATGATCGCAACACAGGCCAATCCATAAAAATGCGCGATCTGAACCGTCATTGCCAGCTTGGCTTTCGCTTGTCGAAAAACGCCGAAATGCCTTCGTGCGCTTCCGCGCTATCCCATCGCGCCGCAAGGGCATCAATCGCCATCTCGACCGATGCCTGCGTGACCGGCCCCGCCAATGCGCGCATCAGCCGCTTGGCATCCGCCACCGCCCCCGGCGCGCAATCCAAATACGGCGCAACCTCGGCCTCTACTGCCGCGTCCAAACCGTCCGATGGCACAACGCGCGACAACAGGTTTAGACGCACCGCTTCATCCGCATCGAAAAGCCGTGCAGACATAAACACTTCCGACGCCCGCGTCGCGCCCATGCGCGCCACGACGTAGGGGCCGATGTTGGCCGGAATCAGACCCAGCTTTGTCTCTGTCAGACCCATCCGAATACCTGAAGCACCGATCGCCACATCACAGACCGAGGCGAGCCCGACGCCACCACCAAAAGCATTACCGTGAATACGCCCGATCAATGGCTGCGGCAGCGCGTAAAGCGCACCGAGCGCCGTGGCGATCCGTGCCGATTCTGCTCGTCGCGTGTCCGCGTCCATTTCGAACTGTGCCCGCATCCAGGCCAGATCGCCCCCGGCGCAAAAGGTCTTGCCCTGCGCGGCCAGAACGACGACCCGCACCGTCTCGTCCTGCGCCAAATCCATTGCCGCCGCTTCAAGCTCCGACATCATGTCAGCCGATAGCGCGTTGTGCTTGTCTTCCCGCGCCAGCAAAAGCGTTGCCACACCACGCGCGTCGCGCGTCACCTCGATCATACTCATCTGTGATCCCCTCGCATGGCGCGCGCAAGGTCAGCTGCTTGCGACACAATTTTCAAATCCAACCCATGGACAAAACCACACGCGGCAACCCGCTCTGCGACCGCTTCGGTCGCCACATTGCCTGCAGCACCCGGCGCATAGGGGCACCCGCCCAGACCACCAACCGCCGCATCGAAAACGCGCAACCCTTTGGCCAGCGAGGCCTCCACATTGTCGCAAGCCAATCCGCCCGTGTCATGGTAATGCCCGGCAAGTTTGCGCGCGGGCATCTCGCCCAACACGGCATCCAGCATAGCCGAAATCCCTTCAGGCGTCGCGCGCCCAATCGTGTCACCCAATGAAATCTCATAGACGCCCAGATCACGCAGCGCTGCCACAACACGCGCCACCTGCCCCGGATCAACTGCGCCGTCATAGGGGCATTCCACCACACATGACACATAACCGCGCACACGCACCCCTGCCGCCAAGGCAGCTTCGGCCACCGGTGCGAACCGCTCCAGACTCTCGGCAATGGTGGCGTTGATGTTCGCTTTCGAAAACCCTTCCGACGCCGAACCGAAAATCGCGACCTC
>CAZCOX010000268.1:0-4305 GCA_964500115.1 uncultured Rhodobacterales bacterium
CCCGGGTTTGGTTCAAGCACGATCCGCGGTCAAGTCTGAGATATTTGCCAGCACAGAAGCACGGAGGGGTTCATGCGCGAAACCAACGCCCACATGTCGCGCCGCTCTCCATCGACCTTTGTCGCTCGTCTGCGGTTTTCCTTTTGAATGGAAGCTTTTGCAGGTACAGTAGTAGGCGGGGGGGTGTCGCATGGATGCAATCGGAGCCGGTATTGCGGCAATTGGAAACACGCCACTCGTTCGATTGAAAAGAATTGTGCCAGAAGGTGCCGCAGAAGTCTGGGTGAAACTTGAAGGTGGCAACCCGACTGGCTCGTATAAAGATCGAATGGCCATCTCCGTCGTGAGTGCGGCTTTGGAGCGCGGTGATGTTTTGCCAGGTGAAACGGTTGTCGAATTCACTGGTGGAAGCACAGGAACAGCGCTGGCCTTCGTTTGTGGAGTTCTGGGCCTGAAGTTTACTGCGATCTTTTCGGACGCATTCGCCAACAGCAAACAACAAGCGATGGAAGCTTTTGGCGCAACGGTGCTAGTGGAAAAAAGCGTCGACGGGGCAATCACGCATGAGCTGGCTGAACGCATGAAGAGCCGGGCCTATGCGATTGCTGAACAGCCGGGTCACCATTACGCGGACCAGTTCGGATCACCCGATGTGCGTAAAGGGTATCAACCCATGGGACGCGAGATTGCAAAAACCCTCGACGGACATATCGACGTTTTCTGTGCCGCTGTTGGAACGGGCGGTGCCTTAATGGGATCACTCGACGGAATGCAGGAATTGGGTGCGGAACCGAAAGTCGTTGCTCTGGAACCCAGCCAGTCTCCGTTGCTAACCACCGGACAGTCCGGAGCTCACAACGTCGAAGGGATCGCCGTTTTTCCGGATCCGCCCTTTCTAGACCGATCACACATGAGCGAAGTACGAACGGTCGATCAGGAACGGGCATTCGAAATGTGTCGCAAGCTTGCGCGCGAAGAAGGTGTATTTGGGGGCGGATCTACTGGCCTGAATGTCTGTGGAGCAATTGAACTGGCAATGGAACTTGGACCGGCGAAACGCGTCGTTACATTTGGTTGCGATAACGGTGTCAAATATCTCGGAGGACCGATTTACAAGCCCTCCATGAATTGATGAAAAGGCTTAATCATACAAAGCTGTTGTCCGCCTCGTCCCGAAAGTCAACTGCCCCGTCATCACACCCAAATTGGCGCAAACACCCCGCCCTACCGCGCACCAAGTTCGTTCAGCCACCCATCGACGCGCGCCTTGTTCACACCCAGATCAGACGTCCCGAACCGCAGACGCGCGTGCAATTCCAGCACACCGTCATGCGCCATCACGGTGGTGTAGTCGGGAAACCCCATCCACTTTGACCGCGTGATGTAGGTGACCTTGCCCTCCGGCACGCTGCCTGCGACGATTTCAGTGCGCGGCGTGGCGAGAATGATCCGATCCAGTTCCTCAAACGTGCCGGTCTCCTGAGGAATACGCCGGCGCACACCGTCGGCCAAATCCTGATCCGCGGTCACTTTCGGATCAACATGCCAGACCGCCGGGTCCGAGGGGGCGAGGCGTATCCACGCCACACCACCGACAATCAGAATGACCAATGCCCAGAAAATCATGCGCACCACGCCTTTATCCTTGTTCGAAAGGGCCACCCGCCCTGTTAGTCACGCGTACGATACGTCAGCCGCGGCGGGTCCAGCCCCAAAGGCACAGAATCTCTGTCGCAACATGTGCGCCCGCAATCGCCGTAGCCCCCGTTGTATCGAATGGGGGGCTGACCTCAACCACATCTCCACCCATAAGTTCGATCCCGGCAATATTCCGCAGGATCGCCGCCATGTCGGCACTGGACGGACCACCCCAAACCGGTGTGCCGGTGCCCGGAGCAAAGGCCGGATCAAGGCAATCAATGTCGAATGTCAGGTAGGTGGGATAGTCTTTCAGCACTTCCAGAATGCGTTCGGCAACCGCCTCCGGCCCAATCCGATGCATTTCGCGCGCGTCGATGATGTTAAAGCCCAGCGTATCCGGGTTATCGGTTCGGATCCCCACCTGGATTGACCGGCTTGGGTCAACGAGGCCCAGCTTGACCGCCTTGTAAAGGAACGTGCCGTGGTCAATGCGCTCCATATCATCGTCGGCCCAAGTGTCGGTGTGGGCATCGAACTGCAACAGGCTCAAAGGCCCGTATTTCTCGGCATAGGCCTCAAGTATAGGCAGCGTGATATAGTGGTCGCCACCCAATGTAACGGTCGCGGTGTCCTGCGCCAAAATGCCCGCGATGTGTGACTTGAGCGCGTCGGGAAATTCCGAGGTTTTCGCATAGTCAAATGCCACATCGCCATAGTCGGCGATGGCAAATTCAGACAACACATCATAGCCCCAGCCATAGGGCGCATCGCAGGGTTGCAGCAGCGACGCCTCGCGGATCGCCCGTGGACCAAGCCGCGTTCCCGTGCGGTTCGTCACCGCCTGATCAAAGGGCACACCTGTGACCGCCACATCCACACCACGCAGGTCTTTGGTGTATTTGCGTCGCAGAAACGACGGCGCGCCGCCAAAGACGTTTTCGAAGCTTGGGCCTTTGAGGTCATCGCGGGTGAAAGCGTGATCGATCTGGGTTTTGGCGTCTTCCAGGCTCATAACTAAACTCCGTGCCGCATTTCGATCAGTCGCGCAAAGAACGACGCGCCGACCGGGGCCACCTCATCATTGAAATCGAATTCCGCGTGATGCACCGATGGCCCGATCCCCTGCCCTAGGAACAGATATGCGCCGGGCCGGGCTTCCAGCATATAGGAAAAATCCTCGGCCCCCATTTCGGGCAGGATATCGGATTGCACCTTGTTAGCCCCGACAACGTCAGTCGCCACCTTGACGGCAAATTGGGTCTGGTCGGCGTGGTTTACAGTCGCTGGGTAATTGCGCACGTACTTGGCCTCAACCGACACGCCGTAACTCGCCGCCTGACCCTCCGCGATCTCGATAATCCGGCGCTCCGCCATATCCCGCAGATCGGAATGCAGGCTGCGCACCGTCCCTGAAAGCTTGACGGTTTCAGAGATGATGTTTGTGGCTGTCCCACCATTGATCATGGTCAGCGACACCACCAGCGGGAACAGCGGATGGGCGTTGCGCGACACGATGGTCTGCAACGCCTGCCCGATGGCCAGCGCACAGGGCATCGGATCCCGCGTCACCGATGGATAGGCCCCGTGGCCGCCGATGCCGCGCACAGTGATATGAAAATCATCAACGGCTGCCATGATCGGCCCGTCCGTTGTGCGCAATTCGCCCGCCTCAGACAGGGGATCGGTGTGCAGTGCATAGACCTCCTCGATCCCGAACCGCTCCATGATGCCTTCTTCGACCATGATGCGCCCGCCACCTTCGGTTTCCTCGGCAGGTTGGAAGATCAAGGCGACAGTGCCTTTGAACTTGCGCGTCTCCGCCAAATAGCGCGCCGCGCCCAAAAGCATCGTTGTGTGCCCGTCATGCCCGCAGGCATGCATTTTACCCGGATTTTGCGAGGCCCAGTCTGCCCCGGTTGCCTCTTCAATCGGCAGCGCGTCCATATCGGCGCGCAGCCCGGTTACAGGCCCATCCCTCTGCCCTTTGATCAAGGCAACAACGCCGGTGCGCGCGATCCCTTCGTGAATTTCATCGACACCGAACGCCTTGAGCCGTTCCACCACAAAGGCCGCAGTCTCAAAGCAATCCAGGCTCAGCTCGGGGTGCATGTGCAGGTGCCGCCGCCATGTCTTCATGTCTTCGGCAAAATCGCCAATCCGGTTCACAATCGCCAAAGCTGGACTCCCACAGGTAGATGCCGCATCCCTGCCACAAGAGCAGCATTTCGCGGGGGCCGCAATGAGTGAAGATCTGATCCATGATCCCAAAGGCGGCATGCCGCGCCTGCTGGAAATCATGCGCCGCCTGCGGGACCCTGAAACCGGCTGCCCGTGGGATATTGAACAGGATTTCGCGACCATCGCGCCTTACACGATTGAAGAGGCGTATGAAGTTGCCGACGCCATCGAACGCGAGGCATGGGACGAGTTGAAAGGCGAATTGGGCGATCTGCTGTTGCAATCTGTCTATCACACACAAATGGCGTCAGAGGCTAAAATGTTCACGTTCGACGATGTCGCCAACGCCATCGGTGACAAGATGGTGGCACGTCACCCGCATGTGTTTGGCGACGAAAGCCGGGACAAATCGGCAGAACAGCAAACGCTAGACTGGGAAAAGATCAAAGCGGCAGAGCGCGCGGGCAAGAAAGAAACCGGCGTTCT
>CAZCOX010000269.1:0-4287 GCA_964500115.1 uncultured Rhodobacterales bacterium
TCGGCATATTTGCGGTTCCATGTCTCAAGCTCACCTTTGCGCGCATCTTCATAAAGAGCGGGGTCGGCCAGTTTCTGCGACAGCGTTTCGCGCATCGTCTCGATCTTTTCGATACGCGCCTCGCACTTTCGCACCTCGGCCTTCAGCGCCAACATTGTGTCGCGATCAGGCCGGGCAGGGCGGGCCGGTTTCGCCTTTTGCTTTGACGGTTTGTCGACCGTCAAAAGCATCGTGCGATAGGCATCAAGATCGTCATCGTAGGGTTTGACGTTGCCGTCCTTCACCAACCACAACCGGTCAGCCACCATCGACAGCAAATGCATATCGTGGCTCACAAGGATCACCGCCCCCGAATAGGCCGTCAAGGCTTCAACCAGCGCCTCGCGGCTTTCGATATCAAGGTGGTTTGTCGGTTCGTCGAGGATCAAAAGATGCGGCGCGTCGATGGTCGCCAAAAGCAGTGACAGACGGGCCTTTTGTCCACCAGACAAACGCCCCACCAGCGTGTCTGCCTGATCCGCCATCAAGCCAAACCCTGCAAGACGCGCGCGGTGGCGCGGCGGCAACTCATCTGGTCGTACCCGGCGCAAGTGGTCGAGCGGTGTCTCGTCGACATAAAGCTCATCGACCTGATGTTGGGCAAAGAACCCGATGCGCAGTTTGGATGACCGCGTGATGCGGCCCGCCATGAGCGGCAGGCGGTCCGACAAAAGCTTGGCTAGCGTCGACTTGCCCTGACCGTTCTTGCCCAAGAGCGCAATGCGGTCGTCCTGATCAATCCGCAGGTCGAGCTTGCGCAAAACCTCTGTCTCGCCATAGCCCGTCACGCCGTTTTCGACGCGAATGATGGGAGGGGACAATTCGTCTGGCTGCGGAAAGCTGAACACGCGTTTCGCGGCTTCTTCGGGGGCGGCCACCATATCCATCCGCTCAATCATTTTGAGCCGTGACTGCGCCTGCTTGGCCTTGCTGGCCTTGGCGCGGAACCGGTCAACGAAAGACTGTAAATGCGCCACGCGCGCGGCCTGCTTTTTCGCCACCGCTGCGGCCTGCGCGCGCCGTTCCGCGCGTTGCCGGGCAAACTGGTCATATGGCCCTTGGTAGAACGTCAGCTGTTTGTTTTCGAGATGCAGGATCGACCCAACAGCCCGGTTCAACAAACCCCGGTCATGGCTGATCACAATCACGGTGTAGGGGTACTTGGCCAGATAGCTTTCGAGCCAGAGCGCGCCTTCAAGGTCGAGGTAGTTGGTCGGCTCGTCCAAGAGCAGCAGATCAGGCTGTGCAAAAAGCACACCCGCCAAGGCCACCCGCATCCGCCAGCCACCCGAAAATGCGGAACACGGCATCTGTTGTTCGGCGTCGTCAAATCCGAGGCCCTTGAGGATCGACGCCGCGCGCGCTTCGGCTGACCACGCATCAATATCGGCCAAACGTGTCTGTACATCGGCGATCCGGGCCGCGTCAGTGGCCGTCTCAGCCTCCGCCATCAGCGCCGCGCGTTCAGCGTCGGCGGCCAGAACCGTGTCGATCAACGACACTTCTGACCCCGGCACCTCCTGGCTGACCCCACCAACACGTGCACCGCGCGGCACGGAAATCGCACCGCCCTCCAGTGCCAGCTCGCCCCTGATCAGCCGAAACAGGGTTGTCTTGCCCGCCCCGTTTGGCCCGACCAGACCCACCTTATGCCCATCCGGAATGGTCGCGCTCGCCCCTTCAAACAGCGGGCGGCCTTCGACCGCGTAGTTGATATCGGTGATCTTTAACATGAGGCTGCCCATAACAACGCCATCGCTGACAAACCAGCACCCATGTCTTCTCTGGTTCAAAAATACCTCGGGGGCTTGAGGATCGTTCATGTTCGCCATTGGTTCGAGAACAATGGACGATGCCCCCAAATCACACCTTTCAAAACCAAAAACCGCATGCTAACGGGCGCGCAAACACTCAAACTGAACGGAGCATCCCATGGCCCTCGAACGCACATTCTCGATCATCAAACCCGATGCCACCCGCCGTAACCTGACTGGCAAGATCAACGCCAAGTTCGAAGAGGCTGGCCTGCGCATCGTGGCGCAAAAGCGCATTCACCTGACCAAAGCACAGGCAGGTCAGTTCTACGCTGTACACGCAGAGCGCCCGTTCTACGACGAACTCTGCGAATTCATGGCGTCCGAGCCGATCGTGGCGCAGGTTCTCGAAGGTGAAAACGCGATCTCCAAAAACCGCGAAGTCATGGGTGCCACAAACCCGGCAGACGCCGCGCCCGGCACCATCCGTGCTGAATTCGCTGAGTCCGTAGGTGAAAATTCGGTTCACGGTTCCGACGCGCCCGAGACTGCAGCAGAAGAAATTGCGTTCTTCTTCTCGGGTCTTGAACTGGTCGGCTAAGCCGTTCCGTTTGCAAAGCACGTTAAGGCCGGGCAATTGCCCGGCCTTTATCGTTTTAGGCCTACGCCGATTTCGTCCAATACGCGTTCGATCCCAGCCGGCGCCGCTTCTGCAGAGGCTGCAACCTCCGCTTTCAACGCGTCAAACGTTTTGCGCAGCGCTTTCTTTTCTTCGCCTTTGCAGTCGTTCCATGGCCGTCCCTGCAGGCCCATGTGCAAGACATAATAGCCAATGAAATGCGGGCGCACACCAGACAGCAGCAGCTTGCGATAGGCCGCATCTGCGCCCATCTCGCGCAGCTCTTCAGCCGAATGAATGTCTGCAGCAGCGCAGGCTTCGTCCATCGCGGGCCCAAGATTGCGAATGGACGAGACCGGTTCAGCCATCACGCTGCCTTTGCAAGACCTGCGGCAAAGCCGACGAGCGTTGTCAGCGCCGCCGCAAAACGCGCATCGTCCACCGTCATCGCCACCCGAACGTGCCCCGCCGCTGACGCGCCGAAGCTTTCGCCGGGCATGACGGCGATCCGGTGCTGATCAAGCAAGGCATTGGCAAAAGCCTCGCCATCCATACCCGTCGCCCGCACGTCCAGCATGACATACATCGCCCCCTGTGCCGGGATCATGCGCACGATCTGTTGCGATCCGATGACCCGCTCTGCAATCCCGCGCCGCCGCAGGAACGGTGCGGCGACCTGCGCCTCCAAAGGCTCAGTGTTCAAAGCGAAAAGCGCCGCGTCCTGAATGAACCCGGGCACGCCATATGTCGTGTTGGTCGCCAGATCGATTAGACTGGCGATGGCGTCTTTCGGCCCGATGATCCAGCCGATCCGACTGCCGGTCATGGCGTGGCTTTTCGACATGGACCCGATGACCAAAGTGCGCTCAGCCATGCCGGGCAGGGCGCGCGGGCTGACATGCGTACCCTCCCAGACCTGTGTGTCGTAGACTTCGTCCGAGATGAGCCAGATATCCTGTTCGATGCAGACATCCGCAATGCCTTGCAGCGTTTCCAACGGATAGACCGCGCCAGTGGGGTTGTTCGGGGTGTTGATCAAAAGCGACGCAGCGCCACGACACGCTGCCTGCAAGATAGTCTTTTGCGGCCGAAACCCATCCGCCGACCGCGTCGCGACAGGGCGCGGGATCGCGCTGGCAGAACGCACTACGCCGGGGTAGGTGGCGTAGTAGGGATCGACATAAGCAGCGGTATCACCAGGTTGACAGACTGCCATATGCGCCGCGAACAAACCGGCTTGGCCTCCCGGTGTGACCAGCACATTATCGCGCTCTGTTGGCACGCCGGTGCGCGCCTGAACCCGCGCCGCAATTGCGTCGCGCAGCGCCGTCACCCCAGGCACAATAGCGTATCTGGTGTGCCCGCCCGCCGCGCTTTCGGACATAGCGGCCAGGATGGCAGGATCGGTGCGAATGTCATGCTCGCCAATAGTCAGTTCGATCACCGGCTCGCCTGCGGCCACCATGTCGCGTGCACGGTAGAACACATCCCACCCGTCCGACCCGTCGCCGTTCAATGTGGTGATCCGCTTTGACAATGCTGGCATATGACTCGCTCCGCCTGTTGCGCCCGTCCTGCCAGATCATGCCGCCCCCTGTCCAGATCACCCTTGACCGACGGGGCCGCGCGGGACTACACCCAATCCATGACGAAGACTGCAACCATTATTTGCTGCATTACCTGCTAATCCATCTGGCGGGCCTGTCTTCTATTTCCTTAACGAACCGAAGTTGATACGTCCGCCGCGACACAGGCCATTTCTATGGCGCGCGAGGACAAGACGATGACCATTCGCCTGACAAATACTGCGACCCGCAAGAAGGAGGAGTTCATCCCCTTCGATAAAAAAAACGTGCGCATGTATGTCTGCGGGCC
>CAZCOX010000270.1:0-2275 GCA_964500115.1 uncultured Rhodobacterales bacterium
CGGCCGATATCGCCGACACGCTGCGCGGGTGTGACCCGGAAAAAACGCTGTTCATTGTCGCGTCAAAGACATTCACCACCGTTGAGACCATGACCAACGCGCGCACAGCGCGGGCGTGGCTGCAGGATAATGGCGTGTCGACCGACGGGCGCTTCATCGCGCTGTCGTCCAACGCCGAAGCGGCAGCGGAATGGGGCATCCCGTCTGAGCGCGTTCTTGGCTTTGAGGATTGGGTTGGCGGGCGCTATTCGATGTGGGGGCCGATTGGCCTTTCGCTGATGATTGCGCTGGGCGCTGACGGCTTCAAAGCATTCCTGCGCGGCGGGCAAGCGATGGACCGTCATTTCCAGTCCGCAGAGTTGCACGAGAATATGCCCGTTTTGCTGGCGCTGATTGGCATTTGGCACAATCAGGGGCTGGGCCATGCAACGCGCGCGGTTCTGCCATATGACAACCGCCTTGCCCGGTTGCCCGCCTATCTCCAGCAGTTGGAGATGGAGAGCAACGGTAAGTCCGTGGCGATGGACGGAGGCGATTTGCCGGTCAACTCCGGCCCTGTTGTCTGGGGCGAACCCGGGACCAACGGGCAGCATGCGTTTTACCAGTTGATCCATCAGGGCACGCGGGTGATCCCGTGTGAATTCATGGTGGCGGCAGAAGGGCACGAAGCCGATCTGCGGCATCACCACGAATTGCTGATCGCCAATTGCCTTGCGCAATCCGAAGCGTTGATGCGCGGTCGGTCTCTGGACGAGGCGCGGGGCCTGATGGCCAAGAAGGGCCTGACCGGCGACGAGTTGGAACGGCAGGCGCGGCATCGCGTCTTCCCGGGCAACCGTCCGTCGACCACGCTGGTGGTGCCAAAGCTGACGCCGGAAATTCTGGGGCAGATCATCGCGCTTTATGAACACCGCGTTTTTGTCGAAGGTGTGATCCTTGGCATCAACTCTTTCGACCAATGGGGTGTCGAACTGGGCAAGGAACTGGCCACGTCCCTTGGGCCGCTGGTATCTGGCGATGCGCCGAGCGATGGCAAGGATGGCAGCACACAGCAGTTGTTGGCCTACGTGCACCGCAACTCCTGATCGGTCATTTCCTGCCGGGCGTGTGTCTGCGAACTGGGCAAAGGCAACATTTTTCCATCCTTGGACGACGTGGCAAGCACCTCACATCTCGTGTGGCGCTTGCTGCACATGTGACCTGCGCCATAGACTGCATACAGGTGCCGTTGCGTCGTCTATGAGTGGGCGATGAGCCTCGACTTGCAATGCCGGGCCAAACAAGACCGTTAGGACTAAAGAATGGCTGACAAAACCAAGGAACCTCAGACGCCACAGGCGCTTGAATTTGCGTCAGATAAGGGATCGTCCCGATCCTTGTGGGGGGCTGCGATTCTGACAGCGGCGCTGGTGGCCTGGATGGGCAGTGGCTTTGTCATTCCATCGCAGGATGCGCCGGTCAGCGCCCCGAAAGCCGAGGTGTTGCCAGTTGCCGTGGCCGTGACGGAATCGACGGCAAAGCCCGTGACACAGTTCTTTCAGTCAGAAGGTCAGGCGCTGCCGGATCGTGACACGTCGATCCGTGCGGAATCGTCCGGTCAGATTGCGGAGGTGCTGGTCAAGAAAGGGGCGGACGTTGACGCAGGTGCGGTTATTGCGCGGTTTGAAACGCAAGAGCGCGAGGCGGACCTTGCGCGCGCGCGCGCCGAACTGGACCGCACGCAAAGGGACCTCGACAACGCAACTGCGCTTCTGGATCGTGGCGTTGCCACCGCTGATCGCGTGGCGCAAGCCGAAGCCGCTTTTGCCGCAGCGCGGGCGCAGTTTACAGCCGCCGAGGAAAGCCTGCGCAACACTGATATCACCGCGCCTTTCCCGGGTCGTATCGAAACGCTCGACCTCAATCCCGGAGAGTTCGTGCAGATGGGCAGTAGTGTTGGGCGCATCGTTGACAACACGCCGTTGACCATCGCCATCCAAGTGCCGCAGCAATCCTTGCGTCAGTTGCAGAACCTGCAACCGGCCCGTGTTCTGTTTATCACTGGCGAAGAGCGTGCCGGCACCGTGACGTTCGTCGGCACATCTGCAGCACAGGAAACCCGAACCTTTCTGGTCGAGATCGATGTCCCGAACAAAGACGGGCACATCCCGGCGGGCATTTCGGCAGAGATCCAAATCCCCGTAGGTCAGGTTGATGCGCATTTCCTGTCGCCCTCTACCGTGTCGCTGAATGAAGCGGGTGCGCTGGGCGTCAAAACGGTGGACGACGACAATGT
>CAZCOX010000270.1:2375-4243 GCA_964500115.1 uncultured Rhodobacterales bacterium
TTGGTCTATGTCTCGACCGGCCTGGACGGGATCAGCCCGACCGATGCGGAACGGTTGCTGATTGAACCGCTGGAAAGCGAATTTGGGGCTATTTCGGGTCTCGACAGCATGGAAAGCCATGCATCCGAAGGCTTTGCCAGCGTCCAGCTAGAGTTTCTGCCCGGCGGCGACATTGATGAAGCGCTGGACAAGGTGCGCGAGGCGGCGGATCGCGCCGAGGGCGATTTGCCGGACGACGCCTATGACATTACGATCACTGAAATTAACACGGCGCTGTTCCCGATCATCACGGTGATCCTGTCAGGCCCGGTGCCGGAGCGCACGCTGAACGAGATTGCGGATGACGTGCAAGAGGCGGTCGAGGGATTGCCCGGCGTGCTTGAGGTTGATGTCGGCGGCCAGCGCGACGAATTTCTCGAAGTTCTGATCGATCCAACGGTGTTTCAGACCTACAACCTGTCCTTTGAAGAAGTCATCGGCCAGATCCAGCGCAATAACCAGTTGATCGCGGCTGGGGCCATCGAAAGCGGCGCGGGGCGCGTTGTTTTGAAGGTGCCCGGTCTGATCGAAGACCTCGACGATGTTCTGTCTATGCCGGTGAAGGTGCGGGACGGGACCGTTGTCACGTTCCGGGATGTGGCTTCGATCCGCCGCGCATTCGAAGACCCGACCGGCTTTGCCCGGATCGATGGTCAGCCCGCTTTGGCGCTGGAGGTCAAGAAACGCTCGGGTGCAAATATCATCGAAACGGTTGCGGATGTCCGGGCCAAGATGACCGAGCTTCAGGGGGAGTGGCCCGACACGCTGCGCGTTGATTTCATGCAGGACCAGTCCGAACAGGTTGAGGACATGCTGTCGGATCTGGAGGCAAACGTGATTGCCGCCGTCATTCTGGTGATGATCGTCATCGTGTTTGCCCTGGGGTTCCGGTCGGCGGTGCTGGTTGGCTTGGCCATTCCCGGTGCGTTTCTGGCCGGGGTTACCGCGCTTTGGATGATGGGGATCACGATGAATATCGTGGTTCTCTTCTCGCTCATTCTCGTGGTTGGGATGCTGGTGGACGGGGCGATTGTCACAACCGAATTGGCCGATCGCAGACTTCAGGAAGGGGATGGCCCGAAGGAAGCGTATGCGTTCGCCGCCAAACGCATGGCGTGGCCGATCATCGCCTCAACCGCAACGACGCTGAGCGTGTTCTTTCCGCTGCTGTTCTGGACGGGAATGGTGGGCGAATTCATGAAATTCCTGCCGATCACGGTGATCCTGACATTGTTTGCATCGCTCTTCATGGCGCTGATTTTCATCCCTGTGGTTGGCGGGTGGATTGGCAAGCGGCAACCGCAAACGGCAGAGGCGAAACGGGCGCTGTATCTGGCGGAAAACGGCGACCCGCGTGACATCGGAGGTGCGACGCGCGTCTATGTGAGAGTGCTGGAAAAGGCGATCCTGAACCCGGGCACGACACTTTTGCTCGCCATTGCGATGCTGCTGGGCGCGTTTGGGGTTTACGGGCAATTGGGCAAGGGCGTGACCTTCTTTCCTTCGGTTGAGCCCGAGTTCATGCAGGTGCAAATCCGCGCGCGCGACAACACCTCGATCTACGAACGGGACCGCCTGTTGCGCATCGTTGAAGGGCGTTTGCTGCGCTACGACGAAGTTGACAGCGTTTATGCCCGTTCCGTGCTGAGCGCGGGGCAGGGCGACGAAGAGCTGATCGGCACGTTGCAGTTGGAACTGGCGGAATGGGACACCCGCCGCAAAGCCGAAGTGATAGGTGACGAGATCAGGACGGATGTCGCGGACATTCCCGGCATCGACATTCAGGTTCTGACCGAGGATGGCGGCCCGGCGGCGGGCAAGCCCATCAA
>CAZCOX010000271.1:0-322 GCA_964500115.1 uncultured Rhodobacterales bacterium
ATCCAACGCGCTTGCCAGCATAAAGGATGAACCGAGGAAGGTGCCCACCCCGTCGGTTTCCAGCACCACAGAGTTGAGCTGAAGCGGTTTGAGCAGCTGCTCCGCCAGAAATGCGTAGGCTTTGGATGGGTCACCATCACCGGCCAGGTTGACAAATTGTTGTGCCAGTACCACTGAATTGCCGCCGGTATATGCATACTGTTCGCCGGGTTCAGCGTGCAGGTCTTGCTGCACAGCATAGCCAGCGGCATCGTGGCGCTGGGTCAGCATGATGGAATTGACATCCCGGCCGGAACCATCCTCGGCAACGCCGACGCCGGAA
>CAZCOX010000271.1:332-4242 GCA_964500115.1 uncultured Rhodobacterales bacterium
CAAATCATCGTACGTAGCGCCGGCCGCGGTCAGTTGGCCGGCGTCTGGCACCACCGACATTACATCCAGATTCTTATGCTTCACCAGCAGGCCGATCATGGTCGCCGTCATGCTCTTCGCCATGGAAAACCCTGGCAGGGGTGTGTCGGGGCTTATTCCGGTCGCGTACTTCTGAGCTACCAGCTGGCCGTTGCTCAACACCAGCACCGCCCTGGTCTGGCGCGGTTCTGAGGGGGATGGTTCCTCGAACGCATCGGCGATGACGGTATCCAAAGCGCCGCTGTCAAAGCGGGCCGACTTTTCTGGTTGGTTGATCTCACCCGCCTCTGCCTCTGGCAACGGATACGGGGTCAGGGTCGTCAATGCCAAACCATGGTCGAGCACACAGCCATAGCCATCGCGATGCACCGCGGTGGCGGATGCCACGCCCAGCAGGGAGGCGTGCGCTGCGGTCGCCGTGTGATCGATTGTTATAACAATGTACGGACCAATCGGTCGGACATGCCGGTCGATATAGGTTGCCCGCGCTAAAGGCAGGGCGATTCCGGCGCCGATATGCAGGGAGCACGCTTGTCTGGCGGCCAGTCCTACGGCGGATGCGGCCATGGGCCGCACGTAAACCCAAACCGCGCCTACCGCGCAGACAAGGGCTATGACAATCAGCAGGCGTCGATTCAATGTTCTATGGGTCGTAGGTAACGTTTGGACATGCTAGCACTTCGGTTGAGCGATGGGTTGCGGCGCAGTGTCCGGTGATATAGTCGGGAGATGCAATTCAAGCGTGTGCACATTATCGGTGGCGCCGGGTCTGGCAAAACCACTCTGGCCAGGCAGTACGCCGCAGCGACCGATGCCGCACACTATGAACTCGATGATCTTTACTATCTGGAGATCGCCGCGCGTACAAAACGCGCCAAAACAGATCGCGACGAGCAGTTGGCCAAAGCCATCGCCGGGCAGCAGTGGGTGATTGACGGGATATTCTGGCAGCCGTGGGTGCAGCCATCGCTTGAGCGAGCCGATAAGATCATCATTCTGGCGGTCCCTGAGCGCACCCGCCACCTGCGGGTAGTCACACGCCACTTCCGCTACTTGCCCAGGGCGCCGGTGCGACAGTGGAGGTATTTTTTTCCGACGTTAGTAGAGTTGCTGCGGCACAAACGCGCGTACAACGGCGGGCCGTTGCAAGATATCCAGGCGATGATAGCTCCATACGCTGAGAAGGTGTCCATTTGCCGCAGCAACGCTGCTGCGCATCAGGCACTGGGCTTGTGAAGATCTTTCAACGGCCTGGCGGGCTGAGCAGTTGAGGACGAATCTCGCCATTCACGGGCAGCCCCGGAACACGTCCTCGTGTTTTTCTATAATAGGCTCCGCAAACTGTGTTGGAGCGAACATCAAAAGTTTTGTCTTGTGTTTCCTGATCTCCGGAATGTTGCTTGGGTGTGCTGCCAGCAAGCCATCGGTCGTACCAAAAAAAACGCAACTGACGACAACGCAGATTGATGCGATAGTCGCCCGTCTGATGGCCGCCAACGACGTGAAAGGCCTGGGCCTGGCGCTGATTGAAAATGGCGAGGTCACGCTGACCAAAACCTATGGGCATCGCATGGTTGAACCTGGGCTGCCCCTGGAGGCCGACACGGTGATGTACGGTGCCTCACTGACCAAGGCCACCTTTGCATACCTGGTTATGCAACTGGTGGATGAAGGGCTGGTGGATCTCGACCAATCCATTGCAGACTACTTGCCGCAACCGCTGCCCGCGTACGAACGCTGGCAGGACCTTGCTGGCGACCCTCGCTGGCGGACTCTGACGTTCCGGATATTGCTCAGTCACAGTCCCGGCTTTGCCAACTTTCGCTTCTTTGATCGATATGGCGACTACGACCGGGATGGCAAGCTGGCGATCTATTTTGCACCGGGTAGTCGCTATGCATACTCGGGCGAAGGCTTCCTCCTGGCCCAGTTTGTCCTAGAAGAAGGCTTGGGCATTGATGTGGGCCAAGAAATGCAACAGCGTATTTTCGATCGCTTTGACATGGCCAACACATCTATGACCTGGCGGGATGATTTTATCGGCAACTATACCCATGGATATGCGCTGGACGGCACCAACGTGCGCCACCGGGTTTGGGAAACTGTCGGCGCGGCAGGCTCCATGGACACAACGTTGGCCGACTGGTCACGGTTCCTGGCCGCGGTTGTGCGCGGTGAAGGGTTGTCAGCGGCGAGTAAGCACGCGATGACCACTCGGCAGATTCGGATTCGCTCGGTCACTCAGTTTCCAACTCTGCGGGAAGAGACAACCGACGAATATGACGCTATCGAGTTGGGCTACGGTCTCGGTTGGGGCGTCTTCAAAACTCCGCGGGGAGAAGCGTTTTTCAAAGAAGGCCACGATGAAGGCACCGCCAACTACGCACTGTGTATTCAGCCGGAGGCCAGCTGCATCCTGATCCTGTCGAACAGCCTGCGTGCGGAAGGCATTTTCAAGGAACTCGTGGATGCGATCTATGGGCCTACCAATCTGCCATGGAAATGGGAGGGGTATACGCCGTATAACCTATCCGACAGTGGTGACGTAGGTGATTAACTGGAGTGATGCCGAGTCCAGATGTCCTTGAGCTTGGGTCTGGCAGCAACCGCGTTGGTGAGCGCTTCAACTTTGGGCAGGTTAGCAGGGCGCCAGCGATCCTGCTGTGCCCAACGGCTGACCACGGCGATATAGATGTCCGGTAAACAAAAACCTTCACCCATTAAATAGGGCGCCCCGGAAATTTCAGCTTCCACCAGCCGCCACCGCTGACGCCAGATTGACCGAGCGACTTCGCGCACTTCGGACCCTGCAAACCCCGTTGGTGCGAATCGGTCTGGGTAGTCGTTGATTTCCACGACGGGATATATTTCCGTGGCCACAAACATCAGCCAGCGCAATGCCTGTGCGCGCTCAGCAGGTTTGTGTGGTCACCAGGCCGCGTCTGGATAGCGCTGGTCCAACGTCAGCAGAATCGCTACGGATTCGGTCAGGGTTTCACCGTCGGGTGTGATCAACGCCGGTAGTTTGCGCTGCGGGTTGATTTGCGCGAACGCTTCGTTGCGTTGTGCGTGGGTGTGCAGGTCTACGTCTTGCACGACATAGTCCAGATCAAGCTCTGCCATGGCCATCTCGATGGCCATGGAGCCAGAACGCGGGAAACCGTACAGGGTGTAGCTCATGGTTTCTCCTGTTCAGTCTGGTTCGGTGCGGGTTGTTTCAACGCCAGGAAAGCGCGCGGCAAAGTGGCGCGCGGTCACCACCCCGAACAATGGCATCACCACCGCCAGGCCCATGTAGACCCAGCCGCCGAAGCCTACCAGCTGATCCGGTAAGATCAGCGCCAGGACCAGCGACAGCAGGCCGACACTGCCGACGATCAACCAGGCCAGCACCTCGTAACGGGTCAGCAGCAATTCTTCCGCTGTCAGCCTGAGGAATTTGGCGCGTCGCAAAGCGTGCCAGTTGAGCAACACCAGACACAGGTTGGAGACAAAAAATCCGATCCCAAAGATGATGAACAGTCCACGCACCTGCTCAACATGATCGATGTGGAACTCCGATGGCACCCAACCGTTAGTCATAGCGCTCACTGCGGCGGTGGTCATGGCCCGTAGCGGATAAACGTATACCAGCAGCACAAAGATCAATGCCAGACTGACCACGGTGGCAAATGTGGTGTCGAGACCAAAGCGTAATGACCAGTGGCGGTGGGCGATCCAGAACATGGCCAGAATGCTGAAGCTGAACAGGAAGGCGGGTACCGCCTGCAGAGCAATTAACAACCCGTTGTAGCTTTGTGGTACCGCGTCAAAGGAGATCACCAGCAGCGTCCGGGCGAACGCGAACGCGGCATCAACGACGCCCTCCAAC
>CAZCOX010000272.1:0-4225 GCA_964500115.1 uncultured Rhodobacterales bacterium
TCACCGCTGGCCGCTACGCCATGCCGACCGCGTTGATTGAGGCCGCAGGTGGTATCAACATCATGGACGATTTCGAGAAAAGCTGGGCGACCGTGACGTGGGAAGAAGTTGTGGAACGCAATCCAGAAGTCATCATGATCGTGAACTATGGCGAAGTGACCGCCGAACAGAAGCGCGCGTTCATGATGTCCAACCCGGCCTTCGCCGATCTGGACGCGGTTAAGAATGATCGCTTTGTGACCTTGGAATATGTCGAAGCCACGCCGGGGCCGCGTAACATCCAGGCGATCAAGACCTTGGCCGAAGCCTTCTGGGCCGAATGATCTGATGAGTGAGATCACAAACCGCGCACAGGTGTCCCGCAAGCTTGGCGGTATGCCCGCCTTTCTTGTCGGTGGGGTGATCCTACTTGTGATCTCGCTCTCTCTTGCCATCTCGGTCGGGGCGGTCCCCGTCCCCTTGGGTACAGTTTGGGGCGTTATCCTCAATAAACTCTCACCTGGCCTTGTCGAAGAAACATGGTCGCGGAGCCGGGAGGCCATTGTCTGGGAAATCCGGTTCCCACGGGCATTGCTGGCCATGATGGTGGGGGCTGGTCTGGCGATGGTCGGGGCAAGTCTGCAAGCTGTGACGCGCAACCCGCTGGCCGATCCGCATCTCCTGGGTATCTCCTCTGGCGGTGCGTTCGGGGCAATCCTGGCCCTGCTGCACACTGGCCTCTTTATTGGCCTGTTGACCGTCCCCCTGCTCGCCTTCGCCGGGGCGCTTGGCACGACATTCATTGTCCTAGGCGTCTCACGCTTTGCCGATGCGACAAGCGCCGATCGCCTAGTTCTTGCCGGTGTCGCCGTGTCATTCATCATCATGGCCTGCGCGAACGTCCTGATTTTCCTAGCGGATCCCAAGGCGACCCATATTGTCGTCTTCTGGATGCTGGGTGGCCTCGGCCTCGCGCAGTGGGGTCAATTGATCTATCCGCTGATCATCCTCGTGGCCTGCGCGGCATGGCTGATGTGGAAGGCGCAGGATTTGAACGCCGTGACAGTAGGAGATGAAACGGCATCGACCCTTGGCATTCCAGTTGCACGGTTTCGCCTGGCAGTCTTTGTCGTCGGTGCACTGATCACCGGCGTGATGGTCGCTTTTTCCGGGATTATCGGCTTTGTCGGCCTCATGGTGCCGCATGTGGTGCGGATGCTGGTCGGCGGCGACTACGCCCGTGTCTTGCCCGGCTCCGCCCTGCTTGGAGCGGTATTCCTCCTCTGGGCTGACATTACCGCCCGGACGATCATGGCCCCGGAAGACATGCCTATCGGGATTGTGACCGGACTGGTCGGTGGGGTCTTCTTCGTTTGGCTGTTGGGACGCAGAAAGTCTTTTGGCTGATGGTCCGCTAGCTAGGTGCGTCTTTGCGTTTTTTCTCAAAGGCTGCAATCGCTGCACCTAACAAGACAAGCGGGAGCGCAAACAGAAAACTCGTTCCAAGTGGTAGATTGAAGATGAGCAAATCCGCCAGAACCGGCCAAAGAAGCGCTACGTATTCGAAGGGTGCTAGCCGGGAGGCCTCGGTATAGCTGAACGAGAGCGTCATCGCGATATGCGCGAAACCACCGAAGAGACCCGCAAGCACCAGCAACATGAGCGTCTGAGTATCAGGGAATGCCCAGCCCCACGGCAGGGTCACTATGCCACCCGCCATGGACGCCACCACGAAGTAGAAGGCGATGGCCCCGGGGCTCTCGGTTCGTGTCAAGCTGCGCACCATGATCAGCGCGAAGGCAGTCAGCAGCGCTGTTAAGAGCCCCAGACCGATCCCGAGCAACCGGCGCGCATCGACCGTGCCGCCTCCGATGTCAGGCCAGACCAGGACCAGAACACCCGCCAGCCCAAAGGCGAGACCGAACACGCGCCACTTTGTGAGCCGCTCGGACAGCACCACCACCGCCGTGACTGCCGTTAGCACCGGAGCGAGTTGTGCCAGCAGAACTGCTTCGGCCATTGGCAGCAGCGCCACCGAGGCGAAAGACGTAAACATCGCTGCAGCACCGAAGAAGGAGCGTACAAGATGGCCGATTGGACGTGATGTGCGCAAACCGGACGGGAATTCATGCCGCAGCATCAGAAAGATCACCAATGGTATAAGCGCAAAGAAGGATCGGAAGAAAACGATCTGTCCGAGCGGTGCGGCATCACTCAGGGCTTTCACACAAACGACCATGCCGGTGAACAAGATGCCCGACAGAATACGCAGAGCGATCCCAATCGATGGGTTGTCAGGCCGTGTCAAGTCTTTGCATCCTGCACTGCGAGCGCATCCCGCAGGGCATCGCCAGCCAGATTGATCGCAAGGACCGCGATAACGACACACAGCCCCGGCAAGATCATTTGCAGCGGGGTGGAGCGCATGTGAATCCGCGCATCCAGGAGCATCGTTCCCCACTCCGGCATAGGGGGTTGCACACCGAACCCCAAAAACCCAAGTGTTGAAATACCTAAGATCGCGCGGGCAAGCATTCCTGTCCAGACAACGGTCAGCGACGGAAGGAGCGACGGCAGATAGTGCCAGCACGCAATGGCAAGCGGCGAAAGCCCCGCAAGCCGTGCTTGCACAACGTATCCCCTATTGCTTACGGACAGACCAATGCCGCGCGCCACCCGGGCATAGCGCATCCAGCCTGTCACGGTGAGAGCGAAGATGAGAGAGGCAGTGGACGCCCCCAGAACACCCGCGATGACCACGGCCGCGATAAGCTCGGGAAAGGCTAGAAACGTGTCGGTGGCACGCATCGCGATCCAATCGGCCACACGACCACCCTGAGCCGCGATCAGACCGATGGTTGTGCCAATGATCAGTCCGAGCAGCGAAACCACAAAAGCCAGTCCAAGTGACCAGCGCGCACCGTGCAGAAGCCTGGAGAGGATATCTCTACCAAGCGCATCCGTGCCTAGAAGCCATTTCCCACCCGGCGGTTGAAGCCGGTTTGGAATATTGATGGCCGTCGGATCATGAGGCGCGAGCATCGGGCCGAACATCGCAAGCAGCGCGCAAACGGTGATCAGAACATAAACGCTACGCATCGCGGCCACTCACTCTGGGATCAAGGCTGCGATAGATCATGTCGATAGCAAGGTTCACCAACACGAAGATGACGGCGGCGAGTAAGACGACCGCCTGCACCTTCGGGAAATCGCGCGCAAAGATGGCGTTTACGAGAAAGCTCCCTAGACCGGGTCGCGCAAAGATCACCTCGACCAAGACCAGCCCTTCGAGCAGAAAGGCAAGTTCCAGACCGAGCACCGTCACGACGGGCACCGCAGCGTGAGGGGCGATATGGTCACGGGCAACATCGCGGCGCGCGACGCCCCGTCTGGTGAAGGCTGGCAGGAAAGGTTGTCTGCGTGCCTCTAAAATGCCCGAACGGATAATCCGCGTCAGCGAAGCAGCAACACCAAACCCCAGCGTCATTGCAGGCAAGATGCTGTGTGTGGTCGTTTCAGCCCCCATGGCAGGCAACCAGCCAAGCTGCACGGCGAAGAGCAAGATCAGCAACAATCCGAGCCAGAACGCCGGGATGGCAACCCCGACCGAGGCCAGGGCCACGGCCCCGCGATCCAGCCAACTGCCGGGTCTGCGTGTGGCGATCAGGGCAAGTGGGACTGAGACAGCCAAGCCGAGCGCCAAGCTGACGAGCGCAAGCGGAAACGTGTAGGACATGGCTGTCACCAGATCAGGCCAAACGTCTCTGCCATTGACGGAAGACTGACCAAAATCACCCTGCATAAGCGGGGCGAGCCAGGCCCAAAACGCCGTCCAGAACCCGTCTTCAAACCCGGCTTCGGCTCGGATGAAATCCAAAACCTCTTTGGAGACGTTTTGGCCATAGCGCGCTTCTGCAATCGCGAGGGCAGGATCACCCGGCGCGTGCCACAAGAGAGCGAATGTCGCCAATGCAGCCCCGGTCAGAACAACCACAGCGCGCAGCATAAGCCCGACAAAGACGGAAATCACGCGACACGCTCCAGTGCGCCAAGGGCGAAGGCGGCATCGCGGAGCATCCGGCCATAGTCGGTCTGTGGGGCTTCGACAAAGGCTTGTGCAGTTGCTAATTCTTCGATCCGGCCCGCGCGCAGCACAGCAATCTCATCTGCGAATGCAGCCGCGTATCCCAGATCATGTGTCACGATTAGTGCAGCAAAGCCTTCCTGCTCCTGCATTTCTGCGATC
>CAZCOX010000273.1:0-4209 GCA_964500115.1 uncultured Rhodobacterales bacterium
CTCACACATATCCACGAACCAGTGTCAGATTACACCCCGGAGATCGCCAAACGCGTGCAGCGCTTGTTTGATGGCGTCCGCGCGGGTCGCCCGATCTGGCGTTTTAACGCGCTCTGGTACGAGGACCCAACGCTCTTCCAACCCCGCAGCGCGTCTGAAACACGCCCGCTCACCGAAGCGGGGCACACGCCCTATCTCAGAAGCGAACGCCAAGTGATCTGGCGCTTGCCAAAAAGCAACGCAGTGCTCTTCACAATCCACACATTTGTCGTGAAATCTCCGGGCAGTGTTACGCTGTAGCCCGCTTCTTCTCTGGTTCCCAAATACCTCGGGGGAGGCCGCAGGCCGGGGGCAGAGCCCCCTCTGTCGGACCGCTGAAGGCGGTTCGAAACCGCGATCAGCTTCCCGCCCGCTGGGCAGAATACACGATCGCCCGCAGGTAATTCCCGCTGTCGTTCCAAACCGACAAGACGTTGAAATTCCGCGTGCCTTCACCAAACGGTTGGCCGGGTTGCCAGCCGTTGCGACGCAGCATATTCGCCGCCGTCGCCAACGCATCCACCGCGTTGTAGGGGTCGGCGCGCCCATCGCCATTCCCGTCGACCCGGTACTTCATCCAGTTGCCTGCCAGAAATTGCATGTGCCCCAGTTCGCCCGACGGCCCGCCCTTCGTCGAGGGTGACAGAATGCCTGCGTCCACCATCTGCAACGCGGCAATCGCATGTGGTTCGAACCGCGGGTGCCGGCGGCAGTAGGAGGACAGCGTCACAGCGCCGTCCACCACGGACGTGCCGCCGAGGTACCCGCCCCAGCTTGTCTCAAGGCCCCAGATCGTGGCGAGGATCGAGGCCGGCACACCAAAATTCCGCTCAATCGACGCAAACGTGTTCGGATTGCGCGCGATTTTTGCGTTTGTCTGATTGATAAAGTTCTGGGCCGAACTGCCCGAGCGTTTGGCAAGGAACCGCGCCGGGTCGCCTTGCAAGGTGCCGGTCTGGTTTCCGGGGTTCGATTCAAACCGCCAGGTGATGCCCGATAGCTGCGCGTTCTGCAACGCGGCCAGGCCGCGCTGACCGACGCCAGCGGCGCTCGCCTGTTTGGCAAGTGTCTGTTTATATTGGTTAAACGCACCCTTGCTTGTGATGCATTGCGCGGAAAACGCAGGCAGGGCGGTGTACAATGTAATGCAGGCGGCAGCAATAATACGACGCATAATCTTCACTCCGACAAAATACGTTGTCGAGAGGTTAGCAAACATACCGCAATGGGCAAGCGCCCCGGTTCGAAACCGAGGCGCTCCTTGGATCGTGCGGTTGCGTCAGAGGATAAGTTCAAGTCCTGGTGCCAAACCCGTCTGGGACAATGTCGCAAACAATCCGGCAACACCAAGCGCCAAACCACCGGCTTTCAGGTCTTCGCCGCGGGTCAAGTTGTGTGCAATCAATGGCAGCGCCAGTGGGGCCGCAATCAAGGCCGTCGAAATCGACATCGCCCAGGCCGACAGGCGAAGCGGGGCGCTTTTTGCACGCCGCGATTCCATTTCCATCTGCGCCAGTTCATTTTCATCGACGCTCAGAACATGGGCCCGCATCGCGCTGACCATCCATCCGTCCATGCGCGACGGCTCAGGGCTGCGCGAGGCGCGGCGACTGGTGCCGCGTGCGCGCACCTTCCTGGGGATTACCTTGGCTGTGTTCGCATTCAGGGCATCTTCAATATTGCCGGTGATCAAGGCTTCCGCCGGGATCGGCGTGTCCGAACCATTCCAGAATACGGTATGAGACCCGTAATCAGAGCAGAGCTCGGCAGCCAGATTGGCCAAACGCGCAGCACATAGCGCGTTGTCCTCACCCCGTGTCGCGATCATCACGATTGTTGAGCCGTCAACATCGTCAAGAGCAACAGTCAATTGGTCCCTGTCGTTCAAAACCCAATCGATATGATCGCGCGTAATCGGCAGGCGTTGGTAGCTGACGCGCTGATTTGACAAGGCCCGCGACATATATGGGATCAGAGTCCGACTGACGTCGTCGCGGCGCGTGTTGGTCACAAGACTAATGGCAGTTACATCTGCAGCACACATACAAAACCTCCTCAATTGTTGAGTTGAAGGGATTGTTTGTAACAACTTGCCGTTGAAATGTGGTCAAACTGTGCACAGAGCATGTTTATTTGGGACCATTTCGAAACAATTCAAAAAGAATTCGAGTCATTAATGATCGACACATCCGCAAGCCGTCAATCGGCCGCGCAGCGCCCGACAAATTGAATACACCCGGACGCTTTTGCGGTGGGTGCATGTCTCAATACTCAATTGGATGTCTTCGCCGATTGCATTCGGCAATACAGGCGGTGCTGTGGTCGCTCTGCAATCGAGCGAAGGCATCGTAACACTGCTGCAGGGTTTTCGACATGGAACCCGGTTTCGCCCGAGTGCTGCTGGGTTTACTCCGTGCGTTCGAAGCTTTCCATGTCATTCCAGATCTCAGCCATTGCAAACACTTTGCCCGCACCCTTTTGAATGTCGGGTAGTTTGATTACGGCGAATGCTGCGCCCGCCGGAAGGACGATCAGGCAGGCGAGGCCGAGCAACATCATCTTGAACAGCCTGCTTTTTCCACCGTCGTCACTGATGTAATGGATCTCGTCTGCCGTCGCAGGGTTATGATCGTCCCGAGGCGTGTCGTAAGACGGAATAGAAGATGGGCCGTGTTTGGCTTCCAAACGGGCCAGTCGTTTTTGAAAGTCTTCGTTCATCGCTCTGCTCGCGCTGCGGGGTTTTGGCGACAGTTCCCGATCAACGGGGCGGTCTGGCGGCAACGGCTGGGCGATATTGGGGCAAGCTTGCTACAGAATTAACCAACCCACCTAAAATGCAGAACGGGCGCCCCACCGGGACGCCCGCAATGACAGTGATCTGATATGGATCAGCAGCTGTAGTACATGCCGAACTCAACCGGGTGCGGTGTGTGCTCGTATGTTTCGATCTCTTCCATCTTGAGCGCGATGTAGCCCTCAATCTGGTCTTTGGTGAACACGTCACCGGCCAGCAGGAAGTCCATGTCGGCTTCCAGCTCTTCCATCGCTTCGCGCAAGCTACCACAGACTGTCGGAATGCCTTCCAGTTCCTCTGGCGGCAGATCGTAAAGGTCTTTGTCCGAAGGATCGCCTGGGTGGATCTTGTTTTTGATGCCGTCGATGCCCGCCATCAACAGCGCTGCAAAGCAGAGGTACGGGTTCGCCGATGGATCGGGGAAACGCGCCTCAACACGCTTGGCTTTCGGGGATTCGGTCCACGGAATACGGACACAGCCCGAGCGGTTACGTGCGGAGTAGGCGCGCAGAACTGGGGCCTCGAAGCCCGGGATCAGACGCGTCTCGCTCTTGGTCGACGGGTTGGTGCAGGCGTTCAGCGCTTTTGCGTGCTTCAGAACACCACCGATGCAATAAAGCGCTTCGTCGGAAAGGTCTGCGTACTTGTCGCCTGCAAAGAGCGGCTTGCCGTCTTTCCAGATCGACATGTTGCAGTGCATGCCGGTGCCGTTGTCGCCCGCGATGGGCTTGGGCATGAACGTGGCCGACTTGCCGTAGGCGGCGGCGACGTTGTGGATGACGTATTTGTATTTTTGCAGCTCATCGGCCTGCTTGGTCAGGCTGTCAAAGATCAGGCCAAGCTCGTGCTGGCACGACGCCACCTCGTGGTGGTGCTTGTCGACCTTCATGCCGAGGCGTTTCATGGTCGACAGCATCTCGGAACGCAGGTCCTGGCTTTCATCCGTAGGGTTAACCGGGAAGTAGCCGCCCTTGACGCCCGGACGGTGGCCCATGTTGCCCATCTCGTATTCGGTGTCGGTGTTCCAGGACGCATCCTGGGCATCGACCTCATACGACACCTTGTTGATCGAGTTCGAGAAGCGCACATCGTCAAAGAGGAAAAACTCGGCCTCGGGACCCATATAGGCCACATCGCCGATGCCGCTCGCCTTGAGATAGGCCTCGGCCTTCTGCGCCGTCCCGCGCGGGTCGCGCTCATAGGCCTCGCCGGTGTCGGGCTCGACCACCGAGCAGTGCAAGCAGAGCGTCTTCTCGGCATAGAAGGGATCGACATAGGCGCTGTCGGTGTCGACCATCAGCTTCATGTCCGAGGCCTCAATGGATTTCCAGCCGGCAATCGAGGAGCCGTCGAACATGAAGCCCTCTTCGAGAAAG
>CAZCOX010000274.1:0-4196 GCA_964500115.1 uncultured Rhodobacterales bacterium
GCGGCCTGTTCTGACAGCGCAGGAATGGCGCGATTTGCAGAATATCTGCGACTAGAGCGCCGTCCGGAAAACCTGACCCATTCTGACGTGGCCATTTTCGCACCTGACCAAGCCGCATTTCCGGAGGATAGCGGGGCTATCTGACGGAAAGACGGCGCCGTGTCAGGGGTGAAAATGGCCCGTCCCGAAGGGCTTGCCTGGGCTGGCGCATCGGCGGGCACAGCGATTAACCACGATCAACCAGATCGCGGCCAATCCCTGCACCCACCGCTGGAATCCAGCCCAGGCGAGCAGAATTGGATCAGGTTTTCTGGACGGCGCTCTGGACTGGTTCCCAAAGCTCGATCGGGTTGCCCTCGGGATCATTCAATTTCGCGAACCGTCCGTTCGGTAAAGGGCTTTCGTCGTACTCCGAAACCTCGATACCGGCTGCTCGCAACTCCGTCATAACGGCGTCCAGATCGTCCACGCGAAAGTTAAACATGAACATCTTTTCGGGGTCTCCGAAATAGCCGGTGTCTTGCGAGAATGGCGCGAATACGGTTGGGCCAGCATCTTGTTGCCATGACGGTGTGTCATAGTCATTCGGCACCTGCAAAATGCCCAAATGTGTTTCGTACCACGCGGCAAGCGCCTTGGGATCGCGCGCGCGAAAAAAGAAACCGCCAAAGCCCGTGACAGACGCCATTTTCAAATCCCCCGTGAACACGCAGCATATCATGTTTCCGAAAAGCACGACATTTCGAAAAACGCGACGTCCGTTGGCGCTAACGTGACGATTTTGCCCTGTTTCCCGGGCGATGGGTTCGATATCACAAATGAGATGTGTATGAAAATTTGAGTCGTTTTTTCAGCGACGCATTCAAGAGAGGAACGCGCACATGAAGGTCTTGGTGCCTGTCAAACGCGTGATTGACTATAACGTCAAAGTTCGCGTCAAAGCGGACGGCAGCGGTGTCGATCTCGCCAATGTCAAAATGTCGATGAACCCGTTTGACGAGATTGCCGTTGAAGAGGCGATCCGTTTGAAAGAAGCGGGCAAGGCAGACGAAATCGTCGCCGTTTCCATCGGTGTGAAGCAAAGCCAGGAAACCCTGCGCACCGCGCTTGCCATGGGTGCCGACCGCGCCATCCTCGTGATCGCGGCTGACGATGTTCACACTGACATTGAACCGCTGGCTGTTGCGAAAATCCTTACCGCAATCGTCAAGGAAGAAGAACCAGGATTGGTTCTGTGCGGCAAGCAGGCTATCGACAACGACATGAACGCGACTGGTCAGATGCTGTCTGCCCTGCTGGGATGGTCGCAGGCGATGTATGCCAACAACGTGGACATCGACGGCGACAGCGCTGTCGTAACCCGCGAAGTGGATGGCGGCTTGCAGACCGTTAAGGTCAAGATGCCGACCATCATCTCGACCGACCTGCGCCTCAATGAGCCGCGCTACGCGTCGTTGCCGAACATCATGAAGGCCAAGAAAAAGCCGCTCGATGAAAAGACAGCCGCTGACTACGGCGTTGACGTCACACCGCGCCTTGAGATCGTAAAGACGTCCGAGCCGGAAGAGCGCGCGGCAGGCATCAAGGTTGGCTCTGTCGATGAGCTTGTCGAGAAACTCAAAGAAGCGGGGGCTGTGTAAATGGCTGTTCTTCTGATTGCTGAAATCACCGACGGCGCGCTGGCAATGGATGCCACAGCCAAGACTGTAACAGCGGCAAAAGCATTGGGCGACGTTGTGGTTCTGGCCGCGGGCGCAACTGCGAAAGCGGCAGCAGACGAGGCCGCAACCATCGACGGTGTGTCCAAAGTTCTCCTTGCTGAAGACGACCTTTATGGTCACCGTCTGGCCGAGCCGGTATCGGCGCTGATCGCGTCTATGGCGGGTGATTACACCCACATCGTGGCCCCGGCCACGACCGACGCGAAAAACATCTTGCCGCGCGTTGCCGCGCTTTTGGATGTGATGGTACTGACCGACGTGACCGCTGTGGTCGACGCCGACACGTTCGAGCGCCCGATCTACGCAGGTAACGCCATCCAGACGGTGAAATCATCTGACGACAAGAAAGTCATCTCGTTCCGCACGGCAACGTTTGACGCCGCTGCGACCGGTGGCTCGGCTGCTGTTGAGGCGATTGCCGCAGGCGACAACCCGGGTCTGAGCGAATGGGTCGAAGACAAGGTTGCAGAAAGCGACCGTCCTGAGCTCACATCGGCTGGTATCGTCGTATCCGGTGGTCGCGGTGTCGGGTCCGAAGATGATTTTGCCATGATTGAAAAGCTGGCCGACACGCTGAACGCCGCTGTTGGCGCCTCTCGTGCTGCGGTCGACTCGGGCTTCGCGCCGAACGACTGGCAGGTTGGTCAGACCGGCAAGGTTGTTGCGCCTGACCTGTATATCGCCGTCGGCATTTCTGGCGCGATCCAGCACCTGGCTGGCATGAAGGACAGCAAGATCATCGTTGCGATCAACAAAGACGAGGAAGCGCCGATCTTCCAGGTTGCCGATTACGGCCTTGTTGCGGACCTTTTTGATGCGGTTCCAGAGTTGACCGAAAAGCTCGGCTAAACCGGACCAATCCTTTTAGAAAGGCGCGCCAATTGGTGCGCCTTTTTTCGTTACAGCATGCGTTTGATCACCGGCAAAAGCGCCGTCGCGGCGGCGTCATGTGCGCCCGGCCCCGGCACGTGCAAAGCGCGTGATGGGTGATCGTCCAGATTGAACATTTCCGTCTTGCCGGCATGCCAATCTGCCGGAACAACTTTCAGTAATTCGGTCGCCCATGGCTTCAAACTGTGGATGATCTTTGCGTCCATGAACAATGCGTTGTCGTCCCGCAGCTCCGGCACCCCTGCTGGAATTTCAACCGGCGAAAACCAAAACAGAATGGTTTTGCCCGTGATCTGCGACAACAGCTTTTTCATCCGGGCCAACCAGGCCTGCTGCGCCTCACGGGCGACTTGGGCAAAGCGGTCTTCGCAAGTGTTGCTTAACTTTTCCAGCAGATGGCGCGTGAAATGCACCTCCGTGAAATCCACCTCTGGGTAGAGCGCCGTCAAGGCACCAGAGGCTTTCAGAAAGCGATCATTCCTGCGCGGATGTACAGAATAGTAGCGGTTCGACGTGTTGTGACTGCCAGACAGCTGAATGACCGCAACTTTCGCACGACTGATCGTCAGCAACGTACCCGGATCATTCAGGAAAACATCAAGCCCAGCGTTCTCGACCCCCAGATTCGGGGCGCTTTTGCCAAGCGCTGTGGCAAGCAATGACGGGTACGGATCGAGCACGTACCTGCCATATGTTTCGCTCCCACCGAGGCAGACCACATACGGCGACTGCAAAACCTGTGCCGGACCACGATACCAAACTCGCGACCCGTTATACCGACATGGTGCGTAATCAATCTCGCGATTGCGCACAGAGGAAATAGACATATCCCCACCCCATTTTTTCACCCGTTGGGGAGACTGGCGCGATTCGGTTCTCAAATCGCTAAAGCTAAAATTCGACGCATCCCGCCGATCCGTCTTGCAGCCCCCATCGCCCCGCGCCATTGTTGCGCCTGAACGGATGGAGCGAGTGCATGACGGTCAAATCAATCGGTGTTGTCGGCGCCGGACAGATGGGCAACGGGATCGCCCACGTGATGGCACTTGCGGGCTATGATGTTGTTTTGAATGACATCAGCGAAGATGCCTTGAAAAACGCGGTGGACGTCATCCGACGTAATCTGGATCGGCAGGTCAGCCGCGAGAAGATTACAGAAGACGCGCGGGATCAGGCCATTGCACGGATCATGACCAGCCAGGATTTGCCGGACGTGGCCAAAACTGATCTGGTCATCGAAGCGGCGACCGAGAACGAGCAGATCAAGCAAAAGATCTTTGATGGGCTTTTGCCGCATTTGTCGGACCACACGATTCTGACATCCAACACCTCGTCAATCTCGATCACCCGATTGGCGAGCCGCACCGACCGGCCCGAGAAATTCATGGGGTTCCACTTTATGAACCCCGTCCCAGTGATGCAGTTGGTCGAACTGATCCGCGGCATCGCGACCGACAAAGAAACCTACGAAACTTGTTTGGGTGTCGTTGAAAACCTTGGGAAAACCGCCGCGTCGGCCGAAGATTTCCCGGCCTTTATCGTGAACCGCATCCTGATGCCGATGATCAATGAGGCGGTTTATAC
>CAZCOX010000275.1:0-4149 GCA_964500115.1 uncultured Rhodobacterales bacterium
GAGTTGTTTGAACCAGCGATTTGCCTAGGCTGATTGCACATAACAACAAGACAGGGACTTTGGAGAAATGGCTCTTAAACCACCTTTATCTGATCTACCCATCAAAACCGCCGACACCGGATTTTATCGCGGCTTTAGCGTGAACGTGACCGTGGTCAGCAAGATCATCATCAGTGTTCTTGTTGTCTGGTCTATCGTCTGGCCCATTCAGGCCGGTGCTGTGCTGGGCGCGTGGAATGCTGTGATCCTTGACGCATTCGCGGCCTGGTATATCTGGGTCGTCGCCTTCTTTATCATCGTGTGTCTTGGGTTTGCGATATGGCCAACGGCCGGGCGCATGAAACTCGGTGCCGATGGTGAAATGCCCGAGTTTTCGAACTTTTCATGGTTCTCGATGATGTTTGGTGCCGGTATCGGCGTTGGCATGTTGACCTGGGCCGTGGCTGAACCGGTTGCCCATTTCAAAAACAATCCGGCGGTCATTCAAGGAATAAACACTGCGCTCGGAGAAGATAATGTGCGCGAAGCATATATCTGGTCGTTTTTGCACTGGGGGCTAAGTGCCTGGGCGTGTTATGCGGTCGCAGGATTGGCCCTGGCCTTTTTCAGCTACCGTCGCGGATTGCCGCTGACCATCCGGTCCTCGCTCACGCCCCTGTTCGGCAAGTCGCTATCCGGCACTGTTGGCCATATCATCGATATCGTTGCGGTTGTGGCCACCATCCTGGGTGTGGCGCAGACGCTTGGTTTCGGTGTTGAACAATTCGTGGCGGGTCTGACACGCATCGGAATTGGCGGGCTGGCACTGGAAGACGGATCGGCAACGACACTTGGTATCGTGGTCGCGTTGCTTGTCATCATGGGGGCATCGACGCTGTCGGCGCTGTCTGGTGTTGGCAAGGGCATCAAATGGCTGTCGAACATCAACATGGTGCTGTCGATTGTGCTCTTGGGCTTTTTCATCATCTTTGGTGCCACGTTCTTTGGGGCAACGGCCTTTTTTGTCGGCATTTGGGATTACCTGATCGCGCTGCCTTGGTTGAGCACCAACGTCTATACGTCTGACGGGGTCGAAGGGTCTGAAGCGTTCTTGCTGGCACAATGGCAAGGATGGTGGCCGGTCTTCTACTGGGCCTGGTGGATCGCTTTTGCGCCGTTTGTGGGCTTGTTCCTCGCGCGCATTTCACGCGGTCGGACTATCCGCGAATTCGTGCTGGGTGCGATGATCGTACCGGCGATCATGTGCTTTGTCTGGTTCGCCTGGGCTGGCGGCACAGCGATTGATCTGGAACTGAACGGAGATGCAAACGGTGTTATTCTGGACGCGGCCAATGGTGACAAGATCTTTGCCATGACCGAATTCATGTTGTCGCCGATTTCACAAGCTTTGTCCTGGGGCATGGCGGTGCTGATCGTGGTTCTGTTGATGACGTTTCTTGTGACATCCGCTGACTCTGCGGTTCTGATCGTGAACACGATTAACGCCGCGGGTGACGAAGGCCCGAAAGCGCGCCCGCACATCCTGTTTTGGGGTGCCGCCTTGGCGCTGGTGGTCGGCGGGTTGCTGATCTCGGGCGGGACCGGTGCAATCCAGACCGCCATGGTGATCGGGGCCTTGCCATTCTCGATCGTGATGGCGCTCATGTGTATCTCGCTCATTAAGGCGATCTTTAACGATGGCCGTCGCGAGGCCGCTGGGGTCGAAGCGGTGACAGTGCCACCGGTGGCGACGCCAGCCGAGTGAGCCACAGACATAATCATGAAAGGCCCCGGTGCTTGCGCGCCGGGGCCTTTTGCGTTTCAGATGCGCGCATGACACTGGATATCGATTACGTTCGCGCGCAGTTTCCTGCGTTTTCCCAACCAACTCTGCAAGGGCAGTCGTTTTTCGAAAACGCCGGCGGCTCCTATACCTGCGCGCCGGTGATTGACCGGCTGACGCGGTTTTACACGCAGCGCAAGGTTCAACCATATGCGCAATACGAGGCGTCACGACTGGGCGGGGAAGAGATGGATGAGGCCCGCACGCGTTTGGCCGGGCTTTTGGGGGTCGCACCGGATGAGTTGAGCTTTGGCCCATCGACGACGCAGAACACCTACGTTCTTGCGCAAGCCTTCCGCCAGTTCATGAACCCGCGCGATGCGATCATCGTGACCAATCAGGATCACGAAGCCAATTCGGGCCCATGGCGGCGATTGGCGGATGACGGGTTTGAGGTGCGCGAGTGGCGTGTTGATCCCGAAACCGGGCATCTGGATGTGGCGGATCTGGAAAACCTTCTGGACGAACGCGTGCGGCTCGTTTGTTTTCCGCACTGTTCCAACGTTGTCGGTGAAATCAATCCGGTGCAGGAGATCACGACGCTGGCGCATGCGGCAGGCGCGTTTGTCTGTGTTGACGGCGTGAGTTACGCGCCACACGGTTTTGTCGATGTCGGTCAGTTGGGGGCGGACATTTACCTGTTTTCAAGCTACAAGACGTACGGCCCCCATCAAGGCATCATGGTTATGCGGCGCGGGTTGGGCGAGAGGCTGCCCAACCAAGGGCATTATTTCAATGCAGACACGCTCTACAAACGGTTCACGCCCGCGGGCCCCGACCACGCTCAGGTCGCGGCCTGTGCGGGCATGGTGGATTACATGGACGGGCTTGCCGAACATCATGACGTCGCCCCTGGTGCAGTGCATGACTTGATGCGCGCGCATGAGGTGTCCTTGCTGCAACCGCTGTTGGATGCGGTCAAAGATCGCAATTCTGTCCGTCTGATCGGGCCTTCTGATGCAGAGCTGCGTGCGCCGACGGTGGCACTTGCCCTGAACCGCCCCGGCGAAGACGTGGCTGCGGACCTGATCGGTCATGGCATCATGTGTGACGGCGGCGATTTCTACGCGGTCCGAGCGTTGGAGGCGATGGGTGTGGACATGGACAAGGGCGTGTTGCGTGCGAGTTTCGTGCATTACACGTCCGAGGCCGATGTGACCAAACTGATCTCAGCATTGGATGAGGTGTTGTAGGGGGCTCTGCCCCCGGCCTGCGGCCTCCCCCGCGGTATTTTGGGCAAGAGGAAGACATGGGTCGCAATTGACCTTCGCCCGAAGGCGCTTAGGTGGCTAAGCCGACAGGTGAGGGTTTTATGAGCAGTCCAACGATTTTGTGGGTACGCCGCGATTTGCGGCTGACCGACCATGCGGCACTGAATGCCGCCGTTAAGCGTGGCGGGCCGGTTATTCCGGTGTTTGTGCGCGACGAGACGGTCGATGACCTTGGCGCAGCCCCGAAATGGCGGTTGGGCCTTGGTCTGGAGCACTATGCCGGGACGTTGGCAGAGAAGGGCAGTCGTCTGATCCTGCGGTCTGGCGATGCGCGGTCAATTATTCCTGCTTTGGCACAAGAGACCGGCGCGGGCGCAGTCTACTGGCAGCGGGCGTATGATCCGGCATCTGTGGCGCGCGATACGGATGTGAAGACGGCCTTGAAGGAAGCCGGGATCGAGGCGCAAAGCTTTGCAGGGCATCTGATGTTTGAACCCTGGACAATCGAGACCGGGCAGGGCGCGTTTTACAAAGTCTATACGCCGTTCTGGAAGAACGTGCGGACGCGCGATGTTGCGGAACCTTTATCCACCCCTTCTGATATTCCTGCGCCCGAAGGTTGGCCAGACAGTGATGCGTTGGCAGATTGGGCACTCGGTGCTGCGATGGACCGGGGGGCTGACATTGTCCGTCCTCACGTTCGTTTGGGCGAAGCGGCGGCGCAGGCACGCCTTGGTGCGTTTATTGCCAAAACGGTCGCCGACTATGACCGCACCCGCGACTTGCCAGCGCTGGATGGCACATCGGGATTGTCGGAAAACCTTGCCTTGGGCGAGATCAGCCCGGCGCAGTGCTGGCACGCCGGGCGGCGCGCGATGGAAGAGGGCAAGGCCGGGGCTGAGACGTTTCTGAAAGAGCTTGTCTGGCGTGAGTTTGCGTATCATCTGATGTGGCACACGCCGCGCATTCTGGACGACAACTGGCGCGAGGATTGGGCCGCGTTTCCTTGGAACGAGGATGAGCGTAAGGCCGAGGTGAAAGCATGGAAGCAAGGGCGCACAGGCATCCGCTTTGTCGATGCGGCTATGCGCGAGCTTTATGTGACGGGACGCATGC
>CAZCOX010000276.1:0-4143 GCA_964500115.1 uncultured Rhodobacterales bacterium
TTCGATAGAAGGTCAGGAGATGTCGTGGTTGGACGGGTGATCAAGGGCGACGCTTGTGTTGCCGAAGGTGCGGCTTGGCTGGCGGCGCGAGACCAACGGTTTGCGCAAGCTTTGGAACTGACAGGGCCTCTCCCCCTAAGACTGCGCCCGGATGGGTTCGCGCAATTGTTGAGCGCGATTGTGAGCCAGCAGGTGAGCGTCGCGTCTGCGCGCGCCATCTGGGCCAAGCTGGAAGACGCGGGTGCGGTGACGCCGGATGCCGTTCTCGAACGCGGTTTTGGTAAAATGAAAGCGCTGGGCCTGAGCCGACAGAAAGCGCGCTATGCCTGTGCCTTGGCGGAAGCTGGTATCGACTATGATGCGTTACGTTCAACGCCAACCGACGCGGTGATCAAACAGCTGACCGCTGTGACGGGAATCGGCGTCTGGACGGCCGAAATTTACGCGATGTTCTCTTTGGGGCGGGCGGATGTCTTTGCGCCGGGCGATTTGGCCTTGCAAGAGGCCGCTCGGCTGCTGTTCGATCTACCGGAACGTCCGAAAGACAAGGAACTGCGCGTTATGGCCGAGGCCTGGAGCCCGTGGAGATCGGTTGCGGCGCGGACGCTCTGGGCCTACTACCACGTGGCAAAAGATCGAGAGGGCATCGCATGACACGTGTATTAAACGCAGGCCGCAAGGCGCCGGTGTCGGGCGAGACACGCTCTGCCGTTGTTTTCCTGCATGGGTATGGCGCAAATGGCGCTGACCTTTTGGGGCTGGCGGACCCGTTGGGCGAACACTTGCCCGATACGTTGTTTGTGGCCCCCGATGCGCCGGAGGCCTGTGCGGGTGCTCCGATGGGGTTTCAGTGGTTCCCGATCCCCTGGATTGATGGCTCTTCTGAAGAAGAATCTATGGCGGGGATGACCCGCGCGGTTGAAGACCTGAACGCGTTTCTTGACGCGCTGATGGTGGATGAAGACTTGTTGCCGGAACAGGTCGTGCTGTTTGGCTTTAGCCAAGGCACGATGATGGCTTTGCACGTCGCGCCGCGCCGGGAAGATCCGTTTGCTGGTGTTGTTGCTTTCTCAGGCCGCTTGTTGGCACCTGAACTCTTGGCGGACGAGGTGGTCAGCCGGTTTCCGATCCTGCTGGTGCACGGAGATCAGGACGACGTTGTGCCACCCCAATCGCTGCCTGCTGCCGCCGAGGCGTTGCAGGAAGCGGGATGGGAAGACGTGTTTGCGCATATCATGAAAGGCACTGGTCACGGGATTGCGCCAGACGGGTTGTCGGTCGCACTCGCCTTCATGCGGGACAAATGCCACCTGTAACTGCGTTCGGCTCAATACCCTTGGGTGGAGATAATTACCGGATCGCCGGATATCGGTTCCAGGCCAGGATCAGGCCGTGCCACCGGGCGCAGTGACCGCGCCAGTCCCGCGCAATAGGGTTGTTTGCGCATCCAGGTCATCATGTCCGTGCGTTTGGTCCGGCTGTGAAACGGCCCCCAATCCGCAGCGACGCCCCGCATGCCGTAAGACACAACGCCATCACGCGGAACTGTCACCGCCATGATCCGTAACGCACATTGCAGGTTGGCCGCGCCGTTCTTGAGCGCCGAGCGTGATTGCGCGGCACAGCCATAGCCACGCGCGGTGGCAGGCAGAATTTGCAGCAGCCCGTACCATTTGCCCCCGCCGCCTACGGCCGTCGGGCGATATGTGCTTTCGTGCTTGGCCAAGGTGGACAAAAGCCCGATCCAGAATGCCTCGCGCGCAGAAGTGTCGTTATGTGTGTAAGACGGGCACCAGTCGCCGATATCTTTCGGAACGATTTCAGGCAAAATTCTGGCGTGGCTTCGCAACGCCGATAGTGCCGCGCGCGACCACACCTCAGCCTCGTTCCGGTGATTCCACCGCATTTCGGGAAGTGGCGTGTAGTTTCGTGCGACGGGACGCAACGAAGCCGTCACCGAAATCGATGACGGGCTGTCACTCACAGTGGCAGGCGTTGCGAGCACGGGTCCACCCAGGCCAAGACACACCGCCACCACACCTATGATCCCCCAGCGTGGCATCAGAGCGGTTTGATGGAATTTGGCCCAAAAATCAAGCCATCACCGTAACTGTGCAGTCCGCAGGCAAAGCACCGCCGCTGTTTTCGATGTGCCTTAATCCGATTGGCGTGATTTCGCTTACGCCCTTGGAAAACCCCTGCTCTATCGTTTTGCCGCCCGATTTGCGTCACGTTTTTCGGTCATAAATCATTAAGTTTTGTAATTCCGGCGCATGTGCCGGTCCTTGTGGGAACTCGTGTTATGCCCGTGTTGGACAACCTGACAACTCTGATCCGAAGAACCCGCGACGCGTCTGGTGGCGCTGACGACGGGGTAAATGGCGTCATAAATATCGAAGCGTTGCACGCGGCCCCTAAATTCGATTTGCCCGTTCACGACATCAGCGCAGAAGAAAACGCGCGGACCGTCTTGTACGAAGAGGGTTTGCATCTTGCCCGTCAAGATTGCTGGGACAAGCTGGGCGCGCGGATTCGTGCGGCTGATGCAGAACGCCGCATGACACCTGCAGGCGTGCCAGAAGCCGAATTGCTGGCGGATGGCGCGCGCGCAGATGCCGTAACCGCAGCAACCCGCGCTGTCGGAAATGACGATGCGCAAGCCGTGACTGCAGTAATGGACGAATTGGAAACTGTGCTGGAGGATTGCCCTTCTGATCACGGTGTTGCCTATGTTTTGGCGATGACGCATATCGATTTGGGTTGGGCCTGGCGCGGCGAAGGTTGGCGGCAAGACATCCCGGCCTCGCACCGCGCGGCGTTTTTCCGCCATTTCAAAGCCGCGGACGCAATGATTGACGCACATGATGCGTTTGAGCTTGATTCACCGATGCTTGCCTCGGTGCGCTGTGCTTTGTTGTCGGCCGAGACGCGCCCTCGCGCACGGGTCAGCGACGATTATGAAGACTTGATCGATCTGGCGCCTAACACGGCAAAGTATATGCGTGCGCTGGGCAATCACATGTTGCCACGCTGGTTTGGCAGTCATGAACGGCTGGAGCATGAAGCACGCCGCACAATGGAGCGGACTGCTGATATCTGGGACAAGGGTGGTTACACCTGGACCTATCTAGACGCTTTGACGGTCGATGATGAGGCCTTTGCGCTTTTGGACGCGGACCTGTTTTGCGACGGGTTGAAGGACATCCTTCAGCGTCAGAACGATCAGCATACGGTCAACCTTTTTGCGGCATATGCTGGCAGCGCTATGAACCCCGAAGGTGTGAACCGCGATGCGCGTACCAAGATCTCTCAGTGCTTTGACTGGATCGTCAGCGAGCATTTGACGGAAGTCCACCCGCGCGTCTGGTATGCCGCCAAAGGTGTATGGGCGACGCGCATGGATGACGAATCCCGCCTCGCAAAAGGTCGGCATCGCGCTTGGGCAGCGCTTGACCGCCACAGCCGTGGTTTGGACCCGGTGACGACCCCGTCTTTCGACGTGCGTGAGTTGGGTTAACCCGCGCTCAGCCCCTTGCCCCCTGACCACCTCTGGCGTATTCCGCGTGACGTTCACGCATAAAGGATTGCGCCATGCTGGATCTGAGCTTTGAAACCCCAAAACCCAAGGTGATCGCAGGGGCGAAACACGATTGGGAACTCGTGATCGGGATGGAAGTGCACGCGCAGGTCGCGTCCGAAGCAAAGCTGTTTTCAGGGGCATCAACGCAATTTGGAGCAGAACCCAATGCGAACGTGTCATTTGTGGACGCGGCGATGCCAGGCATGTTGCCAGTGATCAACGAATACTGTGTCGAACAGGCAGTGCGCACCGGACTTGGGCTGAAGGCCGAGATCAACCTTGTGTCAGCTTTTGACCGCAAGAACTATTTCTATCCTGACCTGCCGCAGGGCTATCAGATCAGCCAGTTGTACCATCCCATTGTGGGTGAAGGTGAAGTCCTTGTTGAGATGGGCGAAGGCGTCGCGCGTCTGGTTCGCATTGAGCGCATCCACATGGAGCAGGACGCTGGCAAGTCTATCCACGATATGGATCCTGCGATGTCGTTTGTGGACCTCAACCGCACGGGCGTTGCGCTGATGGAAATTGTCAGCCGCCCGGATATTCGCGGACCAGAGGAAGCG
>CAZCOX010000277.1:0-2485 GCA_964500115.1 uncultured Rhodobacterales bacterium
GTTTCATGTTCGTCATGCGGTCGTTGTAGCGCATGGAACCCGAGATATCGAGCACGAGTGAAATCTCTACATTCGCGATGCGTTCATCGGCAGTGCTGAGCGCAGGCGCGTTCAAAGTATCCCACCCCGACATGCGCATAAAGAATGTATCAAGATCGACGGACCCGTTGGCAGACACGGTCCGAGCATTCAAAGCGGAGTCGACAGTAGAGCCACCAAGAGCCTGTGTCATGCCTGCTTTTGCGATGTAGTCATTCACCACATCAGACGGGTCTTGCACCTGGTCGAGGTCGGCGGCGGCAATCACAGCGCGGTCCAACGTGCTTTGCAAAGCCACGCGATTTGCTTCGAGGCGCATCAGGTCAACTGACACACCCATCATCAGCAAAACCATGAGAACCATGAAAATCGAAAAGATGGTCACATTGCCGTCTTCTCTTCGTCTAAAGCGCCGCAGAACGCTCTGATGGTCAGATATCAACACCCTTCACCCCCTTCGCTATTAAGCCAAGTTAACGATGTCACGCTAACGCCTGACTTGGATGCGAAGTGGACAACAAAACGAAAAGAATGCGGCCAAGTTTGGCCAATAGTGGCGGTACCGCCTTAATTCGGGTGGGACGTGCCAATGCTCTTTCATCTTTCAATTTCGGCTCAGACGTGGGTGGATTGTAGTCTTGACCGCACGCGTCGCATTGCCTAGGCCACATGCTTGCGTGGAGGGCCGGGCGGCCGCCCTTTCAAAGGGGAGGAAAGTCCGGACTCCCTGAAGCAGCGGTGCCGGGTAACGCCCGGGCAGAGCAATCTGACGGAGAGCGCCACAGAGAACAGACCGCCCAGCCGGCTCGGTGCAGCCGACACGGCTGGGTAAGGGTGAAACGGTGGGGTAAGAGCCCACCGGGGGGCTGGCAACAGGCCCCGCATGGCAAGCCCCACCGGGAGCAATGCCGAATAGGGGGATCGCGCGGGTGCGCTCGCAGGGTCGCTTCAGCCCAGATCCCCGGGTTGGCAGCACGAGGCCGTTGGTGACAGCGGTCCCAGATGAATGGTCGTCCATCCGTTCGCGGAGGACAGAATCCGGCTTACAGGCCCTCCGCGCATATTTTACGGGCGATCACCCCTGATCGGGGTTGACTCGGACGTGCGCGCGGGTAGAAGGCGCGTTCATACCGGAATTTACGAGGCCCGCTCTCTTACAGGTCTCGATGCAGGAGACGATCCATGGCGAAGCCGACCACGATTAAAATCCGCCTGAACTCGACTGCGGGCACAGGTCATTTCTATGTGACCAAGAAAAACGCACGGACGATGACGGAAAAGATGACTGTGCGCAAATACGACCCCGTCGCGCGCAAGCATGTTGAATACAAAGAAGGCAAAATCAAATAAGCTTTCACGTTTCACGGACAGTGAAGACTAGGCCGCGCGGGATTATCCCAGCGCGGCTTTTTCATGTGTAACTGGTGTGTGGCATCGCGTCGCCGGGGCGCTTGTCAGTCGCCCCAAATCGAGTTCAGAACTTCATCATCCATAGCAACGACGTGTTTGGGTTCTGGGAATGCCCCTGATTGAACGTCTTGGATGTATTCCTTGTATGCCGCGATGCGCTCGTTCTGAAGACGGTCGCGTTCTGCCGCGAAGTTCCGGTAGCTTTTGGCATGCCGCGGGATGTGACCCCGATTTTCGCCGAGCAGGTCAGCGGAAAACAGGTACTGCGCGTCGCATCCGCCGCCCGACCCGAGTGAGATGGTCAACATGGACGTACGCTTGGTGATCTCGGTGGCGAGGTTGGCCGCGACGACCTCCATTTCCACCGCGAAAGCGCCCGCCGCTTCGAAGTCTTGCACCTGTTGCCAGACCATCTTGGCCTGATCGGCAGTCTTGCCAACCGCACGAAACCCACCAGTCCATGTGGCTTTGGGCGGCACCAATCCGACATGGCAGATCACCGGCACGCCTTCGCGGGCCAAAGCTTCGACAATCGCTGGGCTGTAGCCGCAATAGACAGACTGCGCGCCTGCCTGCATTGCCGCCATCGCGTCGCGCAGCGCTTCGGTGGCGCTGGCGTGTTTGCCCCACGGCAGACCGAACTGGAAATGGGTGTTCGGCACAGCCTTGGCGAAATGCGCGCGTTCTGGGATGAAGGCCGTTCCAATCATGTCCATCCCGGCCTCGGAGGCGGCAATCGCCTCTTCCTCATGGGCGGCCTGCACATAAGTGATCTGACGCACGCCTTTCAGCGCGCGCAGATCCATAATGGTCAGGGATGTGTTCATTGGCCCATGATCCTTTTGCGGCGCTCTTGCATCCGCTCGTTGGCGGCAACAGTGCCGTCGTGGAAAGAGCCGAACCACTTGTCCCACGGAATTTCGAGGCTGCCGTAGTTACATTCGAAATAGCGGTGGTGCATCTGGTGGTGAAAGGTGCCCAGCGCCAGACGGTTCTTGTTGTTGATCAGAAGTCCCTGAAACCCTGTATGCGTCGT
>CAZCOX010000277.1:2585-4137 GCA_964500115.1 uncultured Rhodobacterales bacterium
AGGACAACCTCAAACGCGGTCCAGATGAACACGCCAGTGCCCAGCGTCCAGAACATATTGTCGCGAATTTGTCCGCCCAGCGTGAACTGTTTGCCTTTGACCATCAAAGGGCGGGGGTCGAACTTGAGCTGCTTGCCCTGCGCTGAGTAGGTATAGAACCAAAGGTGCAACGATCCGGCGACCAGCAGGGTCAGCACGATGTTGCGCAGATACATCTGTGCGATCCAGCCGAATTCAAAGGTTTTGACCGCCTCCAGCGGTGGTTGGAACCACAGGTAGCAGGCAAATGCGATGCCGACGATGATGAGTTTCTCGGTGATCAGGAACCAGGAATTCCAGACCCATTTTGCCACTTCGACAGGGTTGATCGGCCAGATGAAAAGGGGGGACGTCTTAAGAGGAACCTCTGGCAGGTGGTTCCATCCCTTAAGCTGCTCTTCGGACATGTCGCGCGCTCCATTTTGACAGATGGAGAGTGGCACAGCGCAGATCCTGCGACAAACAGAATAAACTGACGAACTACATCGGAATTTTCGGCTTTATCCCGTGCCGACGCGTTGCCCCATGATCCATGTGCTTGCGATGGCACGGTCATCGCCCATCATAATAGTGGGAAAGACGGCTTCCCAGATATCGTCCGCCTGTGCGGCACGTTGGGCAATTGCAGGGGTCGAGGCAAGGTCGAGCGTGATGAAATCTGCTTCGCTGCCCGGGGCCAGTGTGCCGACCTTGTCAGCGATCCTGAGTGCTCGTGCCGATCCTTCGGTGGCCAGCCAAAGCAATTCGGACGGGTGCAGCGCCCTGCCCCGTAACTGGGCGACCTCGTATGCTGCGGCCATCGTGCGAAGCATAGAAAAGGACGACCCGCCGCCGGTATCGGTAGCCAGTCCAACGCTTTGACCGTCGGACAGCAGGCCATTCATGTCAAAGAGACCTGACCCGATAAATGTGTTGGATGTCGGGCAATGCACCAGTGCCGCTCCAACCTCTTTCAGGCGGTCTTTTTCGCGGGGTTCCAGATGGATCGCGTGGCCGTAGAGGCCATTTGCGCCCAAAAGACCGTGTGCTTCGTAGGTATCAAGATAATCGCGCGCGTCCGGGTAGAGCGATTTGACCCAGGCGATTTCGTCGGTTTGTTCGCTCAGATGCGTTTGCATCAGGCAATCAGGATGCTCTGCCCAAAGCGCGCCAAGTGCGGTCAACTGCTCTGGCGTGGATGTGGGGGAAAAGCGCGGGGTGATGACATAACTCGCCCGTCCGCGCCCGTGCCAGTGGTTCAGCAGCGCCTTGCTGTCGTCATAGGCAGACTGCGCGCTGTCTTTCAGGCCGTCCGGCGCATTGCGATCCATACAGGTTTTGCCACCCAACACCCGCATACCGCGCGCCTCTGCGGCGTCGAAATAGGCGGACACGCTTTTTGGGTGGATGGTGCAATAGCTGCACATCGTTGTCGTGCCATGGGCCAGCGCGATGTCCAGATAACGCCCGGCCACGTCGGAGGCGTATTCCGCATCACCAAACCGCATTTCTTCGGGAAATGTATAGGTGTTCA
>CAZCOX010000278.1:0-4133 GCA_964500115.1 uncultured Rhodobacterales bacterium
GGGATCAGTGGCGATACCTCGGACAAGGATGAGTATTGCGCGATCGAGGCGATCAAGGCTTCGGGATACGCACCCGAACCGGCAGAGCCTGACCCGGACTGGCGCACATCGTCTTTGTCAGATCACTATCCGGCGTCGACTTGAGGCAAGCCATCCAGCCATTGATCCACATGCCGATGGGTGACCTGCCGTTTCGGGCGGTCCGCATCGGCGGGGTCAAGGATCTGGATCGTCGGTTTGCCTTGGTAAGCGACCGGAACAACCATACAGCGCACAAACCGGGTTTCTGGCTCCGTCGCAGATGCGGTTGCTTTGACCGGTGTGTTGGCAGGTTCAAACCACGTTTGCCCGGGAGTGGCGGTAAAGCTGTGGTCGTCTGCATCCAGCCGCAACTCGCCCCATCGCAGATGCCGAAACCCGGACCCGGCATGCACGTGTCGATAAGCCTGAACGCCGGGTGGAAACGCCACTTCGTCAAGTCGCAGGAGGAAGGGGAAGGTGACGTCAATCACCTCATGCGCAAGGGAGCTGTCATCTGCGGGACTGTCGGACAGGACAAACACCAACGCGATTGCCGGAGCGTCCGATGTATTCGTCAACATAGCGTTGCCACCGATATAGGTGCCCTCACCGGTATCAAGCGCCGTATCGCCCACGCGCAGCGCGCCATCATGCGCAAGGATCACCGACGCGCCCAAAGCGGGCATCGTTGCGGTGCCTTGCGGGTCAATGTGAACACGATAGAGCGCAAGGGTCAGTTTGGGCATGTTAGTGTCTTTTCCGGAATTTGGGCGGTCGCGGCATGATAGGCAGCAACGGGACAAAGGCAAACCGCTGGCTCCTCGCCGTTTTGATGGTCTTGCTCGTCTGTGCCGTGCTGAACGCGACGCTGTCTTGGGTTGTGTTCGAATGGGCTGCGGCGCTGTCGTTCGTTGTTTTGTGCGTCATCGGTTTCAGGTCTTTCACCATCCGCGAGCACTCGCTTTTAGCGGCGGCTGTTCTCATTGGCCTGGGTCTGCTGCTATTCACCGACAAACGCGCGACGGTGTTGTCCGCGCTTGATCTTGCGGCGTTCTTTGCCGCGTTTATCGCCGCCTTGACGGCGATGCGGGACGTTGCTGCGCGGTCTCGTTCGATTTTGTCAGTTGGGCGATACCTGATTGTTCAGCCGCCGGGGCGTCGGTTCTATTCGACGGCCATTGGTGGGCACCTGCTTGGTGTCTTTCTGAATTTCGGTGCCGTCAGTCTGATGTCACCGCTGATTCAGGAAAGTGTCAAAGACGCCAATGGCATTACCGACCAAGACCTTGAACGCAGGCAAATCTCGGCGCTGATCCGGGGGTTTGCCTGGGTTCTTCTTTGGGCGCCCACAACACTGTCGCAGGCGGTTCTGCTGACGATATTCACGGAGGTTACCTGGGCAGATATCGCGCCGCTTGGGATCACGACGGCGATTGCCTTTGTCATCCTGGGCCGTCTCTATGACCGGTTTGAGTGGCGTGGGGTCGCGCGGAGCGGTCAGCCGTTCAAGCCGGAGATCCCGTGGCGCGCTATCCTGTCCGTCGGCGCGCTGTGTGCCTTGTTGATTGGCAGCACGATTGTCGGAAGTGGTTTGACCGGTGCGACTATCGCCTTGGTGCTCATGTGTGTCGCTCCGGTTGTGACGCTGATGTGGTTCATGGCACAAAAGCCGCCGAAGGCGTTTGACGAGTTTTGGCTTCGCATTCGCGCGTTGGGCGGGGTTCTCACGCCCTCCGCTCCCGCGCTGGCGCGTTCAGCGGTGGCGTTGGGGTTATCGGGATTCATCGGCCGGTGCCTTGGTCAGGCGCTCCCGGTTGAGGCGTTGTCGCAGGCCGTTGACCTGTCTGCCATTCCCGGTTGGATCTTTTTGTCCGCTTTGCCAGTGATCATTTCGCTGGGCGGTCAAATTGCGCTGAGCCCGATTCTCCTTGTTGTGTTGTTGGGCGAGATTTTGCGTGGTGTTGACATGTTGCCAACTGGGCAGTTGCAGATCCTGTTTGCACTGAGCGTCGGTTGGGCGCTCAGCATGACGGCGTCGCCCAACGCAACGGCAACGCTTTTGATCTCAGCCACCAGTCGCATTCCGCCGACAACGCTCACATGGGCCTGGAATCTCAAATATGGTTTGCTCTGCTATGCGTGCTCCATCGTCATCTTTTTCTTCATTGCCTGAGTGAGGCGCGACGGAAACCAACCGCTAAGCCGTTTAACCTCTTGAACGCACTTCACACCTGCCTTGAGGATAAGACGGATGACACCTTTTTCCCGCGCCGCATTGATCTTTGGACTGTCAATCGCAGGCATACAGCTTTTGGCACTGCAAATGCCTCTACAGGAGCAGGCCAGCGCGGGTGCAGTATGCGTGTTGCATGTCGCTTCGGAGGCGAAGACTCAGGAAAATTCATGTCCAAATCCGGCAGGGGACATCGCGAAATAAAGTCGATTTTGCAAACCTGATCCCATAAAATCGATTATTTGTAGCTTTATCGAAATTTTTTCGGTACCGTCGCTGTGATCGATAAGGGAGAAAGACATGAGAAACGTCATCTTGGCTGCTGCCATTTCAGTATTTGGGGTCGGCACTGCCATTGCCGAAGAGATGCGGATCGGGACTGCCAGCCTGGGCGGTGCGTTCTACCCGATGGGGCAAAGCATTTCGAACCTCGTGAACAAATATGCAGGCGGAGACATTTCCATGGTGCCGGTTGTGACAGGTGGGTCCGTTCAGAACCCGCGCTTGATCGACAGCGGCGAGGTTGAGATTGCCATCACCAACAACAACCTTGCCAAGCTCGCCGTTGCGGGGAAGGGGCCGTACAGCTCTGGCGTGATTGACATCAAGGCGGTGGCGGCGTTGCACCCGTCTATCCTGCACATGATCACGCTTGAGGGGTCGGACATCGAAACGTTTGAAGACCTGAAAGGCAAGCGCGTTGCGGTCGGCCCTGCGGGCGGCGGCACGCTGGGCTTCCTGAACTTTCTGCTGCCTCTGCACGGAATGACGGTCGAAGACATCACGCCCAGTTTCCTCAGCTACTCTGACGGGTTCAGCCAGTTGACCGACGGCAACGTTGATGCGTCGCTTGCGCTGTCCGGCTATCCGGCAGGTGCGGTGATGCAGGCAGCGGCGGGTGCAGACCTTAAATTCATCAGCTTCTCAGAAGGCAAGATGGAAGAGGCACTTGCAAATAACGCCGCCTACAGCGCGGTGACCGTCGCGGCAGATGTCTATGGCACGCCAAGCGACGGGATCGCTTTGGGCGTCAACAACATGCTGATCGTGCCGTCTTCGACGGATGCCGACGTGGTTGAAGCAATCGTGAAATCGATCTTTGATAACCTCGAAGAGTTCCAGGCCGAAAACGCCAATGCGAAACAGATCAATCCAGAGCAATCAAAGTCTCTCGCGATTGATCTGCACGAAGGTGCTGCGCGGTACTTCGGTCAGTAACACAGATGACCGAGGGTTCCTCCACCTCGGGTTGGACGTCTTACGCGACCATCGGCAATTTGCTGGTGGTCGCTGCCTTTGCCCTCGGCGTGTTTCACCTTGCTGTGGTCTCGGGCGTGATTTCCATCTCGACCTTGCCGATGCGCATCATTCATGTGGCTTTGGCTTTCTCGTTGCTCTTTTCGATCAAACCGATGAGCGCGCGTTTCGACGGCACACGTCTGAACACGGTGTTTTCGGTGGTGTTGATCGTCGCCACGCTTGGTGCGTCCTGGTGGATGCTGACCCGTTGGAAGGCGATTGCGTTTAGCGGTGGTCTGACCGAACCGGGTGATTTCTGGGCCGGTTTGGTTCTGTTGATCGTTGTTTTTGAGGCAGCGCGCCGCGGGATTGGCATGATCTTGGCCTGCATCGCGCTGATCTTTTTCTCTTACGCATTTCTGAGCCCGTACCTGCCCGGCGTTTTAAACGGGCGAGGGTACAGCCTTGAGCGGATGGTCATCTTTTTGACGACCGACACGGCTGGTATTTACGGCATCCCGGTCGGCGTGGCCGCCACCTATATCATCGTCTTTACGATCTTTGGTGCAATGCTGTCGCGATTTGGGGCAGGGGAGTTCTTTTTCGAAATCTCAATGCGCCTCACGCGCGGATTGCGCGC
>CAZCOX010000279.1:0-4132 GCA_964500115.1 uncultured Rhodobacterales bacterium
CTCACAGCATGCTGCCGAGCAAATGCGCTCCCAGAACCGGATGGACTCACGGCGTGAACAAACCGATTTCTGATCCCCGCTCATTGCGAGGCGCACCCGTTCGCCAACGAATACTTGACGACGTCAAAACGTATGTTGAGGGGCAAGCTTCGATTGGCAAGCTTGTGTCGATCTCAATCGGTGACGTCCCAGAGATTGCTGTTTACGTTCGCAATCAAGCACGCGTCGCACGCCAAGTGAATTTGCCTTTTGATCAGGAGTATTGGGGGACGGAAGTTACTCAGGATGAGTGCAAGGCCCGCATTCAGAAAATGAATGACGATCCGGACGTTCTGGGGGTTATTTTGCAGCGCCCGGTTCCGCAACACATTAATGTTCGGTCTTTGCAATCTGCCATTCATCCCTTGAAAGATGTCGAGGGCATGAACCCTGCTTCAATTGGGAACATCATTTACAATGACGTTACTTTGGCGCCTTGCACCGCGGCCGCTGCGGTTGAGTTGATCCGGGAAACCGGTTTGGACATGCAAGGTTTGGAAGTCGTGATGATTGGCCATTCCGAGATTGTTGGTAAGCCGGCTGCCATGATGCTGATGGCAGAAGGGGCAACTGTTACAGTGTGCCATCACATGACCCGTTCTGTCGCTATGCATTCGCGTCGTGCAGATGTTCTTGTCGTGGCGGTTGGAAAAGCACATTTGATTAGCGCCGACATGATCAAACCAGGTGCTGTGGTGATCGATATCGGTATCAATCAAACCGACTCCGGTATTGTTGGAGACGTCGACACGGCCGCTGCGATTGAAGTTGCGGGTTGGGTGACGCCGGTGCCTGGTGGTGTCGGTCCAGTTACCGTTGCAATTCTAATGCGAAATGCAATCGTCGCCCATCAGCGGCAGCTGGCAGCTGGTTGGATAAGTTAGAGCGCGAGGTAACCAACTGCTGAAAATGCCATTAGGCAACCAACCCATTGTCGGGAGCTCATGGCCTCTTTGAGTAAACCCCAAGCCAACACAATCGTCAGAAGTCCAAATGTCGATGTGGCAACGGCGGCATATTCCGGGTTGGGAAGCGGTGCGGCCGAAATCACCGAGAAAATCGCAACGCTATCCAGTAAACCCATCGCTAAAAGCGGAAGTAACGCATGACGCTCCGGAGATACTGGCTTTGATCTGATGAACAAAATCGTGGCGAGTATTGCGAATGCTGTGAGCCTTGAGATGAGAGTTACCTCAAGGTCTCCAGCTGCTTCAGCGGCGAGTTGGCCAAGCTTAAATGTACCGGCAAATCCGAAAGCTGCGAGCGTTGCAAAGGCAATTGTGGGCCCGATCGGTGGGAATGTTTGACTGTCGTCCGGAGTTGCAAAACCGACAATTGCGATGCCCAGCATGAGAATGCCAATCGCTATGGCATGTCCCATGGTCAAGCTGGCACCTTCAAATACCGCAATCCCTACTGAAATAACTGAAAAACATGCAATAATGGGCGTTACCAGTCTCACTGGGCCGCGTGCAAACGAGAAATATAACCCGACGTTTGCCAGCAAAAACGCGACGCCGGCGGCGATTGCCAGCAACGCGGCCTCTGTCGGAACGCCGGTGGCACCAAGGAGTAATAGAGCTGCCCCTTGAAACACTGCGCCAATCAGAAGCACGGCCAGAAGACAGCCCATCATGGGTGCAGAGCGGCTCAGATACCTTATTGTTATATCATGGAGCCCCCAGCAAAATGCGGCGATCAATCCAAGTGTGAGTGAGTTCACCAAGGCCTCCTGGAACGACGAAAAAGCATTTCTTTATCAGACTTGCCTTGCGTGACAGGACGGAACATGCTGATATTCTCACCAATAAACTTTTTTTCCACACGTGCAAATCCGTAATCGACGCCGGATGCCGATAGCGAGACACTTATTATGCTGGACGACACGTATCCGTCTGTGATCCCCGGTCCTCCGCGACCATCGCAGATCATTGAGCCGACGGTATTTTCAATGCCTCCGGGGACTGAACGCTATGTGGTCGAAGGATGCGGTGCAATCCTGGTCCGGTTGGAGGTTGGCGACCGGGTTGAGGTGATCAACACTGAAGGTGCCCAGCCATGTGAACTTACGGCTTGCGGCCCTGACGGGGTCAGCGATCCCGGTATTATAGGAGCAGCGCGGGGCGAGACTCCGGTGGGTTTGATGGCGTTGTTGCAGAGCGCAGACCAGAGTCTTCGCGCGCTGCGTTTGGGCTTGGAGGCGCGCGGCATTGATTTGGTGCGATGTCAGTCTGTCACTGTGTTCGACAGCGCGTCTCCGGCTGGCGACAAAGCTGAGTTCACCGCCACACGGGAGGGCATACTGATCCTTGCGGCGCCGCACCCCAATCCGTCTGGTATGATGGATTTTGAGGCGCAGGACACGGCAACGCCGCTGACCGTCTACCTTAAGCGCGCTGTCATTAAGCAGGTTGCGCGTTTTGAACTTCCCGAACCACTGGCTGATCCGGTTGCCGACATTCGGGTGCATACACAGACGGCAGAAAGCTATTTCGTCAAAGCTGGAGATTACATTCAAATTATTGATGTGGATGGTCGCCAATGTACCGACTTCCAATGCTTTGACGCACGCAAGCTCGATCGAGGAATTGAACATGCATTGGATGTGACGACCACCCGGACGCTCATGGAACATGCGTATCCAATGCCGGGTCTGCATGCGAAATACTATGATCAGGATATGGTGCCGCTGCTTGAGGTCATTCAGGATACTTGTGGCCGCCATGATGCCTTCGCGCTCGCCTGTGCGGCCAAGTACTATGACGACATCGGCTATCCTGGTCATATTAACTGTTCGGAAAATTTCAACGGCGCGCTGGCCCCTCATGGTGTGACCTCCCGCGCGGGTTGGATGGCAATTAACTTTTTCTTCAACACCGGGCTGGACGAACATGGTGTCATGTATTCGGACGAGCCCTGGTCGCGCCCGGGCGATTATGTGCTGTTGCGGGCTTTGACAGACATCGTGTGTGTGTCTTCTGCGTGCCCCGACGATACAAGTCCAGCAAATGGCTGGAACCCAACAGACATCCATGTGCGCACGTATAGCGGTGACGAGCGCTTCCAAAGATCAGTGGCCTATCGGCCCACTCCAGACGCGGAGCCAAAAATGACGAAACAGACCGGTTTCCACGAAAGCTTTGACCGCTTCACGGACAACTTTATCGAATATAACGGCTATTGGTTAGCGAACTGCATGTCGACGGAAGGACCTATTCAAGAGTATCACGCCTGCCGCGAAAAGGCCGTGGTGTTGGACCTGTCGCCCTTGCGCAAGTTTGAGATTACCGGGCCGGACTCCGAAGCGCTGTGTCAGTATATCTTTACCCGCAACATGAAGACGCTGCCAGTGGGTGGCGTGGTCTATTCCGCGATGTGTTACGAACATGGCGGGATGATTGATGACGGCACAGTATTCCGTCTGGGCAAAGACAATTTCCGCTGGATCGGTGGATCTGATTATGGCGGTGAATGGATCCGCGAACAGGCGGATAAACTCGGCCTTAAGGTGCTCGTAAGGTCTTCGACAGACATGCAGCACAACATTGCTGTCCAAGGCCCTGAAAGCCGGGATATTTTGCGCAAGTTCGTCTGGACGGCACCACATCAGCCCGACTTTGACGATCTGGCATGGTTCCGGTTCACGCCTGCCCGCATTGGCGATCACGACGGGATCCCGATCGTTGTCAGCCGGACCGGGTACACGGGCGAGTTGGGCTACGAGATTTTCTGTCACCCCAAGCACGCGAACGAAGTCTTTGCCGCGGTTTGGGCAGCGGGTGAGGGGCACGGGCTTGCACCGATGGGGCTTGAAGCGCTGGACATGGTGCGCATCGAAGCAGGACTGATCTTTGCGGGCTACGACTTCAGCGATCAGACCGATCCTTTTGAGGCGGGGATTGGTTTCACCTGTCCACTCAAGTCCAAGACGGATGATTTCATCGGCCGCGATGCTCTGATCCGGCGCAAGGAAAACCCGATGCGCAAGTTGGTGGGGCTTGATATCGACAGCAACGTGGACGTTGGCCATGGTGATTGCGTGCATATTGGCCGTGCGCAAGTCGGTGAGATTTGCTCGTCCATGCGTTCACCC
>CAZCOX010000280.1:0-4125 GCA_964500115.1 uncultured Rhodobacterales bacterium
GTGGTCCGGTTCGTACCACAGCACGTCACACAACGCGGTTTCGTAATTCTGGATCGTCGGCAGAAACAAAAGCCCCGACGTGCCAGAGATAATGTCTACGTCCAATTTGAACGAGTTCACAAACATCAGGATAACGGGCCCGACCGACATAAAGACCAAAAGGCCAATGACCGCGTAAAAGGCCGGATTCTGCTTTTCGTAGGTCTTGTCCATCAGCTGTCCTCCTCTGCCGCCATGCGCAATTTGGCAGCGCGGTTTTCCTGCCAGCGGGTGAAGGCAAGCATCCCGATCGTCATCAACATCAGCAGAATGAGCAGGTAATTCGACATGGCGGCCGCAACCCCCAGCTCACGGATTTCAGTCGCTGTCCGCGAGATGCGTAGCGCGAGGATTTCTGTCGAAAGACCAGGTCCGCCTTCGGTCAAGACAAGGATCACCTCAAGCACTTTGAACGCATCGATCAGACGCAGCAGCGCAGTGACAATCAGAACCGGCATCATCAAGGGCAGTTTGATGTGAATAATTTGCTGCCAGCCTGTCGCCCCATCAATCCGGGCCGCCTCAAGCGCGGAGCGCGGCAAAGACTGCAACGCGGCAAGCGACAAGATGAAAATAAATGGCGTCCATTGCCAGACGTCGGCAATGATCACACTCATCAACGCGTGACTGCCCAGCCAATCCACACTCGGCAGACCAAACCATTCGAGTATCCGGTTATAGGTGCCGACAGTGGGGTGGTACATGTACCGCCACATCAAACCCACGACGACAGGCGCGATCATCATCGGCAGGATGAACATTGTCCGTAGCACCGACATCCCACGAATGTCGCGATCCAGCAGAAGCGCCAAACCGACACCGATAATCATTTCGAGAGTGACCACAAAGAACGCGAATTTTAACGTGACACCAAGGCTCTCGTGGAAATTCGGGTCATTCCAAAGGGTAATGTAGTTCTTCAGACCGACAAACTCGGCCTCACCAATCGTCTGGCTCGGGTCCCAATCGCGAAACGACCCCCAAATCATGTAACCCAGTGGATAGATCAGGGCGATGGCCATGATGATCACCGCCGGGGCCATGAACATATAGGGCGAAAGCCGATTGACGCGTGAGGTGAACATGATGGGACCGCCTATGGTGCAAAAGTAAGCTGGCGTTGCATGGGTCGGCCGACCGGGCGCATGACAGATGCCCCCGGTCGCTTGTACTCAGGGGATTACTGCCAGGTGTAGTAACCGGCCTCTTCCATCACACCTTTGGTCCGCTCTGCGACGCCATCCAGCGCCTCTTGGATGTCGAGGTCTTCGGTCAGAACCTTGGACAGGGTTGTACCGAGGTCAGCGTTGACCTTGCCCCACACGGGGATGATCGGGCGCCAGTCCGGGTCTGCATGCTGCAGCGCCTCGCCGAAGGTCGCCATATGCGGCAACTTGGCATTCACATCCGCATCCTCGCGGGTGGAGAAGCGCGACGGGTTACCACCGGCCAGTGCGACCAGCTTGTCACCTTCTTTCGAGGTCAGCCACTGCATCAGCAAGAATGCCGCTTCTTTGTTTTCCGCATTGGCAGGGATACCAATACCGAAACCGCCGGTCTGCGAGCCACGGCGGACGCCCATCGGGTGCATGGCCCAGCCAACTTTGCCGACTACCTGGCTTTTCGACGGATCATCGATCTGGCCTGCAACAACGGTTGTATCAAGGAACATCGCGGTATCGCCATTCAGGAACGCGCCGAGCGCTTCGCCGAAGCCAAAGTTCTTGGCGCCCTCAGGGCCGCAATCGACAATGGTCTTAAGAGCTTCTGCCGCTGCAACACCTTCGGCGTTGTTCACGATCGGGTTCCAGCTGTCATCAAAGACGCGACCACCCAAAGGTGCGAGGTGGAGCAGGAACGCGTGTGCCGCATGGTGACCAGAGGCCGCACGGCTGGCGACGCCACCCATTCCCGGCTCCAGTTCGGGGATCTTGCAGGCGATGTCGAGCATCTCATCGTAAGTCTCGGGCACTTCAAGCCCGTGCTTTTCAAAGATGTCTTTTCGGTATCCCAGGATCGACGTTTCTGAACCGTAGGGAATGCCGAACAGGGAACCTGTTTTGCCTTCAAGGTAGCCTTTGTTACCCCCGGCGAATCCGATGTTGTAAACGTAGCCGTCAATCAGATCGTCCGCGTCATAATTCGGGTCCGACAGCTTGGGGTTCATGAAATACTTGGCGAGGTTCTCAAGCTGGTCGGCGTAGACATAATCCGCCTTTGAGAAAACAACTTAAGCAATCAGATCGTACTCACCTTCCTCCTGCGCAAGTTCAAGCGTCTGGCGCTCGCGCATTTTGAGGTATGGCAACTGGTCAACTTCGACCTCGATCCCGGTTTCCTTGGTAAATTCAGGCAAAATGCGCATGACCGCGTCATAGTGCGGATGGGCGGGGAAGTTCACGATCAACGTCGTGCCTTCGTATTCGGCATAGGGGTTGGCCATCGCCGTCCCTGCCATCAATGCCGTCGCAAGTCCGGCAGACTTCAGGTAGTTTAGCATTCGTCTTCCTCCCGTTGGAAATGCTTATTGGTCAGAGCGCTTTTTCGCTCTGACGATCAAAAAGATGCACGCGCGGCGCGTTCACATCGAATTGCAGTGTTTCTCCAAGCGCCATGGGCGTCTCGGAGTTCATCTCAACCGTGACGTTCTGGTCGCCGCAGGTGCACATCAGAACCGATTGCGCGCCGATATATTCCGACACCATGACATGCAGCGTCAGCGCGCTGTCGGATGGCGCGTCAGGCGCGTAAGACAGGTCGGAGGGCCGAACGCCCAACAACACATCGCGGTTGTTATGCGCTTTGGCAGCCGCCGCTTTTTCTTCGGCCAGCTTCAGGGCGTAGCCATTGCCAACCACAAAGGTCGCACTGTCCCGCTCCTCGATAGACCCTTCCAGAAAATTCATCGGCGGCATCCCAAGAAAGCCCGCAACAAACTTGTTCACCGGACGCTTGAACAATTCCTCTGGCGTGCCTTGCTGCTGGATGTACCCGCCATGCATCACCACGATCCGGTCCGCGAGTGTCATCGCCTCGATCTGGTCATGCGTGACGTAGATCATGTTCTTCTCAACGCTCTGGCTCATCAGCGCCAGTTCCGCCCGCATCTGTCCGCGCAGCTTGGCGTCTAGGTTCGACAAAGGTTCGTCGAACAGGAAAATGCCGCTGTCTTTGGCCAAGGCCCGCGCCATCGCAACACGCTGGCGCTGTCCACCAGACAACGCGCCGGGCTTACGGTCGAGGAAATCAGTCAGACCAACTTTGGCCGCGACCTCTTTGACCTTTGCATCGATCTCGGCCTTTGGGCGTTTTTGCAGCCGCAAGGCAAACGAAATGTTCTGCGCCACGTTCATATGCGGGTAGAGCGCATAATCCTGAAACACCATCGCAAGGTCGCGATCTTTCGGCTCCAGATGACTGACCGGATTGTCACCAATGAAAATCTCGCCCTCTGAAACATCCTCCAGACCGGCGATCATGCGAAGGGTCGTTGATTTCCCGCAACCGGATGGCCCGACAAGAACCGTGAATTCATTGTCAGCCATAGTCAGATCAATGCCGTGCAAAACCTCGACTGCTCCATACCGCTTGACCATGCTTTGCAGGCGTATTTCAGGCATCGATTCCACTCCTCCCGTTGCCGCACACTATTTTGCATACAAAACTAAAAGTAAACATACAAAATTGCACCGTCTGGAATTTGGTGGTATCAAAGAGGTGGAGTTGTAAGGAAAACAGCCATGGATACAGCAAAGGTCTCGGCCACACGTCGCATCGAATTGGCGCTTCTTGAAGAGATTGCAGCCGGAGAACTCGAACCCGGTAAAAGACTAGATGAATCGGGACTCGCAGCACGGTTCGACGCCTCCCGCACGCCCGTGCGCGAAGCGCTTGGTCGCCTGACGGCGCAGGGCATTTTGGTGCAAGGCGAACGGCGGGGCGTTTTTGTCGCTGAGTATAGCCGCGAAGAGTTAAGCCAGATCTTCGAAGCAATGCACGAAATCGAGGCAGCTTGCGCCAGAATCGCCGCGCAGCGCCTTACTTTGCTGTCCCGGACAGAGATCGAAAGCGCGCAAGCCGACTGCA
>CAZCOX010000281.1:0-4102 GCA_964500115.1 uncultured Rhodobacterales bacterium
TGAGGCGCCCCTAGTTTCCTAGACACCTGCCTTTTCCAGTTTGAGCTGTCTTTCTTCGAAGTCAACGGGCGACAGCATGCCGTTGTTCGTGTGCTTGCGCTTTGGGTTGTGGAACAGCTCGATATATTCAAAAACGTCGCGCCTGGCTTCCTCGCGGGTTCGGTATTTTCGACGCCTGACCTTCTCTCGTTTCAAAAGCTGAAAGAAGCTTTCAGCCACAGCATTGTCGTGACAATTACCCCTGCGGCTCATCGAGTGTTCCAGATTTTGTTCACGCAGGAAAGCCGCCCATTCACGACTGGTGAATTGGGCGCCTTGGCCTGAGTGGATCAGCAAGCCCGGTCCAGGCTTTCGACGCCAGATGGCCATGAGCAATGCTTGGACGGCCAGCTCCGATGTCTGGCGAGACTGAACAGCCCAGCCGACGACGCGGCGCGAGAACAGATCGATGACAACGCAGAGATATGCGAAACCTTCGTGTGTTCTGAGAAAGGTGATATCCGTCACCCAGGCCCGATCTGGGGCATCGACAGCAAACTGACGATCCAGCGTGTTGTCGACGACGGATGGCTTGCCGCCGTACGCGCCGGGCTTCTTCTTGTAACCGATTTGCGCCTGTACGCCTGCAATCAGAGCCAGACGTGCAACCCGGTTCTCGGACACGACCTCGCCCATGTCGATCAAGTCATCATAGATCTTGCGGTAGCCATAGACTTTGCCGCTGTCTTTCCACGCCTTCTTCACCAGCCCTGTCTGGCGCGCATCTTCAAGCGCACGGTGGCTTAACGGTTCCTCAATCCATGCATAGAAACCGCTTGGATGAACGCTCAGCATTTTGCATAGAACACGGACGGGATGTTGCTGACGATGCGCGTCGATGAACGCGTACCTCACTTTGCATCCCTGGCGAAGTACGCGGTGGCCTTTTTTAAGATGTCGCGCTCCTCAGTCACGCGGGCCAGTTCTTTCTTGAGCCGCCGGACCTCGGCTTCCTGATCAGTCACGCGCTGTGGCTTCGAAAACTGCGCCATCCAAGCGCTGGTGAACGCACGGCGACGAAGGGGTTGATGAAGGTGGACGACAGAACATCTGGAGCCTGGATCGGGTTCGATCTCGTGGTTCTGTCGGGGATCCTGCATTTTGCCTGGGAGATTCTGCAAGCGCCGCTCTTCTCCAGCCTGGACAGCGCCAGCCACTTCGCCGGAGTTGTGGAATGCGGTTGGGCGACGCTTGGCGACATTCTTGTCATGATTGCCGCATTTCTTGTTGCGCGGGTTTTGGCTGGACCGGCATGGAATATTTCGGTGTTTAGCCGGGGCGTTTTTGTATTTCTTGCCGTGGGCCTGATCGCGACGATCGCGCTTGAATACCTCAACACGGAAATCCTGGGAAGCTGGACTTACGGGCCGGAAATGCCGCGCCTGCCCATTCTGGGAACGGGGCTGGCGCCGATTGCGCAGTGGATGGTTATCCCGCTTGTCGTTTTGTGGTATTTGCGGCGACTGCACCCGTCCCCTGCAGACGAGCGTTAGAGCGGCAATTCGACGGTTGCCGTCAGCCCGCCGGACTCGCGATTGCGCAGCGTGACATCGCCGCCGTGGGCGCGAATGACGGTGCGGGCGATGGCAAGACCCAACCCGTTTCCCCCCGTATTCCGGCTGCGAGAAGTCTCAAGCCTCCGAAACGGCTCGAATACCGTCTCTAGCTGATCCTCCGGCAAGCCGGGACCATTGTCCGAAATAGAAATGATGGCGGCATCTCGGTCGTGCGACAGTCCAACCTTGGCTGTCGATCCATAACGGATCGCATTGTCGATCAGGTTCCTCAGTGCGCGTTTCAGAGAAACGGGGCGAACATGCGCGATGATTACTGACGTGTCGCCGTGCCCTTCAATGCTCGCTTCCTTGGTCTCACTGACCAGATCCCTCAGAAGGTCGCGCAGGTCCAGCGCGACGGTCTTCTCGGTTTCCGCCTCGCCCCGGGCAAAGGCGAGGGTCGCTTCGACCATCGTCTGCATCTCGTCGACCAACGCCTCCAGCCGGTCCCGGTCCTCGCCCTCTTCGATCAGTTCAAGGCGCAGGCGCATCGCCGTTAGTGGCGAGCGTAGGTCATGCCCCAGTGCTGCCAGCATGCGCGTTCTGCCGGTGACGAACCGCCTGATCCGATCCTGCATCCGATTGAAGGCGCGCACGGTGTCGCGGATTTCTCGCGGGCCTGTTTCCGGTAAGGCGGCCAGTTCCTCGCCCTTGCCGGCCCGGTCAGCCGCATCGGCAAGTCTTGCCATCGGATGTACGATGCGGACGGCCGTCAGGACGGCAACAAGGGTTACCAGAACGGCGGCGATCAGCAAGGCCGCAACATCACCAAAAAGCCATTGCGCAACAGGGCGGTGAAACATCGACCGGACGTTGAGCCATTCGCCCGAAACCAGCTGGATCGACATCGCCAGTTCCAGTGGCCCGGTCCGTTCGGCAAGCATGGCGGCGTGCATCTGGCGCATCGAGTGCGGCACGTCCTCTACCGACGGGAACTCATCGGTCCGGTCGTGGATTTCCACGAGAACGTCGCGGCCCGGATCGCCCAAAGCACGCCGAAGCCGTTCAGCGAAACCTTGGGGATCGTGGCTGTCGTGATCAACGGCCGGACCATCTCCGATCCAGAACCGCACCAGAGGTGAATTTGCCGCCAGAACGATCTGTGACCGCAGCTCTTGCGGTGTCTGGTCGAGCAATTGCGCAACGTTTGCGGCGCGCCCGGCGGTCTCGTATCCCAGGGCCGTCCGAACGGCGCGATCTCGCTCGTCGCTGAAGACCAGCAAGCTCAGTCCCTGGCTGACGCCGAGCGCCAGAAGCAACATCACCAACAGTTGCACGCCGATGGACTGGGGCCAGAAACGCCGGATCATGGCGCTTCCCTCACGTCGGCCGACAGTGAATACCCCCCGCCCCAGACCGTCGCGATCAGCTCGGGATGCGCCGCGTTGCGTTCGATCTTGCGTCGCAACCGGCTGATCTGGTTGTCGATGGCCCGGTCAAAGACCTGCGCCTGGCGCCCGCTGGTCAAGTCCAGGAGCTGTTCCCGGCTCAGCACGTGGCGCGGGCGTTCGAGGAACACGGTCAGAAGCCTGAACTCTGCCGTGGTCAGAGCTACTTCGGTGCCGTCCTCGGCAAGCAGGATCCGCCGGTCGGTATCCAGAACCCATCGATCGAAGCGCAGTTTCCGGCCAGCCAACGCGCCGCCTTCCGTTACCGGTGCGCGGGCACGGCGCAGGATGGCCTTGACCCGCGCCAATAGCTCGCGCGGACTGAAGGGTTTGGCCAGATAGTCATCCGCTCCCATTTCCAGCCCGACGATGCGGTCGGTTTCCTCGCCGAGCGCGGTCAGCATCAGGATCGGGACATCGCCCTCGGCCCTGAGACGCCGGCAGACGGACAGCCCGTCCTCGCCAGGCATCATCACGTCCAACACGATCAAATCGAACCGGCCGGCCTTCATCGCCGCATCCATCGCGCGCGCGTCCGCAGCCACGGTCGCGCGCATGCCGTTCTTTTCCAGGTAACGGGCCAATGCATCGCGGATGTCGCGATGATCGTCCACGACGAGGATATGTGGGCTATCGGGCATGATGGTTTAGAAATCTCGTGACATCGTTTTCTACCTGACTTTAAGGTGGATTGACCGAAATACTTTAGTAATTTCTGGCAATTTCCCTGTCTGACACAGTTTGCGACACTTATCCTGTCCGGCTGACAAACTTCTGCGACAGGCACACACCAAATTCAGTTCATCGAATGAAAATCCATGGAGGATCGAACAATGAAACGCCTTGTATTCGCAATCGCAGCCATCACAGCGATAGGTGCTGCAATCCCGGCGCTCGCCGACGCCAATCACGGCCGCGGCGAAGACCGCACCGGCGAAAGCAAAGGAGGCATGGGACAGATGGATCCCGGCTCGATGATGGGCGGTAACATGGGTCAAATGATGCGCATGATGCAGATGATGCACGGCGGTCAAGCCGGCATGAAGGGCGGCGGCATGATGGGTGGCGGCATGATGGGTGGCGGCATGATGGGTGGCGGCATGATGGGTGGCGGCATGA
>CAZCOX010000282.1:0-4064 GCA_964500115.1 uncultured Rhodobacterales bacterium
GAATCATGTGGCGTGAAGGAGGACGCCCAGACCAGGCGCGTCACCAGACAGAGGACCGTCAGCACCCAAATCCATGGCGACGCCTTGGCGGTGGTGCGGATGAATTTCACAGGATTTGCGTATTCCCACAAAGACATATGCGTGAGGTAGGCGGTTTTGCGCATGCCTTCAATTCAAAAAACCGCATGGGACGTGTTACCGCAGATTGATCCGCAGGACCGCCGCACTGGCAAAGGGCAAAAGCGCAATCACGCCAAAGCTGATCCCCGCCAGCAAGAGCAATGGCGTTTGCACGCTCAACCCCTCCGCCCCGCGCCGCGCCACCTCCGCCCCAAAGATTAGCGTCGGCACATAAAGCGGCAGCACCAGCAGCGACATCAGCAAGCCACCGCGTTTGAGGCCAACTGTCAACGCCGCGCCAAAGGTGCCGATCACGCTCAGCGCCGGTGTGCCCACCGCAAGGCTGATGACCACCCACTGATAGGCCGGGATCGGCAGGCTGAGCAGGACACCCAACACCGGCGCGGCCAGCACCAACGGCAGCCCGGTGGTGATCCAATGCGCAAACGCTTTGATCGTGACGATGCTCTCCATTGGCAAAGGCGCCGTGGCCAAAAGATCAAGCGACCCATCCTCCCAATCGAGCGCGAGAATGCGGTCGAGCGACAAAAGACACGCCAGCAACGCCCCGATCCACAGGATACCCGGTGCAATGCGCGACAAGAGTTCTGTTTGCGGCCCTACACCAAAAGGCACCAGAACCGTCACGATCAGAAAAAACGCAAGCCCAAGCCCGAAGCCGCCCCCGGCCCGGATCGCCAGCTTCAGATCGCGAAACAGCAACGCCCTCACAAGAACGCCTCGTCCATGTTCCGCGCCCGCGGGCTGGCTTTGAACGGCGTCAGATCCAGAATGCGCGCCTCGTTCAGGCCCAAATCAATATGGGTTGCCATCAAGGCACTGCCGCCAGCTGCGAGATGCCCACGCACGGCGTCGGCAAACAGCGCTACCGAGGCGGCATCCAAAGACACAGTGGGTTCATCCAGAACCCAGATCGGTCGCCCCGTGACCATCAACCGCGCCAAGCCCAAGCGCCGCTTTTGCCCGGCCGACAACGTGCCGGCCATGCGCGACCGCAAATCAACAAGATCAAAGGCGTCCAGCGCAGGCTGAATGTCGCGCAACCCGAAAACCGAGGCCCAGAAATTCAGGTTTTCGGTCACCGACAACATCGCCTTAAGCCCATCGGAATGGCCCGCATAGGCGATCTGGTCTTCCACCCCATCGACCCGCCCCGCCTCGACCGGCTGCAACCCCGCGACGCTGCGCAAAAGCGTGGTTTTTCCAACCCCGTTCGGTCCGCGCAGCACCAGCGCCTCGCCCGCCGACAACTCGAACGACACCCCTTCCAGGATCGCAAGACCCCCTCGGGTCACCGCCAGATCGCGCACGCTCAACGTCATGGCTTGGGCTTAAAGCACCGGCGCCAAAGCGAAAAGCGCGAATCTGCCTCTTCTCTGGTTCAAAATACCCTCGGGGGAGGCCGCCCATGGCGGACGGGGGGCAGCGACCCACTGTTTCCATCAATGGAAACGCGAAAATGCGTCAGCGCATTTTCTACCCGACCGGCAGCACGGCCAAGGCGATGCGGCGGCCTTCAGACAGCAAAACATTATAGGTCCGGCAAGCCGCCGGCGAACTCATGGTCTCAACGCCAAGCCCGGCCGCTTCCAAGGCATTGCGCAGGTCACGCGGAATATGGGCGATATCATCCCCCGTCCCGACAAACAGCACATCGGCATGTTCCGCGAGCGCCAAAAGCGTGTCGGTGTCCTCATACCCACCCCAAGGGGTCGTGCCCTGACTTGACGTGACCAAAGGCGCGTCATGCTTCTTGCCGCCGATGCGAAAGAATCCCGGCCCGTAGCCCTCGACCGGTTCTGCATCAGAAAACACCACTTCGTTCAAACGCATGACGGCTCCTTACATCTTATCCCACAGCGGCAGGCCCATAAACGTCGCACCCCCGATGATGGCATAAGCCACCGTTCGGTATAGCCGCTCGCAAGCGGGGTCGAACAGCCTCTGCCCGATATATGTGCCAAGCCCGTAGGGCAGCAAGAGGATGAGACCCAAAGCCACCGACGCGGCTGGCAAAAGTTCTTGCAGATACATCAGCGGCAAAACAAGTACACTTGTTGTCGTCAGAAACACCGCCGTCGTCGCCCGCGTCACCGCAGCGGCGTCCTGACCGGCCAATTGGAACATCACCATGATTGGCCCCATCAATCCACTCATCCCGCCAACAAAACCGGTCGCGGTGCCGACAAGGCTACGGGTCAGGTCGGTCGGCACCATCTGGTAACGCCAGCCTGAGATGAGCGCGGCCAGAGTGACACCGGCAACGACCACAACAACCCATCGGATCAGAGTCACGTCTGCCACTTTTAGCACCCAGATGCCCAGCGATGCCGATAGTGTGGCGGTTACGATCAGCGTGCCCACCGCACGCTTGTTCACCAGCGGCAGCGCTTTTGGCACCACTGTGACGAGCGAGGCAAAGGCGGATACCGAAAATGCCGCAATGGCATGCGCTGGCGCGATGAAAATCACCGCCAGCGGCATAAAGATAAGGGCCGAACCAAAACCCGCAAAACCGTAAACAACGCCGGCCAGAAGCGCGATCATCACAAGCGGTGCAAGCCCGGCTGTCTCCAGCGCGGCTTGCAGCGCCTCAGGCATCAACGTTCGAGAACTGGTTGCCCGTGGTGTCGGTCGGTTTCGACCAGTCACGCTTCACACCCAGCCAAAGCAGGATGGCCGATGCGACAAAGATCGACGAATAGGTCCCCACGATCACACCCCAGATCATCGCAAAGACAAAGCCGCGGATCACGTCGCCACCCAGCACAAAAAGCGCAATCAACGCCAAAAGCGTGGTGACGGAGGTCATGAACGTCCGGCTCAACGTTTCGTTGATCGAGATGTTCAGAACCTCCCTAAGGTCCTTTTTCTTGTACTTGATCAGGTTCTCGCGCATGCGGTCAAACACAACCACGGTATCATTCAACGAATACCCGACGATGGTCAGCAGGGCTGCGATGATCGCCAGATCAAATTTGATCTGAAGTTCGGAGAAAATGCCGATGGTCAGGATAACGTCATGCACAAGCGCCGCGACGGCACCAACAGCGAACTGCCATTCGAACCGCAGCCAGATATAGATCAGAACCGCACCAATCGCCAAAACCACGGCAATCGCCGCTGTCTGGATCAATTCGCCAGAAACCTTGGGACCAACCGATTCAACGGAAGTGAATTTGATGTCAGGCACCGCACCAACCAGTGCCGCCTCAACGGTGCGGATCACCTCCGGCGTCACAGCCTCCTGGCCTTCCTGCGCCTGAATGCGCACCATGGCGACGTTCTGCTCCGGCCCAAACGTTGGATCAAACACTTCGGAAATCACCACGTCGCCCAATTCCAACCGCGCCAGCGCATCCCGGTAGATGCCCACATCCACGGCTTGCGCGGATTCGGTGCGGATCGTCGTGCCGCCTTTGAAATCAATGCCGTAGTTGAGGCCCTGAAAGAGGAAGGACCCAAATGACAGCAGCATCAAAAACGCCGAAATCCCGAACCACAGCTTCCAACGGCTGAAGAAATCAAAGTTTGTACCCTGTTTGACCAGTCGCAAACGCATGTCAGACCTCAATCGTTTTCGGGCGGCGGCGCTCAAACCACATGACGATCAGAAGCCGGGTGACAAAGATGGCCGTGAACACCGATGTCAGAATACCCAGCCCCAGCGTGATCGCAAAACCGCGCACCGGGCCAGAACCCATGACAAAGAGGATCACAGCAGTGATGAAGGTGGTGATGTTGGCGTCCAGAATGGCCGACAGGGCTTTCTCATAGCCAAGCTCAATGGCCCGCGCAGGGCCTTTCGCCGTCTTCAATTCCTCTCGGATACGCTCAAAGATCAGCACATTGGCGTCCACCGCCATACCGACCGTCAACACGATCCCGGCAATCCCGGGCAGTGTCAGCGTGGCCCCGATGAG
>CAZCOX010000283.1:0-4044 GCA_964500115.1 uncultured Rhodobacterales bacterium
AGCCCAACCGCCCTTCCAGCGCCCCAGCACCGCCTCAGCAGCGCCGGTGAAGGGGCTTTTACGGATACCCACCGGGGGGCGCAAGTGGAAAAACTGCCCAAATTGCACTTTTTTTCTGTTTTTTATTTTCCGCATGAAAACATGGGTTTGGCGCAATTTTGTGTCGCCTTATCACGTTGAACGATCGTTTCTTTCCAATGAGCCTACATCTTGGGCATTCTGAAAACGCGACCCCAATAGATGGCACAGCTATATCGTGCGAACGTGCTCAGCCCCGAGCGAGACTCGCCCGTGTCATCAGGTTTGACCATTTCACACGGGTGGCAAGCAGCCCAACAATCACGAGGGCATAAAGGATCGGTTCCCACTGAAAGCCTTTCACCAAAAGCAGGAAGTGCAATGCCCCTGATATCGCAATCGGATAAACCAGCTTATGCAGCCTGCGCCACGCACCAGCCCCAAGCTTACGCACACTCCAATTGTTGGAGGTCAGCGCCAGCGGCACCATTAACGCAAAGGCCACCATGCCAACGGTGATGTACCAGCGTTTAACGATATCGGCCCACACGTTCTGGAACTGCACGTCCAACACCAGCCATGTGAGCAGATGTGCCAACAGGTAGAAGAAGGTGATAACCCCAATGGCCCTTCGGAACTTTAGCAAGTTCACACCTGCAAAGCGCCGAAGCGGTGTAACCGCGAGACCCGCGATGATGAGCCAGAGGCTCCAAAGCCCAAGCTCACGTTCGATCACCTTGGCCGGATCGACGCCCAACTGACCAGTCAGACCCAGATAGAAGATCCAAATAACAGGCACCGGTGCGGCAAGATAAAGGAGCCATGCCGGGACACGCCGCAGGCCAGTGTTCAGGGCATCGACCATTTAGATGAACTCGCTGAGGTCCATGCCTTCATAAAGGCTGGCGACGTCATCTTCGTAACCGTTGAACATCAGTGTTGGCTGACGCTTGGCAAAAAGACCGCCGCCGATTTTGCGTTCGGTGGCTTGTGACCAGCGCGGATGATCGACGTTCGGGTTCACGTTGCTGTAAAAGCCGTATTCTCGCGGGTTGGCGACGTTCCAGCTTGCGGGCGGCTCTTCTTCGGTCAGTGTGATGCGGACAATCGACTTGATTGACTTGAAACCGTACTTCCATGGCACAACCAGGCGCATCGGTGCGCCGTTCTGTTTCGGGATGTCACGACCGTAGATGCCTGTGGCCATCATCGTCAGCGGGTGCATGGCCTCATCAAGGCGCAGCCCTTCGACATAGGGCCATTCCAGCACCGGGCTGGACACACCGGGCATCTCATCCGGACGGAGTGCGGTTTCAAAGGCCACGTATTTGGCATTGGACTGGACGCCCACCCAATACAGAAGGTCAGCGAGTTCAAACCCGTTCCATGGGATCACCATCGACCACGCCTCGACGCAACGGAACCGGTAAATGCGTTCCTCGACTGTCATCTGAGACATAATGTCGGCAAAGTTGTAATCGCCGGGTTTGTCGACCAAGCCGTCAATCCGCACCGTCCAGGGATCAATCGTCAAGCGATGCGCATTGCGTGCCGGATCATCCTTGCCCGTCCCGAACTCATAATAGTTATTGTAGGTTGTGATTTCTTCCCATGTGTTCGGCTCCAGCGCCTCATCCGCTTTGGCACCGAGCGGCGCGGCTCCGGCAATGGCCCCGGCGGCAGCACCGGCCATTAATTGGCGGCGGTTCAGGTAAGCGGCGTAGGGCGTGACGTCGTCTGCGGTGAGCGTGTTCTTCCAGCGGTATGCCATAGGGTCCTCTGTTCCGGGGCTTTCTTTGCATATAGCGAGCGACGCCGCGTGGTCCAAACCACGCTGCCTCACATTGGCGTGGTGCGTTTGAAATGATTTGCACTGCGGCAACCATTGGCTGTCAGATCTGGTCAAGCCGCACGCGCCTATCTACGGTGCTGTGACCCAAAAACCGTCGGGAGAACCCATGTCGCCGAAATACTATGCCCCGCAAGGCGGACTTCCCCCGCAAGACGCACTGCTGACTGACCGCGCGATGTTTACGGACGCCTATGCGGTCATCCCCAAGGGCACGATGCGCGACATCACAACAAGCGCATTGCCGTTTTGGGAAAATGCGCGCCTGTGGGTTATTGCAAGACCGTTGAGCGGATTTGCCGAGACCTTTTCGCACTACATTTTGGAGGTCGCACCCGGCGGCGGCTCTGACAAACCTGAAACAGATCCTTTGGCACAGGCTGTGTTGTTCGTCGTCGGTGGCGCTGCCGACCTGACCGTGAACGGTGCGACACACCAGCTGACTGAAGGCAGCTACGCCTACCTGCCACCCGCAATGCAATGGTCGCTGCGTAACACCGGCGTGGAACCTGTTCGGTTTCATTGGATTCGCAAAGCCTACCAAGCTGTGGACGGGATCGAGGCTCCAGACGTGATCATCACGAACGAGGCAGATGTCACCCCAATCGCGATGCCGGGGACGGACGGCAAGTGGGCAACGACGCGCTTTGTCGATCCGACAGATTTACGGCATGACATGCATGTCAACGTCGTCACGTTCGAGCCGGGGGCGGTTATCCCTTTTGCCGAAACCCACGTGATGGAGCACGGACTCTACGTGCTCGAAGGCAAGGCCGTGTACCGGCTCAACCAGGATTGGGTCGAGGTCGAGGCCGGTGATTACATGTGGCTGCGCGCCTTTTGTCCGCAAGCCTGTTATGCAGGCGGGCCCGGGCGGTTCAGATATTTGCTCTATAAAGACGTAAACCGTCATATGCCCTTGCGACCCCTACATCGGTAACGCAGTCTCGTCTCAAGACGAAGGAGACGGCTATGTCAGGATACTTGACAACTCATGTGCTCGACACGGCACGGGGCTGCCCCGCCGAGGGCATCAAGATTGCGCTTTATCGCGTATCGGGAAATTCACATCGCAAGATTGCAGAAACGGTGACCAACGCGGACGGTCGCACCGACAGCCCGATCCTGCCAGCCGAGACATTCAAAACCGGAACCTACGAATTGATCTTCTTCGCGGGGGACTATCTGCACGCGTCCGGTGTTGCGGCGGACGAGCCACTCTTTCTCGACCAAATCCCGATCCGTTTCGGGATGTCAGACGAAACCGCGCATTATCATGTACCGCTGCTGTTGTCGCCCTACGGGTATTCCACCTACCGGGGGTCCTAGCACATGTATGACTTTGCCGTGCTCTGGGATTGGATCGCCTTTGCCGTGCGCTGGCTGCATGTCATCACGGCGATGGCATGGATTGGCGCCAGTTTTTATTTCATCGCGCTCGACCTCATGCTTAGGCCTGCCGACGATATGCCCGAAGGCGCCTATGGCGAGGAGTGGGAGGTGCATGGCGGCGGGTTTTACCACACCACCAAATACCTCGTAGCCCCTGCGCGCCTGCCCGAACATCTGACCTGGCACAAATGGCAAAGTTATATGACCTGGGTGTCGGGTGCTGCGCTGTTGATGATCGTCTACTGGGTTGGAGGTGAGCTGTTCCTGCTCGATCCGACCAAGGCCGATCTGGCGTTGTGGCAGGGTATTCTGATCTCGGGCCTTTCGCTGACTATCGGCTGGCTGCTCTACGACTATCTCTGCAAATCGAAGCTAGGCGAACACCCAACTGAATTGATGATCCTCTTATTCATCATCCTGGTGATCATGGCATGGGGGTACGATCAGGTCTTCACCGGGCGCGCGGCCCTGCTGCATCTCGGGGCATTCACCGCCACGATCATGACGGCCAACGTGTTCTTTATCATCATGCCGAACCAGCGGATTGTCGTGGCCGATCTCAAAGCGGGGCGAACGCCGGATGCAAAATACGGCAAGATCGCCAAGCTGCGGTCGACACATAACAACTACCTGACGCTGCCTGTCATCTTCCTGATGCTGTCAAACCACTATCCGCTGGCCTTTGGCACAGAGTTCGCGTGGCTGATTGCGTCCCTCGTGTTCCTGATGGGCGTGACCATCCGCCATTACTTCAACACGATGCACGCAGGCAAAGGCCAGCCCAA
>CAZCOX010000284.1:0-3991 GCA_964500115.1 uncultured Rhodobacterales bacterium
CGTGCGCTTTATGTCGGTATCTCCAGCTACAACTCCAAACGCACCCGCGCGGCGTTGGATATTCTCGCGGATTTGGGCACGCCGTGCCTCATTCACCAACCCTCCTACAACCTGCTCAACCGGTGGGTGGAGCATGATGGCCTGCTGGACACGCTCGAAGACTTGGGCGTCGGCTCCATCGCCTTTACCCCTCTGGCCCAAGGCATTCTGACGTCAAAATACCTCAACGGCATTCCAGAGGGCAGCCGCGCCACGCAGGGCAAGTCCCTGCTCGACGGGATGATCAACGACAGATCGCTGGCCTCTGTCCGCGCGCTCAACGACCTGGCGCAATCGCGCGGTCAGACCCTTGCGCAGATGGCGCTGGCCTGGGTGCTGCGCAAAGGCCGTGTGACAACCGCTCTGATCGGTGCCTCGCGACCCGAGCAGATCATTGATTGCGCGGGGGCTGTCCGGAACCTTGACTTCTCGGATAGCGAATTGGCGACGATTGATGAGATCAGTTCGGAAGAGGCGATCAACCTTTGGGCGCAGTCTTCGGAAACGGACTGAGACCGCACGGTATTGGCGCTCACAGCGCCATCCGAAAATACCGCAGATGCGGGATCAATTCCGGCGTGATGCTAGCCACCGCGCTTTGATACGGTTCCGCATCGGCAAATCCCAGTTCGTGATAGAGCCTGATCATCGGTGCGTTGCCCCGAAACGTGTCCGCGACCAGCGTTCTGATCCCGAGCTTGCGCGCCGCCTCGATCCGCGCGGTGATCAGCGCAGCTCCCAACCGGTGCCCACGCATCTCGGGCCGCACGTAGAGGTGCTTCATCTCTGCCGTATCCTCTGACACGCGCCGCAAGGCCCCGGTGCCCACCGCGCGCCCGTTCTCGTCATGCGCCAGGAAATAAGCGCCCTTTGGCGGCATCACTGCATCGAAATGGGAAAAGAAACTGTCGACATGTTTCATCGCGTCGTAATCCGGCGCACCCAGCGACCGAAACTCATCATAGGCCCATGTCATATGCGCGGTTAGCAGCGACCGCGCCTCCTGCATCGGCACATCACGAACGGAGTGATATGAGGTTAAGCGCGTATCCATTGGCACAACCTTATGATGCCTGCACTTGTATTCAATCATTTCCGGAATTTCGCCTCCAAGCATGACGGCCCTCACTGATCTGAATTTCCAATATTGGATAGCGCCATGGCCCAAAAATCCCTAATCATGAAAATAAGCCCAAATGAAAGCTGAACTATCATGTCTCTGGACTGGAGAACGCTCCCCTCCCTCGCCGCCCTACGGGCCTTCGACGCAACTGCGCGCAATGGCGACTTCGCCGGTGCAGCGCGATCCTTGAACGTCACACATGCCGCCATCGCCCAGCAGGTACGCGCGTTGGAAAAAGACCTCGGCATGAGCCTTGCCGTGCGAGAGGGCCGCTCGGTGCGCCTTACCCCCATCGGTCATGAACTCGCCCGGGCCCTTGCCAACGGGTTCGAGGCCATCGCCGACGGCATCGACACATTGCGTCAGCGCGAAATGCGGCGCGGCATCCGGGTGACGGCCACGCCCTTCCTTTTTGACCGGATTATCACGCCACGACTTTCCGAATTCTGGGACACCTGTCCCGGTGCTGAAATCTCGATCCATCCATCCCGCGAATACGTGGATATCGCGTCAGAAGGCTTCGACCTCGCGATCCGCGCCCTGCCCCACAGCGCCGACCTTAGCTGGCCGGGGCTTGATGCGGAACCTGTGGCAGAGATGCTGGTCGTGGGGATCGTCGCACCAGATTTGCTGGAACAAACCACCGATCCGCAAAGCCTGCCCTGGCTTGAACATGACGGGATGATGAGCAAGCTGACGATGATGCGCGAATGCGGGCTTGACGTCGACACGATCACCTTCGTGCCCATCGGCAGCCCCAACCTCCTGATGGCGGCGGTGCATCAGGGCTTGGGTGCCACGCTCTTCAGCGAACAGTTCACCCGTGACGAGCTGGCCGCAGGCCGCGTCGCACAAGTGCCCCTGCCCAAAACGCTCTACGCCCGCTACCTTGCCGTCACCCCCAAGGGCCCCCGCCACCCGCTGGTGGACCCGTTTGTAGACTGGGTACGAACGCTGTTTTGAATTTTAAGTATTAAACAGGAAGTGCAGCACGTCGCCATCTTTGACGACGTACCCCTTGCCTTCCGCGCGCATCTTGCCTGCTTCCTTGGCCGGGTTTTCCCCGCCCAGCGTGACGTAATCGTCATAGGCAATAGTTTCGGCCCGGATGAAGCCTTTTTCGAAATCGCCGTGGATCACACCCGCCGCTTGCGGGGCCAGCGTGCCTGCCGGGATCGTCCAGGCGCGGGCCTCTTTCGGGCCTGCGGTGAAATAGGTTTCGAGGTGCAAAAGGTCATAGCCCGCCCGGATCACGCGGTCGAGGCCCGGCTCATCAAGACCCATTTCACCAAGAAATTCCTTGGCTTCGTCATCGTCCAACTGGCTGATCTCTTCCTCAATCGCGGCAGAGATGACCACGTGCGCGTTGCCCTGCGCCGCCGCCATCTCAGCCACGGCAGCCGAATGCGCGTTGCCGTCTGCGGCGTCTTCTTCGGAGACGTTGCAGACGTAAAGCACGGGTTTTGTGGTCAAAAGCTGCAACATTTCCCACGCCTTACGGTCTTCGTCGTCAACCTCCACCAGACGCGCCGGTTTGCCCTCTTCCAACACCGCCAAAGCGGCCTTCATCAGGCGTTCCTGCTGCACCGCCTCCTTGTCGCCGCCGCGCACTTTGCGCACGATGTTTTGCAGGCGCTTCTCAAGGCTTTCGATGTCAGCCAGCATCAGTTCGGTTTCAATCGTGTCAGCATCCGCCACCGGGTCCACCCGACCGTCCACATGCACCACGTCACCGTCCTCAAAGCAGCGCAGCACATGGGCAATCGCATCCACTTCGCGGATGTTGGCCAGAAACTGGTTGCCCAACCCCTCGCCTTTTGACGCACCTTTCACAAGGCCCGCGATATCGACAAAGGTAATCCGCGTCGGGATAACCTGCGCGGATTTCGCAATCTCGGCCAGCTTGTCGAGCCGCGCATCGGGGACGGCGACGTCACCCACGTTGGGCTCAATCGTACAGAACGGAAAGTTCGCCGCCTGCGCCGCTGCGGTTTTGGTCAGCGCGTTAAACAGCGTGGATTTCCCGACATTGGGCAAGCCCACGATACCAACCTTGAAACCCATTTTTCTGCCTCCAGAGCGCGCAATTCCGCGCCGCTTCTATGCGCTGGCGGCGGGGGCCGCAAGACGGCTCAGATCGGGCAGCGTGCGCAGCCAGAACCGGTGGTTGAGCAGCACCGCCGCAACGGCAAGGCCCAGCACCAGACCAACCCAAATGCCCGGACCGCCCCAGCCCATGGGGAAGCCAAGGATATACGCGCCTGGCAAACCCACGCCGAAGTAAGAGACAGCAGCCAGCACCATCGGCGCGCGCGTGTCCTGTGCACCGCGCAACAGGCCCAGCGCGATAACCTGCGCGCCGTCCACCAGCTGGAAGACGGCCGCAAGGATCAGAAGGACGACGCCTGCCACAATGATCTCGGCCCGCGCCGGATCATCCGGGTCAAGAAAGACACCGATTAGGGGCTCTGGATAGGCGACGAAGACCACAATGGTGACCAGTGCGATCAGCGCCGACAACACAAGCGCCACCAGACCGCCCCGCGCCATATGCGGCCAGTCGGTGCGCCCAAAAGCATTGCCCGCCCGCACGGTCGCCGCGTTCGACAGGCCTAGGTGCAACATAAAGGTCATGCTCGCCAGTTGCAGCGCGATCCCATGCGCGGCCAAAGGCACCGTGCCAAGCCAGCCCATCATCACCGCAGAGGCCGCAAATAGCCCGGTTTCCGACAGCATCGTCAGGCCAATCGGCCAGCCAAGGCGAAACACCTCGGCAAACATCTCTGCATCCGACCGCCATATCCGCTGGAACAACGCATGTTGCGGCAC
>CAZCOX010000285.1:0-3961 GCA_964500115.1 uncultured Rhodobacterales bacterium
ACCTTGTTTGCAGCGAAAGCGCTTGTGGCGACCAGTGTCATGAATGTTGCGGCTGTGAGTTGCTTGCGCATGGTTCTCTCCATCGTAGTGATGGTCGGAAAACGAGGGTCGGTTGCGATCGGTTCCCAAAAAATCTCAAGCCTCTGATTTTGAGGAAAACTTTAGGCGTGTTTTCGAGATTTTCTAGCCCGATGCCGGGCCGTTTCGCAGATTTTGGAGGATATCCGGAGTGACCGCCTGCCGGTGGATCACGCCCAGCTGTGCCGGGATTTTTTCAAGCCCCAGAACCAGCGCAATGGCAAAGCGGTGCATGCCGCCACCATCACGTAGCGGGGTGCCATCGCGGGCGATGTGGACGAGGATGCCCCCATGTTCGCCGCGCGTATCATTGACGCTGCCGTGGGGTTTGAGCGTGCCTGTGCGTTTGGCCTCGTCATAGATGCGGTCGAGCCGGTCGTAGCGCGCGATAAGGTCTTCGCGGGATCGACACGTGTCGATCTGACCCTTTTCGGCGATCTGGCTGAGCATCCAGTCGAAGAGTTTTGTGTCCTTCCAAGGCACGCCTTCGTCGAAATGGGCGCGGATGCTGTCGAGTTTCAGGTGATCCCCCAGTGGTTTGCGCGAGAGATCCCAATCGCCACCTGCCACCATGCCGGAGTGACGGCGGCGAAACCGGGGGGCACCGTTTGTGGGGTCGACCTTGTACCAGTCGCTCACATCATTTGGGCGCACCCAGATCAGTTCGTCGCTTTGAGGGGCGCCTGCGCCGAAGCGCAGACGATTGGCGACGTCGCGCAAAACCTTGCGGGGTACACCGGCGCTAATGGCTTTGCTGAGGCTGTTCATGCGGGGGCTGTCCTGTAAGTCGCGAGCGCTTTTTGTGCGAGTGCTTGCGGATGAACCACCCCTAATTGCGCGGGGATGCGATCCAGTCCGAGTGCGCGGGCAATGCCCATGCGATGGTTGCCAATGGCACCGAAGATCGCATCGCCGTCGCGGTCGATATGGATGAAAACGCCCTCGGGCAGACGCGTCGTGCCGAAGGATGTGACGGAGTGATCCGAGTAGCCCGCCGTTTTGATCGCCTCGAATAGCGTGTCGATCTTTGCGTAACGTGCTTTCACGTCATCCAATGTGTGGCAGCCGTCGAAACTGCCGCGTTCTGTGATCACTTGCATCATGCGGTCATAGACGCCGGTTTCTTCCCAGCTTAGCCCGTCGCGGTACCGCCCGAGGCAGGCTGCGATCTTCCAGGATTGATCAATCGGCTCGGTCTGCAAATCCCAATCGCCCGCGATCACCATGCCGGAATGGCGGCGGCGGAAATCGGGGGTTACGGCCGCGTTGCGCGTGTAGACGCGGGTGATAACGCGCGGGTCGATCCAGATGCGTTCTTGTGCGCGGGGGGCGTTTGCGCCCCACTTCACCCGGTTCGCCCAATCGCGCAGCGGGCCGCGCAGGATTGGCGTCGGCGCTTTGGGAACGGAGGGCGGGCGGGTCTGCATTGGGCCGTGATTGGCGCAGTTTGGTTGCGGTTTCAAGCGGTCTGGATGATCGCGCGGCCAGCGGCGACGCCTGAACTCCACGCCCATTGGAAGTTGTAGCCGCCTAGCCAGCCGGTTACGTCAACCGCTTCGCCAATCATGTAAAGCCCGGGCACATCGCGCGACATCATGGTGCGGCTGTCGATCCGGTCGGTTGCGATGCCGCCCAGTGTGACCTCGGCTGTGCGGTAGCCCTCGCTACCGGACGGGTTCAGATGCCAGTGCCGCAGGCGTTCGTTCAACGCGTCGATGCGTTTGTCGGAAAGGTCGCCGACGTTGCCGTCGAGTGGCAGGTCGGCAGCAAGATGCGCAACAAGCCGTTCCGGCAAATGCTCGGACAGGGTTGTCGTGAGGTTGCGCTTGCCTTGTGCGTGACGCGCGGTGCGGAGCGCCTTAACAAGGTTGGTTTGGGGCAAGAGATCGACGGTGATGGCGTCACCTTCCTGCCAGTAGCTGGAAATCTGCAAAATGGCCGGGCCGCTGAGGCCGCGATGGGTAAAGAGCATCGCCTCGTCAAAACTTGTGCCGTTTGCAGTTGCCGTGACGGGTGCGGAGACGCCCGACAGCGGCGCGAAGCGTTTGTCGGTGAAGGTGAGCGGGACAAGGGCGGGGCGAGTTTCTGTCAGCGTATGACCGAATTGTTGGGCGATGTCGTAGGCGAGACCCGTCGCGCCCATCTTGGGGATCGACTTGCCTCCGGTGGCGAGCACGAGGTTTTGGCAAGTGACGGTGATACGCTTGCCCTCTTTGTCGAGGGACGCGTGAAACTGGGCTCCGTCATGGCTAAGATCGGTGAGCGTGGTTTGAAGCCACAGGTCACCGCCGGTTTTGGCGATTTCATCGCGGAGCATTTCGACGATCTGCGTGGCTTTGCCGTCGCAAAAGAGTTGGCCCAACGTTTTCTCGTGCCAGGCAATTTTGTGGGCGTCGACCAGTTCGATGAAATCCCACTGTGTGTAGCGGCTGAGCGCCGATTTGTGGAAATGCGGGTTCGCTCCAAGGAACCGGCTTGGATCGGTATACATGTTGGTGAAGTTGCAGCGCCCGCCGCCCGAGATGCGGATTTTCTCGCCCGGGGATTTGGCGTGATCGATCACAAGTGTTGATGGCCCTGCATGGGCGGCGCACATCATACCGGCGGCACCGGCCCCAAGGATAAGCGTGTTCACCTTCATGACGCGCACCGATCACGGATCGTTGTGCCACGCAAGGGGGGACCCCGAATCAATTCACTGGCCTGATTCGACAAACTCCGCTAGAATCACTCTCAAGACCCGGAAAACGCGGGCGTTCGAGGCAGATAAAGCGGTGAAACCATGACAGAAATGGTCTATGGCGCAGTTCCCACGCGCGAGGGCGAACCGATCTTGCCCAAGTGGTGGCGCACGGTCGACAAGTGGTCGTTGTCCTGCATCCTGATCCTGTTTGGCATTGGCATTTTGCTGGGGCTGGCAGCCTCGCCGCCCTTGGCAGAGCGCAACGGGTTTGCAGCGTTTTACTATGTCCAGCGGCAGGCGGTGTTCGGTGGGGCCGCGCTTGTGGTGATGATCGTCACATCGATGCTCAGCCCGCTGGTTGTGCGCAGGTTTGCCGTGATCGGCTTTGTCTTTGCCTTTATCGGCCTGTGTTTGCTGCCGTTTTTTGGAACGGATTTCGGTAAGGGTGCCGTCCGGTGGTACTCGATCGGCTTTGGATCTTTGCAGCCTTCCGAGTTTATGAAACCGACAATTGTAATTGTGTCAGCCTGGTTGCTGGCGGCCAGCCAGGAGCTCGGCGGACCACCCGGCAAGTCGCTGTCTTTTACCCTGTCGATCGCCATTGTGTCGCTGCTTGTCTTGCAGCCCGACTTTGGACAGGCCGCGCTGGTGCTGTTTGGCTGGGGTGTGATGTACTTCGTGGCCGGCGCGCCGATGCTGTTGCTGATCGGTTTGGCCGGGATGGTGGTTCTGGCCGGCACTGTGGCCTACCAGAATTCGGAACACTTTGCGCGGCGCATTGACGGGTTTCTAAACCCCGAGATCGACCCGACAACCCAGCTTGGCTATGCGACCAATGCAATCCGCGAAGGCGGGTTCTTTGGCGTCGGTGTGGGGGAGGGGCAGGTCAAATGGTCTTTGCCGGATGCCCATACGGATTTCATCATCGCGGTCGCGGCTGAAGAATATGGCTTGGTGCTCGTCCTTATTATCATTGCGCTTTACGCTGCGATTGTGGTGCGGTCGCTGCTGCGTCTGATGCGCGAGCGTGATCCGTTTATTCGCCTCGCAGGCACAGGGCTTGCTGCAACGTTCGGCGTTCAGGCGATGATCAATATGGGTGTGGCGGTGCGGCTTTTGCCCGCGAAGGGCATGACGCTGCCGTTTGTGAGCTATGGTGGATCGTCGCTGATTGCAGGTGGGATCGCGGTTGGCATGCTT
>CAZCOX010000286.1:0-3874 GCA_964500115.1 uncultured Rhodobacterales bacterium
CCTGCATTAGAACACGGGCAGGGCGGTAGGCGATCTCGCGCGGGTTTTTGCCGCCTTGTTCGCCCCATGTGCCAAAGGCCTTGATGTCATCGACGCTCACGGTCTTGCCATCTTCAAACCGCAGCATGTTTTCCAGAACGACCTTCAAACAGGCCGGCAGGTTAGAGAATGACCCAAGCCCGGCGGCTTCTGCTGCGGGGATTGAATAATAGGCGATGGACGTGCCGTTGACCGTAAGGGATTTACGGGTCTTGGCTGTGTCCTGACCAACTGTGATGGGCATGACAGGGCTCCTCGAAGATCGGAAAAACGGAATTCTGCGTGCTCTTTGCCTTATGCAACGCACCCGATCAAGGGGGGTGCGACGTTTTTGGTATACAATTGCACACAATTGCTGGATTGCGCCCTTTACACACTGGTCGCGACACTCTCGCAAAACCTTGATTGGTTATTTCACTCCGGTCTGTCTAAGTGTCGAGATCGGGAACACGACCACGGGGCACGACACCGATGCGAAAGCTTTTGACTTGGATCACCGCACTGATGATTGGCACATCCGCTCCAGCGGCATGGGCGCAAAACACCGTGGTGGTCGAGTTGTTTACGTCGCAGGGCTGTTCCGCCTGTCCACCGGCGGATGAGCTATTGGGCCGCTTGGGCAAGCGAGACAATGTCATCGCCCTGGCTTTGCATGTGGATTACTGGGATTATATCGGCTGGAAGGACAAATTCGCGAACCCGGCCTTCACCAAGCGGCAAAAGGGGTATGCGCGCAGTTTTGACAGTCGGTCGATTTACACACCGCAGATGGTCGTGAACGGCGTACAAGACGTGGTGGGCAACCGCCCGATGGATGTATCCGACGCGGTGCAGGCGCACGCAAACAAGGGTCTGCCCGTGTCACTCGACATTGCGCGCAATGGCAATACGTTGTCGATCAAGGCGGAGGGCAAGGTCGGCATCCCGTCGGCAGACATCATTCTTGTCCGCTACACCCCGTCGCAAAAGGTCGATATCCCGCGCGGTGAAAACGCCGGTAAATCGATGACCTACACCCATATCGTGACCGAATGGAAAGATATCGGGGATTGGAACGGTCGAAGCCCGATCCAGGAAAGTGTCAGTGTCGAGGGTGATGCGCCCGTGGTCGTTCTGGTTCAGGCCAAGAATCACGGACCCATTTTGGCGGCGGCCCGCTTGCGCTGACGACGCGGTTTCCACCGGCGGTGGATCCAGAACCATTGCGCGGGGTCCACGCGAATGCGCGCCTCTAACCGGCGCGTCACCTCTGTCATCATCTCGACCGGATCGCCATGCGCGACCGGCGTCTCAAAGACAGCGTCGAAACTGATGCCGTCGCTTTGGCGGATGCCAAAGAAGGGGATCAGGAGCGCATCGGTTCTCAGCGCGATCTCGGCGGCAGAGGTCAGGGTCGGGGCAGGTTGGCCCATGAAGTCGATGGCCACACCTGCGCTGTCAAAGACATCGAACAGCAACACACCCATGCCGCCCTCGCGGATATGTTTGATCAGGCCCATCGTGCCACGGCGGCCCTGTTCGAAGACCGGGTCTGACAGGGCATGCATGTTCGCGGCGTAGTGCTCGTTGAAAAACGGGTTCGACATGGGGCGATAAAGCCCGCCGATCCTGTACCCGCGCGCCACCAGTGCCGCGCGGGGGGCTTCGAAATTGCCGTAGTGACCGGTGACAAACAAAACCGGTCGACCGGTTTTGCGCGCCTCTTCAATGGCGGGCACGCCGTCGCCGGTGATCTCGACATCTTTCATCCGCGCAAGCAGCCCCGGCACATCATAATTGTCGATCATCGTGCGGCCGGCATTGTCGGCCACCTTGTCGGCGAGCCGACGACGCTCTGCGACACTCATGTCTGGCCAGACATGGGCAAGATTATTCATCGCGCGCTCGCGATATCCCGCGAGGGGAGCCACAATCCTGCTGATCAGGCGCCCCATGATCCAGAGACGCGTCTTAGTGGGAAGTCTCAGGGCAAGCCAAATCGCCGCGCGCAAAACACGATCCGAGATCCAGTCGCGCCATCCGCCGGGCGTGTGTTTGCGTTTCTTTTTGGCCACGACACCTTCGCGTTCCCGGAGCGGCGCAAGCGCCTTGGAAGGCGCTTGATACGCGATTTCGAAATCGCGTGTCAAAGCCCGTTCGAACGGGCTTGCCGCGTTTGTTAAATGTTGTGCGCGCGTTATGGGTTGCTGCCAATCGCGAAATGACCCGCCCTCGTTACGCGTCGTTCAGCGCGGCCACGATCGGTGCAAAGTCGCTGGACTTCAGGCTTGCGCCACCCACCAAGGCCCCATCCACGTCTGGCACTGCGAAAATCTCTGCCGCATTGGATGCCTTAACGCTGCCACCGTAGAGCAAGCGAATGGCGTTGCCGATCTCCTCGCCGTACCGGTCCACCAACGCGCCACGCAGAAATCCGTGCACCTCGGCAATCTGATCTGTCGTTGGCACCTTGCCTGTCCCAATCGCCCAAACAGGCTCGTATGCAACCACAGTGTTGGCACCTGTGGCATCGTCGGGCAGGGAACCCGCCAACTGCCCGCCGATCACATCAAGCGTTTTGCCCGCCTCTCGCTCGTCGAGCGTTTCGCCGATGCAGACAACGGCGGTGAGGCCTGCGTCCCAAGCGGCAATTGTCTTCCACGCCACCAACGCGTCGCTTTCGCCATGATCCGCGCGGCGTTCGGAATGGCCAAGGATCACGTGCGAGGCACCGGCATCTTTCAGCATCTCTGCCGACAGGTCACCAGTATGCGCGCCAGATGCGGCACTGTGACAATCCTGCCCACCAATCGCTATATTGCCCGCTTTACCAGCCGCGCTTGCAATCAATGTCGCCGGCGGGCAGATGAGCACCTCAGCCGCACCACTTGCGGCGTCTTGCAACGCGTCAAGCTCGCTCAATGCCGCGCCCAGACCGTTCATCTTCCAATTGCCCGCTGCCAGTTTCCGCCGCATGTCCACCCTCCTTGAAACCTTTGCGGGCAACATCGACGGACCCGTCAGCGGCGTCAAGGCGGCTTGCACCTTTGGCGTGGACCCGTCATGACCACGCCAAAGAGATCGGAGGGCAGGCCATGATCCCCAGATTAGACGCAGCTGCATTGGCGCGCGGCGACGCAGACGCATTGACCGCAATGCGGCAAGCGGCAGAGCAGGTGGGGTTTGCCACCGTCTACAACACCGCCTTCACACCTGCGCGCATGCGCTTTGTGCTGGCAGCCTACCGCGCCTTCTTCGACCTGCCTGTTGCGATCAAAGATCAGGTGAACATGGCCAAGACCGGATCCAACCGCGGCTGGGGCGCGCCGCAATCCGAACAGGTCGATCCGGATGCCAACCCCGACTACAAAGAGGTGTTTGACTGCGGTTACACACTGCCCGATGGCGACATGCGCGTGGCGCTGCCGGTTTATGCGCCCAACCACTGGCCTGACCGCCCGGCTGGATTTGAAGCAGTCATCCGGGCCTATTATTCTGATGCGCTGGATGTTGCGCGTGGGATTTTGCGGGGCATCGCCATGTCGATCGGGGCGGATGCGGATTTCTTTGAAGACAAGTTCGATTGCCCGATGGCGCTTTTGCGCGGCAACTACTACCCACCGCGCCCGGACTGGGCGGGTGACAAGGATTTCGGGATCGCGGCCCATACGGACTACGGTTGCCTGACCTTGCTGGCCACGGACGGACAGCCCGGGCTTGAGGTGCAGCCGCGCGGGCGGGACGATTGGCTCCCGGTTCAGGCACCGCCCGGTGAGTTTATCATCAATTTTGGCGAAATGCTGGAAATGTGGACCGAAGGCCGCGTCGTCGCCACGCTGCACCGCGTACGTGGTGG
>CAZCOX010000287.1:0-1673 GCA_964500115.1 uncultured Rhodobacterales bacterium
TCCTGGTAGACGATGATGCCCTGCGTCTCATCAAGGATGTGATCAATCGACGGATGCAGCGTCTCACGTTCGGAAAGCCCGTTCTTGACCTCGCAGAACTTCGGAATGTTCTCCATCGGGCCAGGGCGATAAAGGGCCACAAGCGCGATGATGTCTTCGATACAGTCCGGCTTCATGCGCTTGAGCGCGTCCAACATGCCCGAGCTTTCAACCTGGAACACCGCAACAGTCTTGGCGGCAGCGTAAAGCTTGTAGCTCTTCTCATCATCAAGCGGGATATGCCCGATGTCGTTTTCCGCGCCTTCCGTGGGTTCATAAAGCTGCGTCCCGTCCGCCGCGATGTGCAGCGGCCGACCGGATTTCGCGATCATATCAAGCGCGTATTGGATGACCGTGAGGGTCTTCAGACCAAGGAAGTCGAACTTCACCAGCCCCGCTTGTTCCACCCATTTCATATTGAACTGGGTCGCGGGCATCTCGGAGCGCGGGTCCTGATAGAGCGGGACCAGAGCGTCAAGCGGGCGGTCCCCGATCACCACGCCAGCGGCATGTGTGGAGGCGTTCCGCAGCAACCCCTCGACTTGCTGACCGTAAGTGAGCAGCCGATCCACCACCTCTTCTTCCCGCGCCGCCTCGCGCAGGCGGGGTTCGTCTTTGAGCGCCTTTTCGATGCTGACAGGTTTGACGCCCTCGACCGGGATCATCTTGGAAAGGCGATCCACCTGCCCGTAGGGCATCTGCAATACCCGACCCACGTCGCGCACCGCTGCTTTCGACAGCAGCGCGCCGAAGGTGATGATCTGGCCAACCTTGTCGTTGCCGTACTTCTCCTGAACGTAGCGGATCACTTCCTCTCGACGGTCCATACAGAAGTCGATGTCGAAATCAGGCATCGACACACGTTCGGGGTTGAGGAACCGTTCGAACAGCAACTGATAGCGCAGCGGATCCAGATCGGTGATCGTGAGCGCATAGGCAACAAGCGAGCCCGCACCGGACCCCCGCCCCGGACCCACCGGAATATCGTGATCCTTGGCCCATTTGATAAAGTCCGCGACGATCAGGAAGTAGCCGGGAAAGCCCATGCCTTCGATAATTCCAAGCTCGAATTCGAGCCGTTTTTCGTACTCTTCGACCGAGGCGGCGTGTGGGATAACGGCGAGCCGATCCTTAAGGCCCGCCCGCGACTGCCGCTTCAGCTCTTCGACCTCGTCGTCAGCAAATTTTGGCAGGATCGGATCGCGGCGATAGGCCATAAACGCGCAGCGCCTGGCGATTTCCACCGTGTTCTCAAGCGCTTCGGGCAGGTCCGCAAAGAGCACGGCCATTTCTTCGGGCGACTTGAGGTAGTGTTGTGGCGTCAGCCGTCGGCGCGGTTCCTGCTGGTCTACATAGGCACCGTCGGCAATGCAGATCAGCGCATCATGCGCCTCGTACATCTCGGGTTTCGGGAAATAGACGTCGTTGGTGGCCACCAGCGGAATGTTCATCGCATAGGCCATTTCGACAAACGCGCGTTCGGTCAGGCGTTCGGCCTCGGGTGCTGCGCCATCCTCGCCCGGATGGCGTTGAAGTTCGATGTAGAGCCTGTCGCCAAAGGTTGCAGACAGACGTTGCATCAGCGCCTCGCCCAATCCGCGATTGCCGGTTTGCAGCACCTGCCCGATCGCGCC
>CAZCOX010000287.1:1773-3845 GCA_964500115.1 uncultured Rhodobacterales bacterium
GGCATGGCGCGATCCACGCACAGGCCCGGCAGTTTCTTGAGCCGCATCGCGCCTTCCAGCAGCGAATATTCGGAATGCACACGCAAGTGAATGAATCGGGGATCAGCCATACAGCCACCATATGTTGTTGTTCGGGACGCAGGAAGCGCTTTCGAAAGCGCTTCGATGCCTTTTCGAAAAGGCATCGCAATTGGTTAGCCGAATGGATAAGTTTTGATTGACGGAGCGCTTGAGACGTAGTTACTTAGCCACATGGCTAACCAACTCGACACCGTTTTCGCCGCTATGGCCGACCCAACCCGCCGCGCGGTTCTGGAGCGGCTTTTGCAGGGCTCCGCCACGGTGTCCGATCTGCACGCACCGCACCAGATGGCGTTGCCGTCATTCCTCAAGCACCTGCGCAAGCTGGAAGACGCCGGATTGGTGCGGACCGAAAAAACCGGGCGCACGCGCATCGTTCATATCGAGGCTGCCCCAATGGCCGCCGCCGAAGACTGGCTCAGCCGCCAGCGTGCCATCTGGAACGGACGCATGGACCGTTTGCAGGCGCTGGCACAAGCTCTTGAAGGACCCAAGCAATGACACAACCCATCAAAACCTTTCGCATCACTCGCGACTTTCCGTTGGATGTGGATCGAATGTGGGGGCTACTGACCGACCCGCAGGCGCGCGCGCTTTGGGGCGCACCGTCTGATGATGCGGTACTGATCATGGATGTGGCCGACTTGCGCGAGGGTGGGCAAGAGCGGCACAGATGCGGTCCGGCGGACAATCCTGAGTTTGTGGTCGATACACATTGGTATCACCTCGACACCCCGAAGTCCGCGTGTTTCAGCGAAACGGTGTCTGCGGGGGGTACGCGGTTTGGTGTTTCCCTTGTGACATACGCGTTGACGGGTGCTGAGACTGGCAGCGTTTTGACCGTTGATGTCGCCGTCGCGTCGATGACCGGTGAAGACATGGTCGGCGATTTCGAGGAAGGTTGGACCAGCGGCCTGAACCGCCTGACCCGGATGATCGAAGACGGAACCCTGACATGAGTTTCAATGCCGAAACTGACCTCAAAATCGAGCGTTTGATTTCCGCGAAACCCGAAACCATCTGGCGCTGCTGGGCGGAGCCGGAGCTGTTCAAGCAGTGGTTTGTGCCACCCACGATCGAAGTCACCGAGGTTGAAAACAACCTGCATGCCGGTGGCCGCTCCTTTAACGTCATGAAGCTGCCCGACGGCACGCTGATCGAAAACGACGGCTGTTTTCTGGTGGCCGACCCCTTCACACGGCTGGTCTATACCGACGCGGTGCTGCCGGGGTTTCGCCCTGCGCCAAAGCCGGGTTTTATGACGGCGGATGTGCGGCTCACGCCGGAACAGGACGGCACGCTCTATTCAGCGCATGTCATGCATGCTGACCCGGAACAGCGGGCGCAACATGAACAGATGGGCTTTCACGAGGGCTGGGGCATCACGCTCGACCAATTGGCGGCTCTGGCCGCGCGCCTTTGAATTGGGCATCTGCCCAGAACGCAGGCACCTGCCCCGACATTTTGCTTGCCAAACCCTGCGCGCCCTGCCTAGCCTGACGACTGAGACTAGGGGATCTGCGCGTTTTCTACGCCGCATCGAGGGCGCGCACTCTGGCTGGCCAGAGCTGATTTGGTAAGGCGGCAGGTTAGATCACATGGATGTCACCTTTCTTCTGAACGGAGAGAGCGTGGAGTTGCGCAATGTGTCGCCCACCCGCACCCTGCTGGATTGGCTGCGCGAGGATAAAGGCCTGACCGGCACCAAAGAGGGCTGCAACGAAGGCGATTGCGGTGCCTGCACGGTGATGGTCACCGATGCGCATGGGTCAAAGGCGCTGAATGCCTGTATTCTGTTCCTGCCGCAGCTTGAGGGCTGCGCGGTGCGCACGGTCGAGGGGATCAGCGGCCCGGATGGCGCCCTGCACCCGGTGCAGGACGCGATGATCACCCATCACGGGTCGCAATGCGGCTTCTGCACACCCGGCTTTGTCGACTCCATGGCGGTGGCGCATACACACGGCGATGCGGCACACGCCGCTGCGCTCGCC
>CAZCOX010000288.1:0-3812 GCA_964500115.1 uncultured Rhodobacterales bacterium
TTCGCTGTCGACTCGTGGAAAGAGGAATACGGCAAACTCTCGGGCCGCTCGGTGGACGACATGATCGCGGGCGCAAGGGTTGAGGTGGCGCCTTACAAACGCAATCCGATGGATTTCGTGATGTGGAAACCGTCCTCTGATGATCTGCCGGGATGGGACAGCCCCTGGGGTCGCGGTCGCCCTGGCTGGCACATTGAATGCTCGGCCATGGCCTATGACCTGCTGGGTGAAAAGTTCGACATTCACGGCGGCGGCAACGACCTGATGTTCCCGCACCACGAGAATGAAATCGCCCAGTCGAAATGCGCCGGTCACGGCTTTGCCCGCTACTGGATGCACAACGAGATGCTGCAGGTTGAGGGGAAAAAGATGTCCAAATCTTTGGGCAATTTCTTCACCATCCGCGACTTGCTGGATCAGGGTGTGCCGGGTGAGGTCATCCGGTTTGTGTTCCTGTCCACGCATTACCGAAAGCCGATGGATTGGACGGCGGAAAAGGCGAAAGAGGCCGAAGCAACCCTGCGAAAATGGCGCAGTCTTATAGACGTTGCGACTGACGCAGAAGTTCCCGAAGCCGTCGTTGCGATGTTATCTGACGATCTGAATACCGCCGGGGCCATCGCCGAACTGCACAAGCTAGCGAGTGCCGGCGATGCGTCGGGCCTTCGCGGAGGCGCTCAGGTAATGGGGTTGCTAACGGACGAGTTGGGCGAATGGGCTGTCACGGACGTAGACCTAAAAATCTACGCCGAAAGACTGTGTTCGCTTCGCGATGCCGCGATGCAGACAAAGGACTTCGCAGCGGTTGATACGATGAAGACCGCGCTGCTTGCAGCGGGTGTCGAAGTGCGCATGTCGAAAGCGGGCGTAGACCTTGTTGCAGGGGCCGATTTCGACGCATCCAAGCTGGAGGCGCTGTTGTGAACCCTCTATCGAGCCGTCCAGCCCGGCAGCACGCCGGGCCGCGCCCGACCCTCCCCACGGGAGCGCGCAAGGCCTATCCGCCCGCTCTGAACTCGTGGCATTTGCGTGACGCCGACTCGCACCACACGAACCACAGATGCGCCCACCCAGGGTCGGGCGCGTCCCTCACCACATGGACGAACCAATGACCCGCGAGCGTCTTTTCCTCTACGACACCACACTGCGCGATGGGCAACAGACGCAAGGCGTGCAGTTCTCGACACCTGAAAAGCTCCGGATCGTGGACGCACTCGATTCCCTCGGCATCGACTACATCGAAGGCGGCTGGCCTGGGGCAAACCCGACTGACAGCGCGTTCTTTGAAGAGGTCGGAAAGACCAAAGCCACCATCGCCGCCTTTGGCATGACAAAACGGGCAGGGCGCTCTGCTGCCAATGACGAGGTGTTGGCGGGGGTGATGAACGCAGGCACCGCCGCCGTCTGCCTTGTCGGCAAAACCCACGATTTCCATGTGACCGCGGCGCTCAACATCGCGCTGGAAGACAACGTCGAAAACATCCGCGCCTCTATCGCTCACATCGTGGCGCAAGGGCGCGAGGCGTTGTTTGATGCCGAACATTTCTTTGACGGCTACAAAGCAAACCCCGACTACGCTTTGACTTGCATCAAAGCCGCGTACGATGCGGGCGCGCGATGGGTCGTGCTCTGCGACACAAATGGCGGCACCTTGCCGGACGAAGTCGCCCAGATCACGCACGACGTCATTGCATCGGGCATTCCGGGCGACCGCTTGGGCATTCACACCCACAACGATACTGAAATGGCGGTCGCGGCAACCTTGGCTGCTGTGGATGCCGGCGCGCGGCAAATCCAGGGCACATTGAACGGGCTTGGCGAACGCTGCGGGAATGCCAACCTGACATCCCTGATCCCGACGCTCTTGCTGAAAGAACCTTACGCCAGCCTCTACGACACTGGCGTGTCGCGCGCCGCGCTGGAAGACATGACCCGGATCAGCCGGATGCTGGACGAAGTGCTGAATCGCGTGCCGTTGAAACAGTCGGCCTATGTCGGATCGTCTGCCTTTGCCCATAAGGCCGGGCTGCATGCCAGTGCGATTCTCAAAGATCCGACGACGTACGAACACATTGATCCTGCAAAGGTCGGCAACCGTCGGGTCATCCCGATGTCCAATCAGGCGGGGCAATCCAACCTGCGCCGCCGGTTGGCGGAGGCCGGCTTGGCCGTCGCCGACAAAGACCCGGCACTTTCGCGCATTCTCGACCGGATCAAAACGCGCGAGGCCGAGGGGTATTCCTACGACACCGCACAGGCGAGTTTCGAACTGTTGGCGCGGGAAGAACTGGGTCAACTGCCAGAATTCTTCGAGGTCAAGCGCTACCGTGTGACCGTGGAGCGCCGGAAGAACAAGGCCAACAAGATGGTGTCTGTGTCAGAGGCTGTGGTGGTGGTGAAGGTCGACGACGAGAAAAAACTGTCGGTTTCCGAAAGCTTTGACGACACCGGCACAGACCGGGGGCCGGTCAACGCGCTCTATAAGGCATTGGCCAAGGATTTGGGCATTTATCAATCCGCCATCGACGACATGCGCCTTGTGGATTTCAAAGTACGGATCACGCAAGGTGGCACCGAAGCGGTGACGCGCGTTATCATCGACAGCGAAGATGGGGCAGGCCGCCGCTGGTCAACTGTCGGCGTAAGCGCCAACATCATTGACGCGTCGTTTGATGCGCTCTTGGATGCGGTTCGCTGGAAACTGGTGCGGGACCGCGCATGAGACTGCATGTCGTTTGATCCCGATCTGACTGCCTGCGCGCAGCTTGTCGAGCGGGGCGACCCCGACCGCTTTGCCGCGACGATGGCCGCACCTGTTGATTTGCGGCGGGTGCTGTTTCCGATCTACGCCTTCAATGTCGAAGTGTCGCGCGCCCCTTGGGTCACACAAGAAACGCTCATCGCAGAGATGCGGTTGCAATGGTGGGCCGACGCGCTCTCCGAGATTGAGGCGGGCGGGTTGGTGCGGCGGCAAGAGGTGGTGACCTCACTGGCACATGTGTTGAACCAGGAAAGCGCGCGTCTCTTGCAAAAGGTTGTGACGGCACGGAGTTGGGACGCCCAGCGCGAACCGTTCGAAGATGCTGATGCGTTGGATGCGTATCTTGAGGATACGTCCTCCACGCTTCTGAACGCGGCTGCTTTGGCAATATCCGGATCGCCTTCTGATGCGCTTTGCGATTTGGGATATGCCAGCGGGCTGGCGCAGTATTTGCGCGCGGTGCCCGAGTTGGAACGCCACGGACGCAGGCCATTGGTCGATGGCCGGCCCGAAGCGGTGGCGGCGCTGGCGCGAAAAGGGCTGGACCGTTTGGAGCGGGCTCGGTGCAATCGAACTGCAGTGCCGCTGAAGCTGCGGCCGGTGGCCCTCGCTGGGTGGCAAGCGGCACCTTTGCTGAAGCAAGCGGCGGCCAATCCGCAGAACGTTGCCGACGGCACGCTGGCGGTTTCAGATGCCAGAAAAAAGCTGCGCCTTGTCTGGCAGGCCGCATCCGGGCGGTGGTGACCGGTTTCACCGCGCGAGAGTAATGCTGCACCCAAGACCTGTTGCGATCAAATCCAACGGGTCGGCATAATCGTCAATCATTTCTTTGGCCAAACCCGCGCCTAGCGCCGCGAGGCAACCCGCCATTTTGTTGTCTGTTTGAGAGACCACCGCATGTGACACGGCTGCACCCACAGCGAAATGGGCGGCCTTGTCGTAGTTTTGGCATCCGGCAAAAAGCGTCATTGGAAGGGCGAGATAGACAGGAGTTTTGCGATACATATTCGGCACCGTTCTGGTGAGGGATGCCTGATTTTCGCAGAACACT
>CAZCOX010000289.1:0-3810 GCA_964500115.1 uncultured Rhodobacterales bacterium
CGCTGGGTGAAAAGCTGGGTGGCCAGCAGTGCATCGTGATTCGTCAGGCCTCTGACGGCGGCAACCTCTATGGCTCCGTCACCACCCGCGACGCTGCAGATGTCGCCACCGAAGAAGGGTTCACCGTTGATCGTAAACAGATCATCATCCGTCAGCCGATCAAGACACTTGGTCTGCACGAGGTTGAAGTGAACCTGCACCCGGAAGTCACAGTGAACATCGAGTTGAACGTTGCGCGTTCACCGGAAGAAGCTGAACTTCAGGCATCCGGCAAATCCATTCAGGAACTGGCTGCAGAGGAAGAAGCGCAGGCGGAATTCGAAATCGCCGAACTCTTCGACGATATCGGTGCCGCAACGTCCGAAGACGACGATCTGGCCGCCGAAGTGGCAGACCAGTCGGACGAAGAGGAAAAGTCGGAAGACTGATCCCGTCTCAGGACCAAGACAATCAGAACCCCGCCACCCCGGCGGGGTTTTTTTGTCCCATCAGGTTACTGCACGCGGTGCGTCAGTTTGTGTGCCTTGGGTGTCGACCGCCCGCGCTGTTTTCTGCGCGATCCAGTCCCGCGTTTTGGATGCCTCTTGCTTAAGCCACTCCACAAACCGCTGACATTGCACGCGATTTCGGCTTTGATCCCGTTGCCAAATCCGGAACGGGTGTGGCGCGACGAGGCCCTTCTCAATTGGAAACGGCAGCGCCAGATGTCCGTGTTCCAAATCCCGCTCCAAAAGCGACAGACCACATACCAGAAATCCCACGTCTTTCCGAACGGCTTCAAGCGCCATTTCAGCACGCCGATAATATGGACCGCGATCCGCTCCGGTGCGGCGTGTCCCGAACGCATCAAACCAATCCCGAAATCCTGGCCGATCCTCATCGCTTCGGTGTTCTTCAAGATGCAAAAGCGGCATGCCTTCCATCTCATGCTCTGTATCGTAATCCGCCAGCCGCCGCAGGTTATCCGGGCTGGAGACCGGAACAAGGTAGTCAAAGAACAACGGTTCGCCTTTGTCAGCGCCCCCGTATTCAACGCGAATATCTGGCGCGCCCAACCGCATCGGCACGTCGCCAGAGCCGTTGATGCAAAACAAAATGTTGGGATGCGCCTCTTGGAATGTTGGCAGGCGTGGGGCCAGCCACAGTTCAGACCAATCCGGGTCGGCGACGATATGAATTTCCGTCACGCGCTGAAAATCGAGCGTAGAACTGACCCGTTCCAAAGCCTCAAAAGCCGCACGCAGATCCGGCAGCGCAAGCGCAAGCTCCGGCGTCGCGTGTAACCCGGACCGCCCCCGTACCAAAAGATCAGTGCCAAGGTAATCCTCCAGAGCGCGGATCCGTTGCCCAACCGCCGCCGGCGTTATTCCAAGATGCCGCGCGGCATCTTTCAAAGACCCTTCCCGGATCGCGATCTCGATGGCCTGCAAAGACTTGAGATGTGAAACCATGCCGATTTGATAAAGTTTTTCTTTCGTTTTGAGAAGATATTTTGCGAATTCCGAAGAAAACCTTTACCACGCAAAAGTTTTTTTGGTTCGATTTTGCGTCAGACGCCTGCCAAGCTTTGATCATGCAACGAACCGGAGGAAACACCATGCTGAAGAGATTTGTGATCGAACGGGAAATCCCAGGTATCGGCGATTTTTCTTTGACCGAACTGTGCGCCGCATCCCGCGCGTCGAATAAGGCACTGACAGAGGTTGGCCCAAGCATTCAGTGGCAGCACTCTTATGTCGCGGGCGACAAAACATTTTGCATCTACCTCGCCGAAAGCGAAGACGAAATTCAGCGCCATTCAGAACTGTCCGGCATCCCTTTTGCCAAAGTCACAGAGGTGCCGCAGATCATTGATCCTTTGACCGCGAATAACTAGCCGACCGGTATTTTCGCGCACAGGTCGGGATATTTTACCCAGCGCAATCGTTCAGCCCCGTCCTTTAACAGGCGGGGCTGTCTTGTGTCCGACCCGCGCTTGACATGCGGATTGGAGCGGACAATCGTAATCGACATGAAGTTGACGTCTGAATTTCTCCACCTTGTCGTGTTGGAGCGCCACGACGCGCACCGCCGCAAGCGGTTCGAAGGATAGCCGGCGCGTTTTTCGCCCCATCCTCAAAACCACTGGAGACATCCCATGACAGATTTCACAGAGATCCCTGTGATCGACCTTGCACCGTTGATTGAAGGCGATGACACAACCGCGCTCGCGCGCGACTTTGCCAAGGCTTACGGCGAAACCGGCTTTGGCTACATCATCAACCACGGCATTGATCCCGCCTTGCGCGCTGCCGTCTTTGACGCAACAAAGCAATTTCACGCGCTGCCAGAGGCGGCCAAGAGAGCCATTGCGCTGAACAAAACCCATCGCGGGTACATTGCGATCAACACATCCACCGATGTGACGTCTAACCTTGCCGAAGTGACCAAACCCAACCAGTCCGCATCTTTCATGATGATGCGTGAGGACGCGTCCGCTGATCCCGCGATCTATCTGTCTGGCCCCAACCAGTGGCCGGACTTGGACGGCTTCCGCGAGACCTGCGAGGTGTATGTCGATGCAATGACCGCGCTTGGGCGCAAACTCATGGGACTGGCGCTTGACGCGATTGGGGTCACGGATCGATCCATCCTCAGCGCCTTTGACACACCCACTATCTGGCTGAGATTGCTGCACTATCCGCCGCAACCGCCCCAAGCGCCCGATGACCTGTATGGCTCCGCCCCGCACAAAGACTTCGGCTGTCTGACACTTCTGGCGCAGGACGAAGTTGGTGGCTTGCAAGTGCAAACGCCGTCCGGGCAATGGGTCGATGCGCCACCGATGCCAGATGCATTTGTGGTCAATGTCGGCGACATGTTGCACCGCATGTCAAACGGCAAGCTGCTCTCGACCCCGCACAGGGTGATCAATGCTTCGGGGCGGGAACGTTATTCGATTCCCTTTTTCTTTGATCCCCACGTGACAACCGAGATCGCCCCCCTGCCCGGCACCGGAACGCCAAAGTTCGACCCATTGAACTTTGGCGCTTTCCTGCGGAACGAGCTGGAGTCCGGGTACGACGCACATAAGGCGTCTGATCCCGAAACCTGACAGCATCGCGAGATACGACGTTTTCTGCTATACTGTCTTCATAGCGGCAGGAGGGCACCAAGATGCCAGACCCGTGGAAAGAGTCCGTTCGGTCAACCGGAACGCTGCGCGTCAAGTGCGACGACAGCATGGTTGGCGACTGGGCGGCCGTTGTTGGCGATGCGATCACCGCGTTCAACGCGATCGGCGCGCAGGAGAACCTCGGCGTGCAACTCGTTGCGGAGGCCGAAGCGGGCAACGCGAACGTGATTGTCTGGAACATCGATGGCGTCCGTGCGACCGAGTTTCAGGGCACCACGTATCAACGCAACCTGCCCGGCACCGCGAGTGCCGGGCGGACCAGCCTCTATTCCATCTCCGGCCGCGTTCAGATGGCCCATGTGTTTCTGCCCGCGACGCCGGGGCAGTATGCAAGCACCCGCGCTTTAGGGCGGCCCGTGCGCATGTTCATCGCGTTTCACGAACTGGTGCATTGCTGCGGCTTGCACAACAGCGATCACGGCCACCTTGCCTTTCACGGCACACCAAGTGTGACGCGCGGCCAGACGGGGGCCGAGGACAGGATCTCGATCCAGTCGGGTGGCCAGTACGTTCATATGCCACCCGTCCAGATTTCTACCGAAACAGCTCGAAATATCCGTCAGAACTGGGCAGCACCCTAGGGGCAAAGCCCGTTCGAACGGGCTTACCGCGTTTCGAAACGCGGTCCCACCGCG
>CAZCOX010000290.1:0-3806 GCA_964500115.1 uncultured Rhodobacterales bacterium
CCCGGTGCGGATGGCGAGATCGCGGCCTATGACGCGTTCCGCGACATTGCCGGGCAATTAACCGAAAGCGATTTTCCGCAGATCGAACTGCTGGGCGATGGCGGTGTTTTTGCCGCGCGTCTCAACCGTATTCTGCCGCCTGCTCCGCAGCCCCTTGAGGATGTGATCGATCAGGTTCGGCAGGGCTGGGATACACGCGAACAAACCGCGCAGCTGATGGCGCAGGCCGAGGGCCTTGCCGCATCGCTGTCGACCGGCAGCAGTTTCGAAGACCTGGGGCTGACCCCGGTTTCCGAAACAGGCCTTGGCCGCAATGCGCAACTGGCCGAGTTTGGGCCGGACATTCTGCCTGCCGTGTTTGAAATGGCTCCGGGTGACACCCGCGCAATGGCGGGTGTGGGCGAGGTCTTCCTCTTGCGGTTGGACGCGATTACGCCCGTGGATCGCGATGATCCGGACAATATCACCCTAGCCGATGCCCTGCGCAATCAGGCCGCCAGCAGCGTCGCCGAAGACATCTTTCGCGCCTTTGCCACGGACGTGCAGCAGCGCGCCGGTGTCGAGGTCAACCAATCCGCGATCAACGCGGTTCATGCCGCCATTCAATAGATCATGGCCAGCCTGACACCAGACTTCGACAGCTTCGCAAAAGCCCGTGACGCGGGGCAGAACCAGATCGTCTACGCGCGCCTGGCTGCAGATCTGGACACGCCCGTATCGCTGATGCTCAAGCTGACCGGCGCAGCCAAAGATGCATTTGTTCTGGAAAGCGTGACGGGCGGCGAGGTGCGTGGGCGCTATTCCATCATCGGGATGAAGCCGGATGTGATCTGGCAATGCCATGGCAAGACGTCGCGCATCAATCGCGCCGCGCGCTACGATCCAGACGCGTTTGAACCGCAATCTGATGATCCGCTGACGACGCTCCGCGCCTTGATCGCGGAAAGCAAGATTGACTTGCCTAACGACCTCCCGCAGGCGGCGGCGGGGCTGTTTGGGTATCTCGGATACGACATGATCCGTCTGGTCGAGCATTTGCCAAATGTGAACCCCGACCCGCTTGGCTTGCCTGACGCGATCATGATGCGCCCGTCCGTCGTGGCGGTTCTGGATGGCGTCAAAGGCGAAGTCACAGTTGTCTCCCCCGCTTGGGCGAGCGACGGTTTGTCGGCCCGCGCGGCTTACGCGCAAGCTGCGGAACGCGTGATGGATGCGGTGCGCGACCTCGAACGGGCCTTGCCGCAACAGGCTCGTGAAATGGGCGATGCGGCAGACATTGCCGCACCTGTGTCGAATTTCACGCACGAGGGCTACAAGCAGGCGGTTGAGACGGCGAAAGACTACATCCGCGCCGGTGACATTTTTCAAGTGGTACCCGCACAGCGCTGGACACAGGATTTCCCGCAGCCACCCTTTGCGCTCTACCGGTCCCTACGGCGCACCAACCCGTCGCCGTTCATGTTCTACTTCAACTTCGGCGGCTTTCAGGTGGTGGGGGCCAGCCCCGAAATTCTGGTGCGCGTCTTTGGCAACGAGGTCACCATTCGCCCCATTGCGGGCACCCGCCCCCGTGGCGCGACACCCGAAGAGGATAACGCGCTGGAGGCGGACTTGCTGGCGGATGCCAAGGAGTGCGCCGAACACCTCATGTTGCTTGACCTCGGCCGCAATGATGTCGGTCGTGTTGCCAAGATCGGCACGGTGCGCCCGACCGAAAAATTCATCATCGAACGCTATAGCCACGTGATGCACATTGTCTCGAACGTGGTTGGGGAATTGAGCGAAGAGCATGACGCCCTGTCCGCGTTGCTGGCCGGATTGCCTGCTGGTACCGTCTCCGGCGCGCCGAAAGTGCGCGCAATGGAGATTATTGACGAGTTGGAGCCGGAAAAGCGTGGCGTGTACGGCGGTGGCGTCGGCTATTTCAGCGCGGGCGGCGACATGGATATGTGTATCGCCCTGCGAACCGCACTCGTGAAGGACAAAAAGCTTTATATTCAGGCCGGTGGCGGTGTTGTTTATGACAGCGATCCAGAGGCGGAATATCAGGAAACCGTTCACAAATCGAACGCTATCCGGCGCGCCGCGGCGGATGCGGCACGGTTTACTGGCTCCGGGAATAGTTGATTACTTTCCAATGGCCTGCGGCCATCGGACCGACGCGGTTTCTGCGAACCCGCGTCTTGGTAAGGGGGCTGTCTGCCCCCTCTTGGCCTGTGGCCAATTCACCCCCGAAGGGTATTTTTGAACCAGAGAAGATGTGGGGTATGTACGTTAAGAGGACGCCGCAAACCCTTGTAAACGTTCAATCATGGCGCGCAGGCCATTGGAGCGTTGCGCTGATATGTGATCGTTGAGGCCAAGACGCCCAAGCTCTGCCCGCGCGTCTATGGCTGTCACTTCGGCGGGCGGCAAGCCGTTATAGAGCTTGCGCAGAACTGCGATCAGGCCGTTTACGATCATCGCATCGCTTTCGCCGTCGAACTGCACCACACCATCCGCGATTTGCGGGTGAAGCCAGACCTGGCTCGCGCAACCCTCGACCTTGGTAGCAGGCACTTTGAGCGCATCGGGCAAAGGCTCCATATCCTTGCCCAGTTCGATCACCATGCGGTAGCGATCTTCCCAATCGTCCAGAAACTCGAAATCCTCGACAATCTCTTCAAATGCAGCGCTCGCCATTGCGGTCTCCATCGCGTCATCCTGTTGCCCGACACCTAGGGAGGGTCACACAAAAGGTCCAGCCCGGGCTTGACGCTTTTCAACGGCGGCGCAATCGGTTACGTCAAACAGACATGCGGCCCAACGGAGCACCCATGCGCATATCAAAGACGCTCATGATCCTGGCACTGGCAACGCTGACCGGCTGTGCCGCCATAAATGAATCGCGGTTCAACCCGCTCAACTGGTTCGGGTCCAGCCAGCCTGACCCGGCGGCGATGAACCCGGCGGATGCGGACGTGAATCCGCTGATCCCGCGCCGGCGCTTTTCGTTTTTCCGGTCATCTCAGCCAGAGGCGTTTCAGGGCACGCCCATCGCGCAGATCACCGAGATGCTGGTGGAGCGCCGCCCGGGTGGAGCCATTGTGCGGGCCACCGGTCAGGCGAACCGCGTTGGTCCGTTCGATGTACGGATGGTGCTGAACGCCGATGACAGCACGGAAACGACGCTGGTCTACGATCTGCGCGCGTTGCAGCAACCGGGGCCGCGCAACACCGGGCCGCGGGCGCGGCAGGTCACGGCAGCGGTCTGGCTCAGCGATCAGAATTTGCGTGGTATTCGCACCGTTACGGTCCGTGGTGCCGAAAACGCGCGATCCGTACGGCGTTAAACCCTATAGTTCGATGATCCGAACGGTTTTGCCTTTGGCGGCAAGACCGACGCTGCCATTACATAGCCGCAGCGCGTCCTCGCCAAAGACTTCGCGGCGCCAACCGCTGAGTGAAGGGACATCGCGTTCGCCGGAGGCCAAGGCGTCAAGCTCAGCCGCAGATGCGATCAGTTTGGACGCCACACCCGAGGCTTCTGTTTTGGCCTTCAGCAACACCCGCAACAGATCAGCCAAGGCCGGGTTCACCTGGGGCGATTGGCGCGGATTATCGATCTTGGGGAGTTGGTCTTTCGGCAGACTTTGAGCCGTGTGCACCGCTTTCAGGATACCGTTGGCGATGTCACCCTTACGCGCCTCGCGCAGCAACAGTCGGGTGCGGCCCAGGTCGGACATGTCTTTGGGTTTGATCGAGGCCAATTCGACCAGCGCATCGTCTTTGAAGACCCGGTTGCGGGGCACGTTGCGCGCTTGTGC
>CAZCOX010000291.1:0-3805 GCA_964500115.1 uncultured Rhodobacterales bacterium
GAAGAGGTGCGCGCCATTCCGAACGAAGACGTGGCGCGGGGCCTTGATGCCAACATGCATTTCGGTGCGTTCGGGAATGACATGCGCATCCTTGGGTTCATCAGCGCCCGGCGCGGCGGGCCGCGACGGTTGCGGCATATGGCGGATGTTGGCCCATTGTTTGTGAAGCCGGAGGCGCAAGGGCAGGGGCTTGGGCGCGGACTGCTCGACGCGGTGTTGGAGGCTTTGCAGTCGGACGGTGTGCTTCAGGCCGAACTTGTGGTGGATGAAGAAAACACCCGCGCGCAGGCGATGTATCTGGCCGCGGGGTTTCATCAGTTTGGGCGGCGGCCACGCTCGGTCATGATCGACGGGGTGGCGCGGCATGATCTTTTGATGATCAAAGCCTTGGATGGCAGCGACCTGACCTGAGATCAGGGCGGTGAAAGCCGCTTGCAAGCGGCTTGCCAAGCGGTTTCGAAACCTCTTGGCGCGCTGCTTGAGCCTTTGGGTGCAACGGTCTAGGTAAGCGCCTGACCAGACCGGAGACAGGCATGCCGCAGTTCCTTTCCACCACCGATACCGATTTCGAGACGCGCTTTCAGGCGCTTCTGTCGGCCAAGCGTGAAGACAGCCCGGACGTGGATGCGGTGGTGGCGGAGATCATCGCGGATGTGCGCGCGCGGGGGGATCAGGCGGTGCTTGATCTGACGGCGAAGTTCGATCGGCTCGAATTGACGGCGGCGCAAATGCGCATCTCGGAGGATGAGATCGCGTCAGAGGTCGCCAAGGTGCCCGAGGCGGAACGGACAGCCCTTGAACTGGCGGCGGAGCGCATCCGCGCCTATCACGTCCGGCAAATGCCTACTGACGAAATGTGGACCGACCCGGACGGGGCCACTCTGGGCTGGCGGTGGACACCTGTATCGGCCGCCGGGCTTTACGTGCCGGGTGGGTTGGCGAGCTATCCGTCCTCGGTACTGATGAACGCGATCCCTGCAAAAGTGGCGGGGGTTCAGCGTTTGGCGGTGACGGTGCCGACGCCGGATGGGGTCATCAATCCGCTGGTTATTCTGGCCGCGCAGATTGCCGGTGTGGATGAGATATACCGGATCGGCGGGGCGCAGGCGGTGGCGGCCTTGGCCTATGGCACGGAGACGATTGCGCCGGTGGATAAGATCACTGGGCCCGGCAACGCGTTTGTCGCGGCGGCCAAGCGGCGGGTGTTTGGCAAGGTGGGCATCGATATGATCGCCGGGCCGTCGGAGATCCTTGTGATTGCGGATGGGGACAACGACCCCGATTGGATCGCGCTCGACCTGATGAGCCAGGCGGAGCATGACGAAAGCGCGCAGTCGCTGTTGATCACGACCGATGCTTCTTTCGGGCAGGCCGTGGCGGATGCGGTTGAGGCGCGGCTGGAAACTCTGGAGCGGCGTGCGATTGCGGGGGCAAGCTGGCGCGATTTCGGGGCCGTGATCACTGTGCGGGATTTGGGCGAGGCGGCAGAACTGTGTGACAGGATCGCGCCGGAGCATTTGGAATTGTGTGTGGCAGACCCCGATGGGTTGGCCGCCAATATCCAGCATGCCGGTGCAATCTTTCTGGGCCAATGGACGCCTGAGGCGATTGGCGATTATGTGGGCGGCCCGAACCATGTGCTGCCGACCGCGCGGTCGGCGCGGTTCTCTTCCGGGCTGTCGGTGCTGGATTTCCTCAAGCGCACGACATTGGCAAAGATGTCACCCGAGGCACTTCGGGCGATTGGCCCGGCGGCAGAGACGCTGGCGCAATCAGAATCGCTTGAGGCGCATGGGCTGTCGGTGACGGCGCGGTTGCGCAAGCTCAACGGCTGATCTTTCGCGCGGGCGGCAATTGCGGTAGCGGTTGGGCAAGACGTCAGGGCGGAGGTGGCGATGATCCCGGTTCAGGGTTTTGACGGGCAACAGGTGGCGGTGCTTGGGCTGGGCCGGTCCGGTTTGTCGGCGGCGCGCGCCTTGGCGGCGGGCGGTGCTATCCCGGTGTGCTGGGACGACAACCCCAAAGCGCGGGAGGCGGCGGAAGCCGACGGGTTTGAGACGCGCGACCTGTTACGCGATGGTGCGTTCGAGTCTGTTGTGCGCCTGGTGGTCAGCCCCGGTATCCCGCATCTGTATCCGACACCAAACCCGGTGATTGCCCAAGCGTGGCGCGCGGGTGTGCCGGTGGACAATGACATCGGTTTGTTTTTTCGATCCCTTGCGACGCGTGATTGGGACAGGTTTGACACCGCGCCGCGGGTAATTGCCGTCACCGGATCGAACGGGAAATCCACGACCTCTGCCCTGATCCATCACATCCTGACCGAAGCGGGGCGGAGCAGCCAATTGGCGGGGAATATCGGGCGCGGGGTGCTGGATATTGACCCACCCGGCGATGGTGATGTGATTGTGCTGGAGTTGTCGAGCTATCAGACCGATCTGGCGCGTGCGCTTACGCCGGATGTGGCAGTGTTTACCAACTTGTCGCCAGATCATCTGGATCGGCACGCGGGTTTGGGCGGGTATTTTGCCGCCAAGCGTCGGCTTTTTGCCGAAGGCGGGCCAGACCGGGCGGTGATTGGCGTTGATGAGAATGAGGGGTGCTATATCGCGAACCAGTTGTCCGAGGGTCCGGGGGATGATCGGGTGATCACGGTCTCGTCTGGCCAAAAACTGACCGGGCCGGGTTGGCATGTCTTTGCGCGCAAGGGGTTTTTGGCGGAGACACGCAAGGGCCGTCAGGTGGGCTCTGTCGATTTGCGGCCCATCAAGGGGTTGCCCGGTGCGCACAACCATCAGAACGCCTGTGCTGCGTATGCAGCTGTGCGGGCGCTGGGCGTTGCCCCCAAAGTGATTGAGGCCGCGCTGCACAGCTTTGCGGGATTGCCGCATCGGAGCCAGATCGTGGCGGAGGCGGATGGTGTGACCTTCGTGAATGACAGCAAGGCCACGAATGTGGATTCGGCGCTTAAAGCGTTGCTGGCGTTCAAGAATATTCGCTGGATCTGTGGTGGTTTGCAGAAAGAAGGTGGGTTGGAGGCGTTGCAGCCCGGGTTTGCCCATGTCCGCAAAGCTTACGTGATTGGCCGCGAGGCGGATGGGTTTGCGGTGCAACTAACTGGTCTTGAAACCGAGGCGTGCGGCACGATGGACCGCGCGGTCGCTCAAGCGGTTGCCGATGCCGACGCGGGCGATGTCGTGCTGCTGGCCCCGGCGGCGGCGAGCTTTGACCAGTACGACAGTTTCGAAAAGCGCGGTGACGATTTCGTGGCGCAGGTGCTTGCGCATACAAAAGGGCAGGCCACCTAGGGCCTGCCCGGGAAAGCCGCTTTGATGCGTTTAGTTGTTCAGCAACTTTTCACTGACATTGTTGGCAAAAGCAGTGATCATTGCCTCGTAAACTTCTTCGCTCGCAATGGTGAGTTGCGAAATGTCGATCTCGGGGGAGGCGGCAGACACCGCTTGCACGGCGGTCACGGACAGTTCGAAATCGTTGTCGTTCAACCAGCCCGGGTTCTGGATCTGAACGTCGCCAATCAATTGCGAGTCTTCCAGTGCGTAGGCGTTCTCAAACGCAGAGGCGAGTGCGACCTCGTTGATGTCGATGACAACTTCGGTGCCATCTTCACCGAGGATCGGTGTGATCCGCTGGGCAATTGCCGTTTCCAGGTCGGGGCCCAGGGAGGTCCAGACGGCGGCAGCTTCTGCGTTCTCGATTGCAGGCAGGTCGACCGATACGTCAATTTCGCTAACCTTGTTTGCAGCGAAAGCGCTTGTGGCGACCAGTGTCATGAATGTTGCGGCTG
>CAZCOX010000292.1:0-3779 GCA_964500115.1 uncultured Rhodobacterales bacterium
CTAGTGCCGCTTGATCCGCATTCGCCGAAAACTCCGGCGCCATATACGTATTGCCATCGACATCCTGAAAAACCACGGCCGAAATATCTGCGGTGCTTCCATCCACATATGTCAGCGTGGCGTTGAACACGGCCGTCCCATCAAACACCTGATCCGGCCCGCCATCAATGCTGAACGCATTGGTCGAAGACCCGTTCATGTCATAATACGTATTGCCATCATCGTTGTACGCGTCTGACCCGACGCTCAACGATTGCACGTGATTGACCAATGCATCACCGGGGCCGCCGAAGCTTTCACCAACAAGCGCCTCGGCATTTTCCGCCCGCATGTTGCCTTCGACCGTGTCCATATCGGCAAGATTGCCGAGGGAGATAACGTTGAAGGTGCTGGGCATGGCAGGCTTTCAGGCGATAAAAACGCCAACATACGGCTGTGACCCTGCAGATCGGTAAACAGCACACCAACGGATTCAAAAAATCCAATGCGAATTTGATTAGACTTTTAGCGTCCGAACCATTCCAGCGGCCTGATGCTCAGAACACAACGTTCAGCATTACCATCGACACAACCAGAAACAGGACCGTCATGATCCCGCCGCTTTTGACGAAATCGATCACCTTGTAGCCCGCAGGCCCCATGATCAGCGCGTTGACCTGGTGGGTCGGAATGATGAACGAGTTCGAGGTCGAAATCGCCACCGTCAGTGCGAACAGCGCCGGGTTTGCCCCCGCCGCAACGGCAATCGGAACCGCCAGCGGCACCAACAACACTGTGGCACCCACGTTTGACATCACCAGCGAAAACACGGTCGCCAAAATCGCGACACCGGCCTGCAACGACCAGATCGGCCAACCGTCCAGAATGGTGAGGATCTGCTGTGCAATCCATTCGGCGGTCCCGGTATTCTGCACCGCCTGTCCAAGCGGAATGAGGCTCGCTAACAGAAACACGGTGTTCCAACCGACAGCCTGATAGGCCTCGTCGATACTCAGAACCCGTGACAACAGCATACCCACCGCCCCTGTCAGCAAGCATAGCGACAGCCTGATATCCGTGAACAGGATCATGGACAGCGACACGACAAAGAAAAACAGCGCCCAACCGACCTTGTGAGGGCGCATCTCTTCCTGCGGAAAATCTGCTGTGACCACGATGAAATCCCGATCCCGCTTGATCCGCATCAGGTTGTCCCACCGCGTATGCGCGACAAGCATATCCCCTGCCTGAAACGGCACGACGCCGATCTGTGTCGCCTCGTGATCTTCGGATTTCACATGGCTCAGCGTTTCTTCACCCCTGTGGATTGCCAACAAACCCAAGCCATAGGTTTTTCGCAGCAACAGATCCCGGGGGCTTTTGCCAATCAGGCTTGAATCCGGCGGGATGACAAGCTCTGCCACACCCGCATTTGTCGGTGCGAATTCCTCGACAAACACGTCAAGCTCTGGCCGTACCCGCAGCCCGAACCGCTTGGCAAAATCGATCACTGCGCGTTCGCCACCGATGATTGCCAACCGGCAGGGTGCCGCGATTTCCGCCGTCAGAATCTGCACCATCGAGGCTTTCCCGCGATAGAAGGTCGAGATGATGTAGATGTTATTCTCGTTGTTGATGTCCGCCAGAATCTGCCCAACCAGCGGACTATTGGCGGGCACCTCGACCTCAAATACATCCGCATGCAGCCCGTAGACGCGCTCAAGGTATTCCGTTGTGCCTTGCCCAGATTTCACCGCCGTCGCATCCGATGACCCGGGCAGCACCCACCGCCCGAGCAACAGGAAGTACAAAATACCCGTCACGATCAGAGCCGCACCAATGGGCGTGACCGAGAACAATCCAAATGGCTCCATCTTCAGCTCGTCCGGCAAGCCTTCGTTTGCCGTCAGGATCAGATCATTCAGCAGGATCAGCGGCGACGATCCGACCATTGTCATCGTGCCCCCAAGAATGGCGCAAAATCCCATAGGCATCAGCAACCGGCTGATCGGCAGGCCAGAGCGCACGGAAATGCGGCTCACCACCGGCAGAAACAATGCCGCCGCCCCGACGTTCTGCAAAAAGCTGGAGATGATACCGACGGTGCCCGACACAATCGGCAAAACCCGCGCCTCGGACGTGCCGCCGTGTTTGAGGATCGCCGACGCGACCTTGTTCATGATGCCGGTGCGGTCCAGTCCCGCACCTACGATCATGACAGCAATAATCGAAATCACCGCGTTGGACGCAAACCCGTCAAAAAGATGCGGGACGTCCGCCAAACGTTCCAGACCGGGCAGGTAGCTCAGGATGCCCACCAGCACCAAAACCAGCATGGCGGCCAAGTCTATTCGTATGATCTCGGAGACAAACAGGAACACCGTAAAACACAAAAGACCGATCACCACGGCCATTTCTGTCGTGAATACCAGTGCCTCCATACGCCCCCCGCGTTTCTTTGCAGGGCGTGTCGACAACAGAAAACAGCAGCTTTTGGTCAAAACGCCATGCTTGGGCGTCCACTCTGACCCGAATTGCCCTGACCTGTCAGGCTTTTTTTTCCAAACGGCAATCTATCCGCCGAGGATACCATCCATGTTGCTCACGATCGTCGCGAGCAAAAAGACCCCGCACACCAAGACCGCCAACCAAAAGACGTACTGCATCACAATTGCAGAAAGGCCAAAGGCAATAGCCATTTTGGACAGCGACGCGTGTTCGCGACGATACATGCTGATACCGCCCAAAACCGTCGCAATCCCGGCAAGGACGGGGGTTACGACAGACAAAAGCGCCTGAACATCAAACCGGGATGATGCATCGGTCTGCGCGGCCTCGGTGGGATTGCCCAATGCAGCATTGCGGATATCCCGGGCGATTTCGCCGATGGTTGTGCCGATGCTTTGCTCCGGCTCCGGCATCATGAAACCTGACATCAGCAAAACGGCGGCAATCAGTGCCAAGACGCCAAAGAAAAAGGCCGACAGGCCCCAATGCGCCTGTTTCGTGTCTTCCAAGACCGACATGTTGCTCTCCGGATTGCCACTCTGCGCGCAACGCTAAACGCAAATCATGCCGGAATTATGGTGTCCTTGGTGCTTTTCGCAGTCGCAGATCCGCCAAAAAAAACGGCGCCTGCAATGAGGCGCCGTTCTCAATCTCTGTCGGGCAAGCCTTACTGGCTGGCCGCGTCATCCACAGAAATGGTCACGCCCGGGCCCATGGTCGAGCTCAGAGCGATCTTTTTCATGTAAGTGCCTTTGGCGCCGGCAGGCTTTGCCTTCGCAACGGCTTCGACAAACGCTTTCACGTTCTCAACCAGCTTGGCTTCGTCAAACGACGCTTTGCCAACGCCAGCGTGCACAACGCCGCCTTTTTCCGCTTTGAACTGAACTTCGCCGCCTTTGGCTGCTTCAACAGCTGCCTTGACGTCCATCGTCACGGTGCCAACCTTCGGGTTCGGCATCAGATTGCGCGGGCCGAGCACTTTACCCAGACGGCCAACGATAGGCATCATGTCTGGGGTTGCGATGCAGCGATCAAACTCGATGGTGCCGCCCTGAACGGTTTCCATCAGGTCTTCTGCACCAACGATGTCAGCACCAGCCGCTTGCGCTTCTTCCGCCTTGGGACCGCGCGCAAACACAGCAACACGCATGGATTTGCCTGTGCCATTTGGCAGGCCAACCACACCGCGGACCATCTGGTCAGCGTGACGGGTATCAACGCCCAGGTTCATCGCGATCTCGACGGTTTCATCGAACTTCGCATTGGCATTGCCTTTGACCAGTGCAACCGCT
>CAZCOX010000293.1:0-3772 GCA_964500115.1 uncultured Rhodobacterales bacterium
CAACGCGCCGATGGAGACTTTCGGCGGTTGGGCGAGTTGGTCTGATTTTGTCGATTGGTTGGCGTTGCAGCGCAACGATCTGGAAGCAGCTGCGTGTTCCGTCGCGCCTGAAATCAAGTTGGCGCAGGACGCTTTGAGAGATGCGCGATTGGTTCGTATGTCAGGCTCTGGCTCGACCTGTTTTGGCATATACCCTGATCAAACGGCGGCGCAGCGCGCGGCGGGTCGGATCAAATCAGAGCATCCAGACTGGTGGGTTCAGCCGACCGAGACGATCGGATCCGCTGCGGGTTGAGGCCCGATCACGCTTGGTGGCTCACCGTGCGCACCGGAGAGAACCCAATCATAGACTTGAGCAACCTGTTCCGCCTTGCGTGACCAGAGGAAGTTGTCTTGTACGAAGGCGTACGCGTTCATTGCGATTGGTTTGAGTTTTGCTGGGTTTGCGGCCAGTCGCGTGAGTTCCGCTTTGAAGCCTGCGATGATCTCTTTTCGGCTGCCGCAGGGTAGCTTGAGACCGGTGGTGTCGGACACCAATTCACCGGGGCCTGCGTAATCGACAACGAGAGGGACGACACCCAGCGCCATCGCTTCGAGCACAACACCGCCGCCGAACTCTCGGATCGACGGAAAGCTCAATACGTGTGAGTGGGCGAGGATGGATTGGACTTCGTGGTGGGCTTTCCAGCCGTGGAAGGTGATGCCGTTCGCGCATTCAAGGTCGTTCGCCTGAGCGACAAGCGTTTCCATCATTGGGCCGTCGCCCACGATGTCGAGTGTCATCGCGCCTTTGCGCAGCAAGTCCGCGCTTGCGGAGATCAGCATATCGGCGCCCTTGTAGGGGACCAGTCGGCCTATGAAACAGGCTTTGAGAGGTTTCGCTGGCGGCTTTGCCATTTGGCTGAAGCGGGCGGGGTCGATGCCATTTTCGGGCATGTAAATGGATTTGTTTTGAAATCTGGCGGGAATTTCGCTTTGTGTGTGGCGCGAGCCGATCAGGATAGCTGACGCGTTGCGCAAGGTTGTGTCGCGGCCTGGCAGATGTTTGTAGGCGCTGCGAATGTAGCTGAGCCATTCCTTTTCCGCGCGCCGTTCGGCATCAAACTCTGCGGGCCAGGGCACACCGCCGTTGAGCGGACCCATGACAAACGGCACGCCTGCCGCGCGAACCTTTTTTGCGATGGGTGAGGCGATTGTCGGTGTTAGTGGGGTCACGCGATGAACGACATCATATGTTCCATTCGTGATGTCCGCGCCGAATTTCTTCCAGACCAGATGTTCGAACCACGGGTAGATCAGCGCGCTGATGGCTTGCAGCGTGGTCCAGCCTTTTCCTTCGCCCATGCGAAGTTTTTCGGCCAGCGACCACAATGGACGTGCAACAGCTTCGGAGTCGATTGCGGTAAAGTCTTGCCCTTCGACCCATCCGGTGCGCGCGATGGCATCGCGATTGCGGATCTGTGTGACGAGGTGCACGTCGGCAACTTCGCGTAGCGCGTTTGTCAGCGACCAGCCAACCAGTGGGACACTCACCCACTCGGGATTGGCCGCTTCGGCAATGACAAGAACGCGGGGGCGGTCAGAGGGGGAGGGCATAACGGTGCATACTCATAAGACAGGGCGCCATTGCAGACGCTCTTTGGAGACATAGCCCGGACGGCCGTGCCTTAGGGTTTCCGCGTATCCTGTCAGGGCTCCGGCCATCAACCATGTCAGCGGTGTCAGCGTCGCATTCGGGAGCATATCGAACGCATTTACCGCCAAAAGCAGTGAGATTGGCACAATAAGCGGCGAATAGCTGTCGGCGTCCCGATACCGGGTTTCGCGCCACAGCAGGAATACCGGCAAGATGATAAGGCCAAATTCGGCCAGAAACCCCATCCAACCGTATTGGCCGATCAGGATCACCCAACGGCCATCGGTGACGGTTTCAACCTCGCCCGACCCCGGATCGAGGATCTGATTTCGGTTGTAGCCGCCCCATCCGAAGAGTGGTTTTTCGTTCGCCCGCAGCAGCAGCTGGTTTTCGTTGCCAAAGCGAAAATCCAAGGAAAGTGCGCGGTCCTCGTCGATCATCGCGACGGCTTCCAAAATTCGGTCTTGCGGCAGGATGTTGATGCCCTTGAGCGCGGGGTAAGCAATGGCGAAACTGGCGATCACAATGGCAAACCGCATTTGCCAGCGGGGGCCGATGAAAACGACTGTCGGGATAAGAACCGCCGCAAACAACCATGCGCCGAGCGACTTGGATAGCGCCAATACCACGGTCAGATAGAGTGCGAAAACCAGAAGCTTCCAGTTTGCCTTAATCTGTTTGGTTCTCCATAGTGCGTAGGCTGAAAGCACCGCCATCAGCAGGAAGAATGCGGCCCAGATGCCGTGGTAGAGGAAGACCATCGGTCGGAACCCGCCAAACCGCATCGTTTGCGTGAAGTCGTGCTGGTAATAGCCGTAAATCCACAAGTTCAGTTGTGGCGACAGGCGGATTTCCAAGAGCATAGGGAATGAATAAATCAGCCCGCCGATCATAAAAGCAAAGAGCAGGTCCCGCTGATCCTCGGGTTTTGCCAGAAAGCTGCGCGCCAGAAGGAACGGGATGATAAGAAGCGATTGCTGAATAACCAGGGCAATGGCGTCTTTCTTCCCCATGCCTTGAATTTGGAAGTTTCCCCATTCGACCATTTCGGAGTTGAAAACCACCGTTGCAATGGGGCTGAACACGAAGATGAAGAAAAGCACATTCACAGATGTGGATTTCGGGAACAGATTTCCGTTGCGCCCATACATCCAGATGGCGACAGCCAACGCGCTGATCGCGGGGATGGTGTGTTTTGTGAGCGGCGGGATCAACGGAAAGTCAAAGCCAGCGGGGGGTTCGGGTAGGAACAGATACCCAACCAGCAAGGTCGCGATGACAGCGCGGCCCACGGGCAATGTACGGAACAGAAACACTGTCACCAATGGCCACATAGCCAGCGTCAAAGTGGCGAGCGCGTTGGGCATTCGGGTTCCTGCCTGAGGCTCTAGACGCATGGTGCAGGGTGATCAGCCTGCGCGGCAGAGCGGGTTCGAACTAAGCTTGGGTATCATATTGCAATCGGAATTCGGCACAATTGGAACGACTTCGCAGCAAATCTAAGGTGGCTGTGGTTTGATCAGACCAGATTGCCGTGTTTTGGACCTAAGCTGAGGTTTGAATTGGACCTATTGGACTCAGCGCCTGATCGCTACTTACCTTGCAATCGCGCTGACCACAGGTCGGCGCTCTTTGTTGGGAGAGCCACCATGAAAATGACGACCGAAGAAGCCTTTGTAAAATCCTTGCAGCGGCATGGCATCGAGCATGCCTTTGGCATTATCGGTTCGGCCATGATGCCGATTTCCGACTTGTTCCCGAAAGCGGGCATCACATTCTGGGACTGCGCCCACGAGGGCAGCGCTGGTATGATGGCAGACGGTTACACCCGCGCCACCGGCAAGATGTCGATGATGATCGCGCAGAACGGCCCGGGCATCACGAACTTTGTAACAGCCGTTAAAACCGCTTACTGGAACCACACGCCGCTACTGCTGATCACGCCGCAGGCTGCCAACAAGACCATCGGTCAGGGTGGCTTCCAGGAAGTTGAGCAGATGAAGCTGTTCGAAGACATGGTTGCCTATCAGGAAGAAGTCCGCGACCCGACACGTGTTGTTGAAGTTCTGACGCGCGTGATTTCGCAGGCAAAGCGTTTGTCTGGCCCTGCGCAGCTGAACATTCCGCGCGATTTCT
>CAZCOX010000294.1:0-3751 GCA_964500115.1 uncultured Rhodobacterales bacterium
TCACCATAAAACGCATTACAAGCCATTGACCCGGAACGGCTGCAAGCTCTTCTCGAACATCGCCAGAAACTCCAGCGTCAGGATGGATGCGGATTTGTGGTTAGGCCAGACGAGGGCCAGGTTGTGTGTGATCGCGGGGGCGAAGGGGCGGAAGGAGACGCCTTGGTTGGCATAGACACGGGCGTCGATTTCGCTGACGATGGAGACGCAGACGCCTTTCGCCACAAGCTCGCAGGCGCAGGTGAATTGGCGGGTCTCGACGTAGGAATCGATAGGCACCCCTTCTGAATCCATCGCTTCGCGAATGCGCATATAGAAGTTGCTGCCGATGCGGTCATGGGCGATGCGTTCGCCGGCAAGGTCCTTGGGGCCGATGACCTTTTTCGCCTCCAACCGGTGCCCTTTTGGAAAGACACACACGCACCGCACGGGCACATGTTTGCTGTCGAGCGCGTGGTGCGAATGAAAGCCGTCGGTGATGCCGCAATCGTATTGCTCGCCAATCACCCAGTCCAGAATACGCTCGGGTCGGTCCGGTTCAATGGTCACCGTGATGTCGGAGCGCTGCGACATGAACTCAGCCACGATGCCGGGCAAGTGGCTGGTGGAAAAACCGGGCAGGCAGGCGATCTTCAGATGGCCGCTTTTGCCCGACTGGATGTTGTGTTGCAGGTTCCGGATTTGCCCCATCGAGGCAAAGATGCGCTGGATCTCTGGCAGTAGATACTGCGCCTCGCGCGTCAGCGTCATGCGGCGCCCGGAGCGTACAAAAAGTGGATAGCCCAGTTCCTTGGTCAGATCCGCCAGTAATCGGCTGACCGCGGGTTGCGAAATGTTCATCGCTTTGGCCGTCAGACTGATCGTCTCATTCTCGGCCAAAAGGTTGAGCGCCTGAAGTTGCCGGATGCGCAGCGGTTCTTCCAAAGACATGACAATTCCCCATCTGCGTCATCGCTCAAGACCGCTGTTAGTATAATAGCATGTTATAGTACAGAAATAATCGAGGAATAATGTTGACACACTGATCATCACGCGGAAAGGTTGCGTTCTACAGGGGGGAACAGTCTTAAAAAATGACGTCACATACTCGTTAAACTGTGTCCCTAAACACCGCCTCATAACAGACGATCCAAAAGAGAGGACACTTTCATGAAAATGGTAACACTGATGGCCGCAGGCTTTACCACGCTTGCCGCTCCAGTCCTTGCTCAGACCGATATCCAATGGTGGCACGCCATGGGTGGTCGCCTTGGCGAAGTGGTTGAGGAAATCGCCGCGAACTATAACGCGAGCCAAAGCGAATATAACCTCGTTCCGACCTATAAGGGCGGTTACGAAGACACGATGACAGCGGGTATCGCCGCGTTCCGCGCGGGTCAACAGCCAAACATCATTCAGATTTTCGACGCTGGCGCCGCGACAATCATCAACGCCAAAGGTGCGACAATCCCTGTTGCTGATCTGATGGCCGAATATGCAGGCGGCTTTGACAGCGCAGATTACATCGAAGGCGTGCGCAACTTCTACGCCGACAGCGAAGGCAAGATGATCGGCATGCCGTTCAACTCGTCCACACCCCTGCTCTACTGGAACAAAGACGTCTTCGCCGAAGTTGGCGTCGACGGCCCACCGGCCACGTGGGAAGAGTTCGAAGCGATGGCTCCGAAGTTCAAGGAGGCCGGATACCAGGCACTGGCGCAAAGCCACAGCCCCTGGATTTTCTCTGAAAACTTCCACTCGCGCCACAACCTGCAGTTGGCAACCGGCAACAATGGGTATGACAGCACGGATGTAGAGATCCTCTACAACAACGACCACATGAAAATGCACTGGTCCAAGGTTAAGGAATGGCTCGACGCAGGCTATTACGGCTTTTACGGCCGTGGCTGGGGCGACAATCAGGACGCCTTTGTGCAAAAGAAAACGGCCATGTGGCTGGGCTCCTCCGGTTCGTTTGGTGGTCTGAGCAATTCGGCTGAGTTCGAGTTCGGCGCGTCCTTCCTGCCCTACTGGAGCTCCATCACCGAACAGCCATACGGCACGTTCATCGGTGGTGCGGCGCTCTTTGCCATGGCAGGCAAAAGCGACGAAGAAAACAAAGGTGTGGCCGACTTCCTGTCTTACCTGACAAGCCCGGAACAGCAGTATTTCTGGCACAAGGAAACCGGGTACGTTCCGATCACCAACGCCGCTTATGAGCTGGCCAAGGAAGACGGCTACTACGAGTCCACACCTGACGCCGAAGTTGGCATTCAGCAGCTGACCCAGCCGGGTGGTGAATGGACCAAAGGCTACCGTCTTGGCTTCTACGTTCAAATCCGTGAAGTGATGTACAAAGAGTACGACAACATCTTCTCGGGCGCATCGAGCGTGGACGAAGCATTTGCCGCAATCGAAGAAGAAAGCAACGCGCTTCTTGATCGCTTCGACGCGACAATGAACTAAAGCGAACGCGCAGTTTCGGCCAGCGGAACCTCGTTTCGCTGGCCGGTTCTTGGAACACCCTCTAGGCTTGGTCATATGAAGCGCGTTCAATACGAACACAGCCCCATTCCCTATCTGTTTGTAGCACCACAGATCATTATCATCGTGGTGTTCTTTCTTTGGCCCGCGGCACAGGCCATCTACCAGTCGTTCCTGCTGGAAGACCCGTTTGGTTTGTCTTCGCAATTTGTCTGGTTCCGCAATTACTCTGACACAGTCTTTTCCGACGCCTGGTTGCAGGCCGCCGGATTCACCCTGATCTTTTCCACGCTCGTCACCTTCTTTTCGCTGGCGCTGGCGTTGCTGCTGGCCGTGAAGGCGAACGAGGTGATCCAGGGCGCCAGCACCTACAAAACATTGTTGATGTGGGCCTACGCCATCGCCCCCCCCGTTGCAGGCTTGATGGGCAACCTGATGTTCAATCCGATCATTGGGGATTTGTATATCTTTATGAACTCCATAGGGTTCGACTTTGATCACAAGCTTGACCCGGTTGATGCGGGCTTTGTTGTGATCCTGATCTCTGTTTGGAAACAGGTCAGCGTCAATTTCATCTTCTTCCTGTCCGGCCTTCAGGGCATCCCGAAATCGGTTGTCGAAGCGGCAACGATGGATTGCAAAAGCTCCATGCGCCGATTCTGGACAATCACGTTCCCGTTGCTCGCCCCAACCACGTTCTTCCTGATGGTGATCAACATCACCTACGCGTTCTTTGAAACCTTCGGGATCATCGACACCACCACGCAAGGCGCCCCGGGCGGTGCCACCAACACGCTGGTGTTCAAGGTCTTCCAGGATGGCTTTCGTGGTGCGGATATTGGCGGGTCGTCGGCGCAGTCGGTCGTGCTGATGATCATGGTTCTGGCGCTGACCGTGATCCAGTTCCGCTTTATCGAAAAGAAGGTGCATTACTGATGAAAGGCTCGACAATTGCCACGCACCTGATCCTGATCTGCGGCGCGATATTCATGACCCTTCCGGTCTGGGTGGCCTTTGCCACCTCGACACATGCGCCGGAAACCATCTTGCGCGAAGGTCTGCAAATCCTGCCCGGCGGTCATTTCTTTGAGACCTACAACGAGGTTCTCTTTGTCGAAGGCGGGGTGATGAAAAAGGTCACCGCGACCACCATGCTGCAAAACAGTCTGATCCTCGGGATCGGCTTTGCCGTCGGCAAAGTCGTGATCTCTATGCTCGCCGCCTATGCGATTGTATATTTCCGCTTTAGGCTGGCGGTTCCGCTCTTCTGGATCATCTTCATGACGCT
>CAZCOX010000295.1:0-3720 GCA_964500115.1 uncultured Rhodobacterales bacterium
TTGCGCGTGATCAAATCCCGCGCTGTCACCGCGGCCACAGCGCAAAGCGCATAGATGGAGGCCCAGTTGAACCCATCCGTTCCGGGCCGCACGATCAGCAACATCCCGACAAACCCAATGGCAATCGCCGTCCAGCGCCGCCAGCCCACCGTCTCTTTAAACAAGACCGCACTTGCCAGCGTCACGGCCAGTGGCAACATCTGCAAAAGCGCTGTGACATTGGCAAACGGCATGGCGAGCAATGCTGACAAAAAGAAATACGCGGCCGTCGCCTCGGCCCCACCACGCGCCAAAACCATCCCCCAGTCACGGCCCGACAGGCGCAGGTTCAGACCTTTGAAATACCACGCCATCGCGAAGAGTGCGCTTGACGCCAGCACGCCCCGCAACACCAGCAGCTGCGACAGCGGCAAAGCCCCACCTGTCGCCTTGATCGCGGCATCCCCAAAGGTGAAAGCGGCCATCGACAGGCACATCAGGATCGCGCCGCGCGTGTTGTCTGACAAAGCGTTCATGACCGCCGCATATCACCCTCTGCCGCAGCCCACTATGCCAATACCGGCGTCGCAATTGTCGTTGGCAAGTCATGGCGTCGCATGTATCGCTGTCAGGTGGCGGTCCGATCCGCCGGAATAGACAGGAGCGCGTGTGGCGACCCCCCAAACCGATGATCTGACAACGGGGCCCATGTTGGCCCACTTCCGCAATCTGGCGATCCCGGCGGCCTTGGGCATGCTGTTTTCAACGCTCTACAATGTGGTCGACGTTTTCTATGCGGGCCAGTTGTCGACAGAGGCGCAGGCCGGTCTTGCCATCGGGTTCCAGGCATTTTTCATCATGATGTCCGTTGGGTTTGGCCTTGGCGCGGGCCTCAGCGCCCTGGTCAGCAACGCCAAGGGAGAAAAGAACAATCGGGCGGCACGGGGGCTGGCCGCGCAGGGTTTGAGTTTCGGAGTTATTGCCACAGCGATCCTGATGATCGCGGGATGGATTGGCGGGCCATACCTGATTGAGCTGGTGTCTGAACCCGGCGACTATCGGAACGCAGCCCTTAATTACTTCCGCTTTCTGATATTTGCACTACCCGGCTTCCTCATGGCCTATGGTGGCAATGGCATCTTGCAAGCGCATGGCGACACGCGCTCTATGCAGCGCGCGCTGATGGTTGCGTTTCTTGCCAATGTCGCTTTGAACCCGCTCTTCATGTTTGGCATCCCCGGGATGTGGAACGGGTTCGGTTTGAACGGCATCGCCATCGCCACCATCGTCAGCCAAACCGGAGTGATGATCTTCCTGCTGTCCCGCGTGTTCCGGCTTGAGATCATGGATCGTGTCAAGCAAGCCGAATTCATCCCCGATCTGGACTGCTTCAAAGCCATCATCAGCCAGATGGCCCCCGCCAGCACCGCTCTGATCGTCATGTTTGTCTCGGGCTTTGTCGTGCAATTCGCACTCAAAGGGTTCGGCGAACATGCGATTGCGGCGTACGGTGTGGCATTGCGGATTGAGCAAATCCTGCTCTTGCCAGTACTCGGGATGACCGGCGCGCTTCTACCCATTGCCGGGCAGAATTTCGGAGCCAAGGAATACGACCGCGTGCGCGAGGCGCTGTTCCTGTGCTGGAAACTCGGCTTTGCCATGTCGGTCATCGCCATGCCGCTCTTGTGGTTCGGCGGGCAATACTTCATGCGTCCCTTCACCGATGATCCAGACGTGATTGCGGTTGGCGCAAGCTATCTGATCGTCGATGGGTTTCTCTTTCCCATCTACATGATGCTGTTTTCGATCAACTCGCTTTTGCAGGCCATGAAAAAGCCGATCTACACGCTTTGGATCAGCATTTACCGCCAGGGCTTTGGCGTCGCGTTCTTTATCTGGGTGTTCATCGCGCTGCTGGGATTTGACGTGTGGGGTGTCTGGCTGGGAATCGCGGTTGCGGTGTCCAGCGGCTGGGTCATTGCCATGTTGGTGGCTGCTCGGATCGCTGACCAGCAAATGGGTGGACTGAGGCCGCAATCGGCGCAATCGGCAACCTAGACCGCAGGCATCTGCTGCGTCGCGCAATGAATGCCACCGCCCATTTCGCCCAGCGGATCAACGTTGAGCGTCACAATCTCGCGTCCCGGATAGTGGCGTGCCAGCGCATCGCGAGCGATCTCATCCGTCTCACGGTCGCCGAATTGCGCGGCGATCACAGCGCCATTGCACACATAGTAATTCGCGTAGGACGCCACGAAATCGATGCTGCGCACGCGGCGGCGGTTGGGTTCCGGGATCACCTCAACTTCCAGCCCCGCCTCGACCAAACGGTCATGGGTATCAAGCGCCGCAAGATGAAACGGATCGTCCATATCCGGCGCATCCGGCAGATTGATCAGCACACGCCCCGGCCCTGTGAAGCGCGCCAGACTGTCGATATGATAGTCGGTGATATCTTCATCCCAAACACCCTCCGACCAGATTATCCGGTCGGCGCCATAAGCTTCCAGCAACCGCTCCTCGATCTCATCCCGCGACAGACCCCGGTTGCGATTGTCGTTCACCCAACTGCTTTCATGCGCAAGCAGCAGACCGTGGCCGTCCTGTTCCACCCCGCCAGCCTCACCACGCAAACCGGTCGGGCGCAATTCCAGCCCCAACCGCTCCGCAACCCGCGCCGCAATCTGAGAATCCCGCGCGTTGACCTGCTTTTCACCCCATCCGTTGAATTGGATGTGGCTGATCGCCAGATCACCCGCGTCGTTGACCACAAAGATCGGGCCAGAGTCGCGGCACCACAGATCTTCGGTCGGGATATCCCATAGCTCGACCGCATCAGACAACTTGGCGCGCGCACCGCGTTGATCGGATTGCGCGGCAAGCATCGTTACAGGTTCAAACTCCGAAATAGCATTGGCAATATCGGCAATCGTTTGCTGGACCATCCCACGAAACACCCGGTCCGGATGCACTTCGCGACTGACCGGCCATTGCATGAAGGTGCGCTGGTGTGGCTCCTCCTCGGCAGGCACGTAGTAACCGGCATCCGTGCTTGCGAATGACGCGCGCGTTCCGATCATGGCCCCAACAGCCCCCGTGCCCAAAAGCAGATTTCTGCGTTTCATATTATGACCTCCCGAATATCACGACCGCGCTTCTTGTCGATAATCGCCTGCGCTCAACACGCCTAGACTCAAACAAAAAAGCCCCCCGTCTGCGACGAGGGGCTTTCGACGTCTTTTGATTACCGCGTTTATTCGCGGCTTTCCGGCGTATCCACGATGATGTTGTCGAACTCGTCGCCGCCAACCACATCGTCCATCATATCCGGTGCAGCCAGCGCAGCAGCAGCTTCGGCTTCCTCGCGGCGCGCTTCGATTACGACGTTGTCGCGATCCTGCGCCACGCGGCGGACCTTCTGCGTTGCACCACCTGTACCCGCCGGGATCAGACGACCCACGATGACGTTTTCTTTCAGACCAACAAGCTTGTCCTTCTTGCCCTGAACCGACGCTTCGGTCAGCACGCGTGTCGTCTCCTGGAACGACGCGGCAGAGATGAACGACCGTGTCTGCAAGGACGCCTTGGTGATGCCCAGCAGGATCGGCTCGCCCTTCGCCGGACGACCACCCTTCTTCTCGGCCTTCTCGTTGGCGGTATCGAACTCGATCTTGTCGACATGTTCACCCTTGAGAAGCGTGGTGTCCCCGCTGTCGAGGATTTCCCACTTTTGCAGCATCT
>CAZCOX010000296.1:0-3717 GCA_964500115.1 uncultured Rhodobacterales bacterium
GGATTGTGGGTGAAGCGGGTTGCTCTCAGCCGTCAATCAGCATGGATCAAATTTTACACGACTAGAATGTGCGGCCCTTCGGGCCGCGCTTTGGTAGCCGCTTCCTCCTTGCGGAGGCAGCGGCGGTTTTTTTGCATATTTGGAAAAAGAAGAAGATCAGGCCAGCAAGGCCATGGGGTTTTCCAGGCCATCGACGATGGCGTTCAACAGCTCGGCTCCAAGCGCGCCATCAATAACACGGTGATCGACCGACAATGTCATCGACATCATCGTCGCCACCGTGACCGACCCGTCATCACCGACAACAGGTTTCTTCGCGCCTGCGCCAACGGCGAGGATTGCACCGTGGGGTGGGTTGATCACGGCGTCGAAGTTTTCAATGCCGAACATGCCCAGGTTGCTGATCGCAAAGCTGCCGCCTTGGTACTCATGCGGCGCGAGTTTGCGGTCGCGGGCGCGGGTGGCGAGGTCTTTCATCTCGGCTGAAAGAGTGGACAGGGATTTCTGATGTGCGTCCTGCAGGACGGGTGTGAACAACCCGCCTTCGATGGCGACGGCTACGGCGACATCTGAGGGTTCCAGTTGCAGGATGCGATCTCCGGCCCAGACCGCGTTTGCGGCGGGCACTTGTTGAAGTGCGTTGGCGCAGGCCTTGATAATAAAGTCGTTAACACTGAGCTTTACGCCACGTTTTTCAAGCTGTGCGTTAAGATCAGATCGGAACGCCAGCAGCGGGTCGAGGTTCACGGAGCGGCGCAGGTAGAAGTGCGGGATGGTCTGTTTTGCCTCTGTCAGGCGGGCGGCAATTGTCTTGCGCATGCCGTCAAGTGGCACTTCGGTGAACGCGCGCCCTTCGTACATGCGTGCGATGGTATTTGGATCGGTGGCAGGTGTAGCAGTTGGTGCTACAGGGGGTGCTGACGGAACTGAGGCAGCGGCCGGTTTTGCCACCTGCGGTTCTGCATTCTCGACATCGGCCTTGACGATCCGTCCGCGCGGACCCGAGCCGGTGATCGTGCCTAGGTCGATGCCCTTGTCTGCCGCGATGCGACGCGCCAGTGGCGAGGCGAAGATGCGCGTGCCGTCTGACTGGGCAGGCGCCGAAGCTGCCGAATTTACGGAAGGCGCGGCTTCCGCCAGAGCAGGCGTTTCGGGAGCCGATGCGGATTTTGCAGGTGTTGCCTCGACCGTACCAATGTCATCGGCGCTTTCGCCGTCGTCGAGCAATACAGCGATGGCGTCATTCACTTTGACCGCTTCGGTGCCCTCGGCGACCAGAATTTTGCCGATCACACCTTCGTCGACGGCCTCGAACTCCATCGTGGCTTTGTCGGTTTCGATCTCGGCGATGATGTCACCGGAGGACACTGTATCACCCTCCTTGACCAGCCAGCGGGCGAGGGTGCCTTCTTCCATCGTGGGGCTGAGGGCGGGCATCAGGATATTGATGGGCATGTCAGTTTGCCTCCTCGATCAGGGTGATCAGGTCATACGGGGCGCGAGGTGATTTGCCCGCTTTCAGGCGTTCCACTGCTCGGGTGATGTGTTTGCTATGCGAGCCGATCCACTCATACGCGGTCTGGTGGGAAGGGCGTGCCTCGTTTGGAAAGCGGTCCATCAGGCATTCTGGCACAAAAGCCCACCCTGCTTCGGTCTCAACCCGGTAGGCCTCTCGCGCGACATCCCGGGTTCGTACGCTGATGGGGGCGGTCATCGGTAGCACACCTGCTTTGCGGCCTCGATCACCTCAGCCGTGGTCACCAGCGCCAGCTTTTCAAGGTTGGCGGCATAGGGCATCGGCACGTCTTTGCCGGTGAGGTTCAGGACCGGTGCGTCGAGCCAGTCGAACGCGCGTTCCATAATGACCGAAGAGAGGTGGTTGCCGATGGCCCCAACGGGCCAGCCTTCTTCGACCGTGATGCAGCGGTTGGTTTTCTGGACCGACGCGATCACAGTGTCATAGTCAATCGGGCGCAGGGTGCGCAGGTCGATGACTTCGGCGGAAATCCCGTCTTCGGCAAGCTTGTCGGCGGCTTGCAGGGAGTAGGTCATCCCGATGCCAAAGCTTACGATGGTGACATCGGTGCCTTCGCGCCAGATGCGGGCTTTTCCGAACGGCACGGTGTAGTCCTCGATTTCGGGCACGTCGAAGGACTTGCCATAGAGGATTTCGTTTTCGAGGAAGATGATCGGGTTCGGATCGCGGATCGCGGTTTTAAGCAGGCCTTTGGCGTCAGAGGCGGAATAGGGCATAACAACTTTCAGCCCGGGGATGTGCGCGTACCATGCGGCGTAGTCCTGACTGTGTTGTGCGCCGACGCGGGCCGCAGCACCGTTGGGGCCACGGAACACCATCGGTGCGCCCATCTGACCGCCCGACATATAAAGCGTCTTGGCAGCAGAGTTGATAATCTGATCAATGGCTTGCATGGCGAAGTTAAACGTCATGAATTCCACAATCGGGCGCAAGCCGCCAAAAGCGGCGCCAACTGCGATGCCGGTAAAGCCGTGTTCTGTGATGGGCGTATCGATCACCCGGCGGTCGCCGAATTCATCCAGTAAGCCCTGGCTGATCTTATATGCGCCTTGATATTCGCCCACTTCCTCGCCCATCAGGAAGACGGTATCGTCGCTACGCATTTCCTCGGCCATGGCATCGCGCAGCGCTTCGCGAACGGTCTGGGATTTGGTTTTGGTGCCTTCGGGCCAAGGGGCCTCGGCCTTGACCGGTGTGATCGCTTCGGCGGGCATGGCGGCAGCGACAGGTTTGGGCTCTGGTGTAGCCGGCGCAGCGGTTGGCGCAGCTTCGGCAGCAGCCGGTGCTGCATCGGGCACCGCTTCGCCGTCCTCGACCAGCACGGCGATAGGGGTGTTCACGCGCACGCCTTCGGTGCCTTCGGCGATTAGCAATTTGCCTATAACGCCTTCGTCCACCGCTTCAAATTCCATGGTGGCTTTGTCGGTTTCGATCTCGGCCATGATGTCACCGGCAGAGACGGTGTCGCCTTCCTTGACCAGCCATTTGGCGAGCGTGCCTTCCTCCATCGTGGGGGACAGCGCGGGCATGAGTACTTCTGTCGCCATCACACCGCCTCCTCTGCATAGATATCGGTCCAAAGCTCTTCCAACGCGGGTTCCGGGCTTTCGCGCGCGAAATCGGCGCTGGCATTGACGATGGCTTTGATCTCTTTGTCGATGGCTTTGAGATCATCCTCGGTCGCGTGCTTGCCTTGCAACAGCATGTCGCGCACGTGTTCGATGGCGTCTCGTTCCTCGCGCATTTTCTGGACTTCCTCGCGGGTTCGGTACTTGGCCGGGTCTGACATGGAATGCCCGCGGTAGCGATAGGTTTTGACCTCAAGGATGTAGGGGCCCTTGCCTGAACGGCAGTGTTTGACCGCCTTTTCTCCGGCCTCTTTAACGGCGAGCACGTCCATACCATCGACTGCTTCACCGGGGATCCCAAAGGCTGCGCCACGGGTGTGCAGATCGGGGGTGGAGGTGGAGCGTTTCTGTGCGGTGCCCATGGCGTATTGGTTGTTTTCAATGACGAAAATTACCGGGAGCTGCCAGAGAGCGGCCATGTTGAACGTCTCGTACACCTGGCCCTGATTGGCGGCACCATCGCCGAAATAGGTAAAGGTCACCCGGTCTGTGCCTTTGTACTTGTCGGAAAAGGCAAGGCCCGCACCCAGCGGCACCTGTGCCGCGACAATG
>CAZCOX010000297.1:0-3710 GCA_964500115.1 uncultured Rhodobacterales bacterium
GACGTCGTCCTGATCGATCGTCACATATGCCTCGAACATGCCGGTCTCGGCGTCATGGGAGATGTTGGTTACGTTTGCTTTGTGCCACATTGTAATGCTCGTTATTAACCTTTTGGTCTTACACGTATGTGGGGAACGCTTCCGTCGCGGAAAAGGTTCCGTTGTGGATTTTTCGTCGCATCTGATCACAAGGGCTTGAAGCAGTCGGGATGCGTTTCCATCTGTTTAAGCGAAGGCCCGTACACAGACCTGCCGCCAAGCGGGGGTCGCGCAAAGGGCGCTTAAGATAGGAGAAGGCCCATGAACTTGGACAAGTTCACGGAGCGGTCGCGCGGTTTCATTCAGGCCGCCCAGACGATCGCCATGCGGGAAAGCCACCAACGGTTGGCGCCCGAACACATTTTGAAAGCTTTGATGGATGACGAGCAGGGTTTGGCGTCAAACCTGATCTCTGCCGCCGGTGGCGCGCCGCAGCGGGTGGTTCAGGCGTTGGATGGCAAGCTGGCCAAGATCGCCAAGGTGTCTGGTGATGCCGGGCAGGTATATCTGGATTCGGTCACCGGCAAGGTTCTGGACGAGGCTGAAAAGATTGCCACCAAGGCGGGTGACAGTTTCGTGCCTGTTGAGCGGATTTTGATGGCGCTGGCGATGGTGAAATCGCCTGCCAAAGAAGCGCTCGATGCAGGCGCGGTGAACGCGCAGGCGCTGAATGCCGCGATCAATGACATCCGCAAGGGCCGCACGGCGGACAGCGCGTCGGCTGAGGATCAGTATGAGGCCCTCAAGAAGTACACGCTCGACCTGACCGAGCGCGCACGCGAAGGCAAGATTGACCCGATTATTGGCCGGGATGATGAAATTCGTCGCGCGATGCAGGTCTTGTCGCGTCGGACCAAGAACAACCCGGTTCTGATTGGTGAGCCGGGCGTGGGTAAAACCGCGATTGCCGAAGGTCTGGCGTTGCGGATCGTGAACGGTGACGTACCGGAGTCTTTGCGCAACAAGCGGCTTTTGTCTTTGGACATGGGTGCTTTGATTGCGGGTGCGAAGTATCGCGGGGAGTTCGAGGAACGGCTGAAAGGAATCCTTTCGGAAGTCACGACCGCTGCGGGTGAGATCATTCTGTTCATCGACGAGATGCATACGCTTGTCGGTGCCGGTAAGGCGGATGGCGCAATGGATGCGTCGAACCTTCTCAAACCTGCTTTGGCACGGGGCGAGTTGCACTGTGTGGGTGCCACCACGCTTGATGAGTACCGCAAGCATGTCGAGAAGGACGCAGCTTTGGCGCGGCGGTTCCAGCCTGTGATGGTGCAGGAGCCGACGGTGGAAGATACCATTTCCATCTTGCGGGGCATTAAAGAGAAGTACGAACTGCACCATGGGGTGCGGATTTCGGACAGCGCTTTGGTGTCGGCTGCGACGCTCTCACATCGCTACATCACCGACCGGTTTTTGCCGGACAAGGCCATCGACTTGATGGACGAGGCCGCGTCGCGTCTGCGGATGGAAGTGGATTCAAAACCCGAGGAACTGGACGCGCTCGACCGTGAGATCCTGCAGAAGCAGATCGAGGCGGAGGCGTTGCGCCTGGAAGACGATCAGGCGTCGAAAGATCGGCTTGAGAAGCTGGAAAAAGACCTCGCGGATTTGCAGCAGCAATCGGCAGAGATGACGGCCAAGTGGCAGGCGGAACGTGACAAGCTTGCGTCAGCGCGGGACGTCAAAGAGCAGTTGGACCGCGCGCGGGCTGAGCTTGAGATCGCGAAGCGCGAGGGCAATCTGGCGAAAGCCGGGGAGCTGTCATATGGCGTGATCCCGCAGCTTGAAAAGCAACTGTCCGAGGCTGAGGACAGCGACGATGATGTGATGGTCGAAGAGGCCGTGCGCCCCGAGCAGATCGCTGCGGTGGTTGAGCGCTGGACGGGTATTCCGACATCGAAGATGCTGGAAGGCGAGCGTGAAAAGCTATTGCGGATGGAAGATGGTTTGCACAAGCGGGTCATTGGACAAGAGCAGGCGGTGCGTGCCGTGGCCAACGCAGTGCGTCGCGCGCGGGCTGGTTTGAATGACGAGAACCGGCCTTTGGGTTCGTTCCTGTTCCTTGGGCCAACCGGCGTGGGTAAGACCGAGTTGACGAAAGCGGTGGCCGAGTTCTTGTTTGACGACGACAGTGCCATGGTGCGCATTGACATGTCGGAGTTCATGGAGAAACACGCCGTGGCCCGTCTGATCGGTGCGCCTCCGGGTTATGTCGGCTATGACGAAGGTGGTGTGTTGACCGAAGCTGTGCGGCGGCGTCCGTATCAGGTTGTGCTGTTCGATGAGGTCGAAAAGGCGCATCCGGATGTGTTCAACGTGCTGTTGCAAGTGCTGGACGATGGCGTTCTGACCGATGGTCAGGGGCGGACTGTGGACTTCAAGCAGACGCTGATCATCCTGACGTCGAACCTTGGGTCTCAGGCGTTGAGCCAATTGCCGGAAGGCGCAGACTCAGGTCAGGCACGGCGTGACGTGATGGACGCGGTGCGGGCGCATTTCCGGCCCGAGTTCCTGAACCGTCTTGACGAAACGGTGATCTTTGATCGGCTCAAGCGGGACGACATGGACGGCATTGTCGATATCCAGATGGCACGGTTGCTCAAGCGTCTTGCGGCGCGGAAGATCACGCTGGAACTGGACGATGGTGCGCGGAAGTGGTTGGCCGAAGAGGGGTATGACCCGGTCTTTGGTGCACGGCCTTTGAAGCGCGTTATCCAGCGTGCCTTGCAGGATCCGCTGGCGGAAATGCTGTTGGCGGGCGATGTCGCCGATGGCGATCTGGTGCCCGTTTCCGCAGGTGCCGATGGATTGCTGATCGGTGATCGCGTCGCGGCGTCGAACCGGCCGCGCCCGGACGACGCGGTCGTGCACTGACCGACGGTTGTTTCAAAAGTGAAAGAGGCGGGCGCTTTGGTGCCCGCTTTTTTTTGTCGCTTTAATTTATTTGCAAAGCTTTGTGGCGAAGGTTGTGAGGTCGCGCGTATTTTGAGGAATGAGCGTTTGCCACATACAAGATGTTGAATTACAGATAAAGGCCAACACAATCGGAGGGATTCCATGGCGGCTGCAGACGATCTGCGCGAATTCTTGGGCAAGGATCGCTTTGGCTGTGTCATGGCGGACCCTCCCTGGCGGTTTCAGAACCGCACGGGAAAGGTGGCACCGGAGCATAAGCGCCTGGCGCGCTATCCGACGATGGAACTGGATGAGATTTGTGCGCTGCCGGTGGCGGACCACCTTGAGGACCGCGCGCATTGCTATCTTTGGGTGCCCAACGCGCTCTTGCCCGAAGGGTTGAAGGTGCTGGAGGCTTGGGGCTTTCAGTACAAGTCGAACATCATCTGGGAAAAGGTGCGCAAAGACGGCGGCCCGGACGGGCGCGGTGTCGGGTTTTACTTTCGCAACGTGACCGAGATTTTGCTGTTCGGTGTCCGTGGCAAAGACGTGCGGACGCTGCCGCCGGGCCGGTCGCAGGTGAACTACATGGAAGCCGAGGAACCGGACGGCGATGTGCTCAAGACCCGCAAACGGGAACACAGCCGCAAGCCGGACGAGCAGTACAAGATCATCGAAGGCTGTTCCTGGGGTCCGTATCTGGAACTGTTCGGTCGCGGCAAACGCGATGGTTGGACGGTTTGGGGCAATCAGGCGGATGACGATTACAAGCC
>CAZCOX010000298.1:0-3631 GCA_964500115.1 uncultured Rhodobacterales bacterium
CTTCATCAGCGCCACTGCGTCGAAACCCGGCATGACCTCGCCCATCTGCAGGAAGGACGGGTTGAGCGCACCCAACGCCTGCATATCCGTGCCGGGGCGCATGTATTCGTCATTGTCGAGAATGGTCAGACCGTTCTGATCCGTCACGTTGATCACGGATTTCTCGAACCGGTTGTCATCCCAAGCGGCCTTGGCCCGGTTCTGGCTTTCCACGGCCAGACCGTCCGCATCATCGCGTGTGAACCCATATTCGGTGGCGATGATATCGGCCGAAATACCCTGCGGCACGAAATACGTGTCCATCGCAATGGACGGATCCACCGCAATCGCGGCCCCGTCACTGCCCATGGCAACCCGGCCCATCATCTCGACACCACCGGCGATGTAGCCATCACCCGCCCCGCCACGCACCTGGTTGGCGGCCAGGTTCACGGCTTCCATACCCGAGGCGCAGAAGCGGTTGATCGCAAGCCCCGGGATCGACTGATCGAGGTTCGATGCCAGCACAGCCGTCCGCGCAAGACAGCCGCCCTGTTCGCCAACCTGGGTGACGTTGCCCCAGATCACGTCCTCAACCGCGTGGCCGTCCAGCCCGTTGCGGTCCTTGAGCGCATCCAGCACCTGCGCTGACAGGCGCACGCTTGTCACCTCGTGCAGGCTGCCATCTTTGCGGCCCTTGCCGCGCGGCGTGCGCACCGCATCGTAAATATAGACGTCTGTCATTCTGGTCTCCGTCTCAGGCCCGGTCCGCTGGGGATCCGGGCATCAGGTCATAAGGGTGTTTCCAGCCATCAAGCCCCTCAATATTCGACAACCAACGGTCGATATTGGGCCAATCGGCGCGGTCGAACCCAAAGGGTTCGGGGTAAAACAAATAGCTGCAGCAGGTCAGATCGGCGTTGGTCACAGCGTTACCGACAATCCAGTCGCGACCGCCAAGATGCGCGTCCAACACGCCATAAGACGCTTTCATCCGGCCCTGCATAAACGCAATCACTTCGGCAGGGCGTTTGTCTTTGGGCAGGAAGTTCATCAAGAACCGCAAAGGCCCGGCTGTGCCGCTGAATTTCTGGTTGTCCCAGATAATCCAGCGCAGGATCTCCAGCTTTTCCGCCGCGTCCTTGCCGCCAAAATGGCCATAGGTGTCAGACAGATAGGTCTGGATGACACCAGACTGGGTCAGCCGCACGTCACCATCCACAAGCACCGGCGCTTCGCCCATCTCGTTGACCTCTGCCCGGTATTCAGGCGTGCGCGTCTCTCCATTGAAGAAATCAACCTTGACCGGTTCCCACTCCAGCTTGGCCAGTTCCAGTGCAAGGGCTGCTTTGTAGGAATGGCCGCTTTCGCCAAAGCAATAGAGTTTCATGGTCATGCGATATCTCCTGTGATCGTCGCGGATAGGGGGCCAGCCCCCTCGGCCTCTGGCCTCACCCCCGAGGTATTTCGAAACCAGAGAAGGGCAGGGCGGTCCCCGGTCTTCTCTGGTTCAAAAATACCTCCGCCGGAGGCATCCGCAATCTGCAAATGCGCCAGGGCTGCGGGCATCAAAGCGCCCTCGCAATTAGTTCTTTCATGATCTCATTGGTGCCACCATAGATGCGCTGCACCCGCGCGTCCGCCCACATCTCGGCCACGGCGTATTCCTGCATGTAGCCATAGCCGCCATGCAGCTGCACACATTCGTCCAGCACTTCGCCCTGCGTGTCCGACAACCAGTACTTGGCCATCGCGGCTTTCTCGACCGAAAGCTTGCCCTGCAAATGCTCGACCATGCAGTCGTCCAGAAAGGCCCGAGCAACAGTCGTTTTGGTCTGGCATTCCGCCAGTTTGAACCGCGTGTTCTGAAACTGCGTGAGCGGCCCGCCAAAAGCCTCACGCTCTTTGCAGTACGCAATCGTCCGCGCCACCGCGCCTTCCATCGCGCCCACAGCGCCACAGCCGATGATCAACCGCTCTTGCGGCAGCTGCTTCATCATCTGGTAAAAGCCCTGGCCCTCGTCTCCGCCCAGCAGGTTCTCCGGCGCGATCTCGACATTGTCGAAAAAGAGCTCTGATGTATCCGCCGCATGACAGCCAATTTTCTCAAGGTTCCGCCCGCGCTGGAAGCCATCCGCGCCGTCGGGTTCGACGACGACCAAAGACGTTCCTTTGGACCCTTCACCCGGGTCCGTTTTGGCGGCCACGATGATCAGGTTCGCGTGCTGGCCGTTGGTGATAAACGTCTTTTGCCCCGACAGGCGATAGGCGTTGCCATCCCGCACCGCGCGCGTCTTGATGCCCTGCACGTCAGATCCGCCCGAGGGTTCGGTCATCGCCAATGCACCGACCAACTCGCCTGTGACCATCTTCGGCAACCAACGCTGTTTCTGGTCTTCCGTCCCGTATTCCAGAATGTAATGCGCGACGATGCCCGAATGAATGCCGTGACCCCAGCTCGCCAGATTGGCGCGGGCGGCCTCCATCAGGATCACCGCCTCATGGCCGAAGTCACCTCCGGCACCACCGTATTCTTCGGGGATCGACGGGCAGAGCAGGCCAAGCTCCCCGGCCTGTGCCCATGTCTCGCGATCCATCTGACCTTGCTTGCGCCATCTGTCGTAAAGCGGCTGCCACTCGGCCTCGATGAATTTGGCCGTCATCTCGGCGAGCATTTCATGCTCATCGCTCATCCAGCTAGATCGCATGCGGCTCCCCTCCACGATGCCGTAGGGTGCGTGCTTGGCACGCACCACTTCGATCAGAAATTCGCGGCTTCCAGCGCCATCACCGGTTCCGCACCGGTTTGGATGCGCGCGAGGTGCATCTTCGTCGCGGGCAGTTGGCGTGCCATATAGTACCGCCCGGTCGCCAGCTTTGTCTCGTAGAACGCCACGTCCGACGCGCCCTCTTTCAAAGCTTTCGACGCCGCAAGCCCCATCCGCGCCCACATGTAACCCAGGCAGACATGGCCAAACATGTGCATGAAATCATACGACCCTGCGAGCGCGTTGTTCGGGTTCTTCATGCCGTTCTGCATGAAATACATCGCCGCTGCCTGCAGGTCCTTTGAGGCCGCCTTCAAAGGCTCAAGGAACTGCGCGTCAAACTCTGCATCCTGACCTTTGGTTTCAGCCGCGAAAGACTTGATCATGTCAAAGAACGCCATGACGTGCTTGCCGCCGTCCTGTGCCAGCTTGCGGCCCACAAGGTCGAGCGCCTGAACACCGTTCGCGCCCTCATAGATCATCGCGATCCGCGCATCGCGGGCAAACTGGGACATGCCCCACTCTTCGATATAGCCGTGCCCACCATAGACCTGCTGGGCGTTGACCGCCATTTCAAAGCCCTTGTCGGTCTGGAACCCTTTGATGATAGGGGTCAGCAGTGAAATCAGACCGTCGGCGTTTGCGTCAGAGTTCTTGTGCGCCCGGTCGATCAGATACGCGCCCCAGTACGTGAACGCGCGTGCGCCTTCGGTAAAAGATTTCTGGTCCATCAGGTTGCGGCGGATATCGGGGTGCACGATGATCGGATCGGCGGACTTCTCGGGCGCTTTTGCGCCGGTTACATCGCGGCCCTGCAAGCGGTCATTCGCGTACTCCACCGCGTTCTGATAGGCGACCTCGGCCTGCGCATAGCCCTGAAGGCC
>CAZCOX010000299.1:0-3626 GCA_964500115.1 uncultured Rhodobacterales bacterium
CACGGCTGGTTGCAGAGCGCGACGAACTGCAACGGCGGCTGGATAGTGCGCCTTGCCGCTGAGCCCACATTCCAGGCCAATATCGACGTTGCGGTCTTCGTACCCGCCGATCCATGCCTTGCGTTTGATGAAATCCTTGCGGCTAAAGGGACCTGCCTCCATCGACGTGTGAATTTCGTCGCCTGTGCGGTCGAGGAACCCTGTGTTGATGAAGGCGACGCGGTGTTTGGCGGCGCGGATACATTCCTTGAGGTTGACCGACGTCCGGCGTTCCTCATCCATGATACCGAGTTTGACTGTGTTTTGCGGCAAGCCGAGCGCGTTTTCGACAAAAGTGAAGGTCTCGTCTGCGAAGGCGACCTCCGCTGGCCCGTGCATCTTGGGTTTGACCACGTAAACCGAACCCGTATGCGAATTCCGCATACCATCCGATTTACCCAGATCGTGTTTGGCGATGAGGGCTGTGATCATCGCGTCCATCAGGCCCTCAAAGATCTCGGACCCGTCTTTGAGCAGGATCGCGGGGTTGGTCATCAGGTGGCCGACATTGCGCACCAACATCAAAGCGCGGCCTTTGAGTATGACCGTGCCACCACCCGGTGCGGTGTAGGTCAGGTCGGGGTTCAGCGCGCGGGTGACCTGTTTGCCGCCTTTTTCGAACGTATCTTCGAGATCGCCTTTCATCAGGCCAAGCCAGTTGCCGTAGGCGAGCGCTTTGTCTTCGGCATCGACGCAGGCCACAGAGTCTTCGCAGTCCATGATGGCACTAACGGCGGATTCAAGGCGCACATCAGCCAGCCCGGCCTGATCGCGGCTGCCAATGGGGTGGGTGCGATCAAAGACCAATTCGACGTGCAAACCGTTGTTTTTCAAAAGAACCGCGTCCGGGGCTTTGGGGTGGCCGTTGTACCCGACGAATTTCGAAGGGTCAGCCAGAGGCAGATCATCCACCAGTAGCGCGCCATCATGCACGTAGTAGCGGCGTGCATCGGCGTGGCTGGTACCTTCGAGCGGAAATGCCTCATCCAGGAATACCCGCGCGCGTGCCACGACGCGGGCACCGCGGCCCTTGTCGTAACCACCTTTCGGAGCAGGCGTGCCCATGGCGTCGGTGCCGTAAAACCCGTCATAGAGGCTGCCCCAGCGCGCATTCGCGGCGTTGAGCGCATAGCGCGCATTGGTGATCGGCACCACGAGTTGCGGGCCGGGGACCGAGGCGATTTCAGGGTCCGTGTTGGCAGTCTCAATCTCAAAATCGTCGCCTTCGGGCAGCAAATACCCGATTTCGGTCAGGAACGCCTCGTAGGCTTCGTGATCATGCGGCTGGTTGCGGTGGCGGATGTGCCATTCGTCGATCTGCGTCTGGATGTCCTCGCGGGTCTTGAGCAGATCGGCGTTTTTCGGGCCATACTCATGCGCGAGTTCCGAAAGCGCTTGCCAGAACGCATGCTCTTCGACGCCCGTTCCGGGCAAGGCCTGATCATTGATGAAATCGTGCAAGATCTGGTCGATCTGCAAGCCGTGGCGCTCGATCCGCGTGCTCATACCCGTTCCCCTCGCGTTGTATGCAATGGTACTCCATTAGAAAGAAAGTTTCCGATCCGCAACAGGTCTGGTCAGGTTTTCTTACCAAATTTGGGACCAATCTATCGATTGGTCACTTTGGGTCGGTTTTGTCGGCACCGCTCCGAGCAATAGCGCACCTCGTCCCAGACCTTTTCCCATTTCTTGCGCCAGGCAAATGGCAAGCCGCAGGTCGCGCAGGTCTTGCTCGGAAGGTCGGATTTTTTGCGCTGTTTCGCCATCAGAGATCTAGTTTGAGTTGTTGTGTGTCGGTGGCTTTGCTACGCGGTTGGCGCGGGGCGCGGTCATTCACAAAATGCCCGGCGCTGTCTTTGCGGCTGGCATGTTTGTGAATCACACGCTGCGTTTCGACCCGGTCCACGGTCGCGCGCATCGCAAAGATCTTCTTCCGCGCGGCGCGGGCGGCCTCAGTCACATCGACAATTGGATCAGGGTAGGTTTTACCCAGAACCTGCCCTGCCCCCTCCCATGTCCACGGGGTTTGCAGGTGCTTGTCTGGTACAGCGGCCAGTTCCGGCACCCAGCGGCGGGTGAAGACGCCTGTCGGGTCCTGATCGGAACCCTGCTTGATCGGGTTGTAGATGCGCGGCGTGTTGATGCCGGTGGTGCCGGATTGCATTTGCATCTGGCTCCAATGAATGCCCGGTTCATAGTCGGTGAACATGCGGGCAAGGTGCTGACCCGTGCTGCGCCAGTCGAGCCAGAGGTGATAGCTCGCCACGGCTGTGACCATCGCACGCATGCGGAAATTGAGCCAACCGGTGGCGCGCAGTGACCGCATGCAGGCGTCGAGGAAAGGCAGCCCAGTTTCGCCGATTTCCCATGCTCGCAGGCGCGCCACGTCCGGTTCGCGTGGACGCATGTCTTCGTAGGCGCGGTGCAGGCATTGATGTTCCAGCGCCGGTTCGTCCTCCAGCTTTTGCATGAAGTGGTCGCGCCAGGCGAGGCGGGATTGGAACGACTTGAGGCTACCTGCCCAACCGTCACGCGGCCCGCCTTTGACCTCTCGCTGGCGCGCTGCACAGGCTTGGGCAACCTCGCGACCGGACATGGTGCCAAAGGCCAGATGTGCGCTGAGCCGCGAACAGGCGACCGCACCTTCAAGCGGTGACGACATGTCTTTGCGGTAGGTTCGGCCCCGTTCGGTGAGGAACCCACCCAAGAGCGACAGTGCCTGATCGCGCCCACCGATTTGGCGGTGCGGGCATGGGTCCTCTGTGCAGAGATTGGGGATCGGGTCGGATGCGAGCCGCACCGGCGGGAGCGCAACAGGTGCGTCGACTTGCGGCTGTGCGAGGTACTGATTGCGTTGCTTTGCCCATCCGTCACGGCCACTCAAGCGTCGCACAACGCCCGATTGGGGGAGTTCGGTCCAAAGAATGCCTTCTGCCTTTGCCCAGGCGGCAACCCTTTTGTCGCGCGCAAAGGTCCAGGCGTTGCCGGTTTCTTCGTGGCTGACGATCTGGGTAAACTGGCGGTCTTTTTGCAAGCCGCGCATCAGCTCCACGACGTCGCCAACGCGGATGATCAGGTCACTGCCAAGGGCGCGCAGATCGCGTCGCAGGTTGGCAAGACACTCGCACAGAAATGCATATTGTCGTCCGGAGGTATCCGCGAGCGTCCAGTACTCCGGCTCAATCACATAAAGCGGAATGACATCACCCTGCTCTGCTGCGAAGGCGAGCGCCGGGTGATCCGCCAGCCGCAGATCGCGTTTGAACCAGAGAAGCGTTGTCATAACGGGTGAATTAGGTGGCGAGGCGGGATTGAACAGAGTGTGGAGACGCGGAATAGCACCGCAGGTGCCCGCGTCATCGCTGGGCCGCCCCCAAGGCCCGGCGATTTTGCCATCCCTACGCACCGTTCCAGTCTTTTTCGGGTTTGCTGCCATAAACCGCGACGCACAGACGTTGGTCGCCGCGCCGCGGCCCGCTCACGTTACGCAACCCGTTTCCCTTCTTCCCAAAGCCGCCTTAGAGATTACCTAAACGACTTGACTACAACCGGGAGCTACCGATGAAAGACGCCGCGCCGCAGACGAT
>CAZCOX010000300.1:0-3593 GCA_964500115.1 uncultured Rhodobacterales bacterium
TGACGTGACCGCTGACGTGGGATCGTCTGCTTTCCTTCTGGCAATCCTTGACGGCGAAGCGCTACCGCAAGTCCGCTTCGATGTGAAAGCGCAGGCAGCCAGTGCTCGGCGCGATATGCCCAAACCGCTGCCGAATAACTCGCATCAGATGGTAACGCTTGAGGGCGCAACGCCACTTGCCTTGAACATGGAAGGCGGTGCAATGGGTGGCCTCAGGGCGGCTACGCTGAACGACAAGCGCATGAGTTTTCAGCAGTTGGTTCGGGAAGGCCAATTCTGGGCCTTCAACGGTGCCATCGGTACAATGGAAAATCCGCCACTCGCCAAATTGAGCCGAGGCGAAAATGTTCGGTTGAAGATCCGAAATGACACGGCCTTTCCGCATGCAATGCACCTACATGGAATGCACTTTCACGAAGTGACGGACGACGGCCGTTTAGGCCCATTGCGCGACACGACCTTGCTGTTTGGGGACCAGACACGAGAGATTGCCTTTGTCGCGGACAATCCGGGCCAGTGGCTTTTGCATTGCCACATGCTGTCACATGCGGCGTCTGGCATGATGACCCGGATTGAGGTTGCTTAGTGCGATACGTCGTGGTCATATTCACGGCGATTGCGGTTGTCGGAGGTGCGTTCTTCTGGTCCGGATCGGAAACGTCTACTGCGTCGGCAACAGCGCGCTCCGAAGTGGATATCGTCGCTGGTGAGCAGATTTACGTTGAATACTGCGCCGCATGTCATGGCGCAAACCTTGAAGGGCAGGAAGATTGGCGCAGCCCTGGTGAGGACGGGCGATTGCCAGCGCCGCCGCATGATGAGACCGGTCACACTTGGCACCACCCTGACAGTCTGCTCTTTGACTATACCAAGTTGGGTGGAGCCGCTTTGTTGGCTCAGCAGGGCGTTCAATTTGACAGCGGCATGCCGGGATTTGCGGAGCAACTGACGGACGCTGAGATCCATGACGTTCTGGCTTACATCAAATCGACCTGGCCGGAGCGTATTAAGAAAATTCAGGCCGAACGCTCAAAGGCCGAAGAACAACAGGATTGACTATGAACTTTACAAAATTTGCCCCTCTTGCAGTCTGCACAGCCACGCTGTTCCCTATGTCACTTTATGCTGACGAGTTGACTGATGAACGCATCAAGGAACTGGTCTACGAAGCCATCCTCGAAAATCCGCAGATCATCATGGATGCGGTGCGCCTGCTGGAAGAACGACAGCAGCAGGATCAGGCAGCCGCAGCAGCTGCTGCTCTGGAAACCGAACGCGACCGGCTGGAACAAGATCCCAATGCCATCGTGCTAGCCAACCCCGACGGCGATGTCACAGTAGTGGAATTCTTTGACTACAATTGTCCCTACTGCCGTCGTGTCATGCCACAGGTTGATGCACTTGTAGAACAGGACCCGAACGTGCGCCTGGTCTATCGTGAATGGCCCATTCTGGGAGAGGGAAGCGTATTTGCTGCCCGCGCGGCCTTGGCAGCCCGCGCACAGGGCAAATATGAGGAATTCCACGTGGCCATGATGGGGATGCAGGGCCGCGCAGAGGAGGCCAGCGTGCTGCGGATTGCGCGCGAAGTCGGGCTCGATATCGACCAGTTGCGCCGTGATATGGACGCCCCGGAGGTTGACGAACATATCCAGACGTCGATGGAACTGACCCGCGCTTTGGGGTTTAGCGGAACGCCGTCATTTGTCATCGGAGATGCCCTGATCCCGGGGTTTGTGGAGGCGGATGTCTTGATCGAGCAGGTTGCGGCCACCCGCGAAGCCAAGAAAAAATAGATGAAATGGACCCGGCGAGACGCGCTAGGTGCTGGTTTGGCGGCGCTGTCGACCGCTACCATGCCCGCGTTTGCTGCGACAGGCGATTACATTCTGCGCCCGGGACCAATCATGGCCTCTGTGGGTGGGATGCGGCAGGAACTATTGGGTTTCAATGGGTCTTGGCCAGGTCCGGAGTTGCGTGCGAGCCAGAACGATAATCTACGCGTGCGCGTTGAAAACGGGCTGCAGGAAGGTGTGCTAGTTCATTGGCATGGGCTGCGGCTTCCCAACCGGATGGATGGCGTCAACGTGCTGACGCAGGATGTGATTCCGCCGGATGGGAGCCACGACTACCGCTTTCCAGTACCGGATGCAGGCACCTTCTGGTATCACTCGCATTATCTTTCCTACGATCAGGTCAGCCGCGGCCTTTTTGGCCCGCTTATCATCGACGAACAGCACCCAACGGATGTCGATCATGACATTTCGGTTCAGCTGTTTGACATGTTGACCGACGAAAACGGAGTTTATGAAGAAGATGCGGGGGCCGAGCAGTTTACGGCCGCTGGCCGCATCGGAAATGTGATGACGGCAGTTGTAAGTCGGGAAACGGTCCAGCTTGGTGATCGAGTGCGGTTGCGGCTGATCAATCCTTCCATCGACCGCGTTTATGACCTGCGCATCAATGGTATCAAAGGCATGATCGTAGCCCTTGACGGTATGCCACTCGAACAGCCGCGCCCGTTTGAGAACGCTATTCTTGCTCCGGGACAACGCTGCGACGTAATTGGCGACGTTTTGGAGGACATCGCATTCGTCGATGACCCCGGGCGAGTTTTGGGTCAGATCGCAACGCAGGGAATGCGCGCGCGCAGATCATCAGACGTACCTGCACTTCCTCCGAACCCGATGCCCCAAACAAAAGGTGGCGAGGTTAAGGCGCGGCTTGTCTTGCAAGGTGGTGCTGGAGGTGGAAAGCATGGCGGCTTCGGCACCTGGGCGCTGAATGATGTGTCCGGCCTGCCGCGCGAGCCGCTGCTGAATGTGCGGCGGGGAACGACTGCCCGGATATCATTGTACAACGCCACGGCCTTCGATCATGTCATGCATTTGCACGGACACCATTTCTGGGAAATCTCGGAAACTGGCAAACCGGGCGATTACAGGGACGGAACCTTGGTGCGAGCAGGTGCGGCGCGCGACATTCTCTGCGTTCTGGACAACCCGGGCAACTGGATGTTCCACTGTCATATGCTCAGTCATCACGCGGACGGGATGGCAACATGGTTGCGGGTTGGGTGACGACTTCTCAGGCGAGTTCCACGGGCAAGTTCCTTAAGGCAACGTCGGAACTCACAGTCGGAAACTTGGATGCGATCCATCCCTGCCCACGCGGCGAGCCCAACATTCCTTCCGACACGTCAATAAAGCCGCTGTATCCTGCCTCGCGCAAACTGCGCAAGACGTAGCCGGATCGTCCGCCCGTTGCGCAGATCATCGCCACGGGTCGACCATCGGCAACCTGTCTGGCAGTAAAAAGACGCTCTGGAAAGCGGTCTTCGTGCAGGCTGATGGGCCATGCACCTTGTGCCACTCCAGTGTCAGCCCATTCTTCACGAGATCGGATGTCAACAAGCCGGATCAGGTCATTTATCAGTGAATCGTGCGCATCCTTGGCCGACCAAATGTCAGCCTGTTGCGCCCAAAGGACCGAAGGCGGTGTGAGAACCGCCAATGTTGCGCCCGCGAGGAAAAGACGTCTGCTGGCGTCGGCGTCGTTTTCAGTTGCTTTCATCATCGGTCATTCCATCCTGC
>CAZCOX010000301.1:0-3580 GCA_964500115.1 uncultured Rhodobacterales bacterium
TTGTGCGGCATTCGTCTACGATGACAGCGCAATCGTTGCAAAAGCGGCCGAACCGGAATGGGCCGACTATGAAATGCCACTTCAGACCATCGACGACGCGCCCTGGGGTTTGGCTGTTGCTTTGGGTGAAGACAACTTCGCTAAACTGATGAGCGACATGATTGTCGAATGGCACGCATCCGGACGCATTCTTGAACTTGAGACCAAGTGGGGCGTCACCAACACGCCTTTCGCAAAAGCGATGCACGACAAGTACAAATAATCGCTGAATTGGGCGGGGCTATCAGGTTCCGCCCAATGGTCTAAGGGGAAGCCTGTATGGAATTCATCTACGATTGGTTCCGTGTCCTGTATCAGGAGACGGGCATAAACCTTCCCTTTCTCTATGACGACTACGACAGAAACCGGATGTTCGACGGTTTCCTTACGACCATTTGGCTGTCACTGGTTTGTCTGTTCTTTTCGGTGATCATCGGTGTCATCGGTGCGTGGTTGCAAGGTTCGTCGTTCAAATGGACTCGGCGGATAGTGAACGGCTACATTCAACTGTTCCGCAACACGCCGCCCTTGGTACAACTTTACTTTTTTTACTTTGCCATCGGAACCTTGCTCCCCAAGGTCGAGAATGACTGGGGCGGGCAATCCCCTATTTTGGGAAGCTTCGCTTGGGCTGCGATATCGTTGTCCTTTTTTGCGGGCGCCTTCAACGTCGAGATTTTCCGATCCGGGATCGAGGCCGTTCCGAAGTCCACCGTCGAGGCCGCAGAAGCGCTCGGGTTTTCCAAATTGCAAATTTACCGTGACATTACATTGCCGCTGGCGTTTCGGGTCGTGTTGCCTGCGCTGAACAATAATTTGGTCAATCTGGTAAAGACCACGACGCTGGCCTATGCCATCGCTGTGCCGGAGATGTTATATGAGGCCAATCAGATTTGGTCTGACAACGTCAACGTGACCGAAATGATGGTCTTCTTGTTGTTGGCATATTTCGTATTGGTCGGCGTGTTGGTCGGGGCAATGAACCGCTGGGAACGCGCGATGAAAATCCCGGGGTACGGCGGATGAGTTACAAAACCGATCTTCCCGTAATGCTGCCGCTGAAGCGACGCGAACCCGAGCCCTTTCTTGGATTGAAGATGTGGCACATGCTGCCGATTGGCCTAATGGCGGTTCTCGTGCCGAGCTTGGTCTTTGCCCAAACCCCGGACGGGGGGCAATCGCCACTCGCCGTGCTACTCAATTGGGCACCGTTGCTGTTGAAGGGGTTCATCTTTAATCTTGTAATTTCTGTCAGCGCCATGGCCTTGGGCACATTTGTTGGCGCGATATTGGGGTTGGGGCAAATCTCGCTAATCGCGGCCACACGCCACAGCTCATGGTTCATCACCCAGTTCTTCCGAAATGCGCCGTGGCTGGTGTTGCTGTTTTTCGCAATGTTCCTGTTGCCGTTTGAGATCAACTTCTTCGGCCTCAAGATTCCGTTTCCTGATTGGTTCAAAGCCATTTTGGGCCTGTCGTTGCCAGTGATGGCCAACGTCTCCGAGATCGTGCGGGGCGCCGTTAGGTCATTGCCCAGCGGACAGTGGGAGGCGGCAGAGAGCCTTGCCTATACACGCATCCAAACCCTTTGGCTGATCATCCTGCCACAATGCGTCAAGCGTATGCTGCCGCCGTGGATGAACCTGTATTCAATCCTGACCATGGCTACTGTTTTGGCGTCGATCGTCGGGGTGAACGAAGTCATGACCTTGACAGGACAAGCGCTCGCTTCGGAAGGTGGGCGGCCCGATCTGTTAGCGCCGTTCTATGGTTTCGTGCTGATGCTGTTTTTCATCTACTGCTATCCAATCGCGAAGTTCACCGTGTGGTTGGAAAAGAAATACGCGGTCATCAACTGAGGAAATGACATGAGCTGGACCCCTTCAGACCCAATGGTTTCCCTCAAAGATGTGCATAAGTCCTTTGGTGACTTGAAAGTTCTGAACGGCGTATCACTGGACGTAATGAAGGGAGATGTCATTTGCATTATCGGCCCTTCAGGGTCTGGCAAGTCCACTTTAATTCGCTGCGTCAATGCGCTGAACGATATTCAACAAGGCTCGATCTTGGTGGAAGGCCAAGAGGTCAACGACCCAAATCTCAACAAGCTGGAACTGCGCAAGAAGGTGGGAATGGTGTTCCAGCAATACAATCTGTTCCCCCACAAGACGGCCTTGCAAAACGTCATGATGGCACCGGTACGTGTGTTGAAACAGGACAAGGTAAAAGCCGAAGAAACCGCGCGTGCCTTGATAAAGAAAGTGCGTCTGGAGGGAAAAGAAAACGCTTATCCAGGCGAGCTGTCAGGGGGCCAACAACAGCGCGTTGCCATCGCGCGATCTTTGGCAATGCAACCGGATGTTATCTTGTTTGACGAGGTCACAGCCGCGCTAGACCCGGAAACCGTTGGTGAAGTTTTGCAAACGATCAAAGACCTGGCCGAAGACGGCATGACGTGCATCCTTGTAACGCACGAAATGGCATTTGCTCGCGAAGTCGCAGATCATATCTACTTTACGGATCGCGGCGTCATCGTCGAGCACGGCCCCCCCGAAACATTCTTTGCAAATGCACAAGATCCCCGGACCAAAGAGTTCCTCAGTCAGATCCTTTAGTATCACGAAAACTGGAGGACCGACTACAACACGGAACGACCACACACATCACATGGCGAATTGGCTCCAGGCATCTACGCAAATTTCAACCGTGCCAAACGGCTTGCCTCGCTTGAGCTATGTAAGGGCTCCGCTCAGCAGGCCTTGACCGCGACCGTATCAACAGAAAGAAACAGGCACGGATTCTAAACTTGAACGGCTCCGATAAGGGGGTTCGGTCAGCGCGTTCGGCAACCAACAGATCGTTGGTTGCCGCTACGGTCCGGATCGCAACCTGATTGGTTGATTGCAAATCGGGTTTCCAGGTTCTTGAGACCAAACGCTGCTCAGGAAAGTCCGCCCACAAAAATAGCAACCAAACGCGGATTCTGGAGTTCGCGCTCACAGCCCTCTGTCCAATTGCAAAAGCGCCCCAATAAATTTTTGTCTCTACAATCTTGTGTTGACTGATAGGAAAATATTTTTAACAAAAAGAATATCTGGAGGAAATCTATGACAAAGCACGACCGAGCCGGTGTTTGGAAGTCAGGAAAGGGCAAGGGGCGCACAACGCCAAAGGGTCGCCAGTACGACGATGCTGCTTTGTCGGAGGTTCAGGAGCTACTGGGGGATCAGCTGCGCCGGCGGGATATGCTCATTGAGTTTCTGCACCTGATCCAGGACGCCTATGGTCATCTGTCAGCGGCGCACATGCGGGCGCTGGCCGAGGAGATGCGCTTATCCATGGCCGAGGTCTGGGAAGTTGCCACTTTCTACGCGCACTTCGATGTAGTCAAAGAAGGGGAGATGCCTCCTCCTGCATTGACCATTCGAGTCTGCGATTCGTTATCTTGTGAATTGGCAGGTGCACAGCAGTTGCGGGCCGCGTTGGAAGATGGACTGGACGCGACACAGGTACGCGTTTTGCGCGCGCCCTGCATGGGCCG
>CAZCOX010000302.1:0-3566 GCA_964500115.1 uncultured Rhodobacterales bacterium
TTGTCGACGCCGCGGGCGCGAGCCAGTACGCCGATCTGCTTCTCAGCCCCGAACAGCAAGCCCAGGTGACCTGGATCGCAGAAAGCGATGCGATCCCCAGCCATGTGGTTATCGCGCGACCCGGACTCGATGCGGGGCTTCGCGCGAGATTTGTCGACGCGATGTTGCGGCTCAACACGCCGGAAAACCGCAACCTTCTCCGCTATCTCTATGGACCCGATGGATATGTCAGAGCGGATAGCGCCAACTATGAAGGGGTGCGCGCCATGGCGCGGCGCTATGGGCTGCTGGGATGACAACCGCCATTCAAATTGACGATCTCAGCTACGCTCATCCGGGGGCAGACCTTCGTGCGTTGGAGCATGTCTCTCTTACCGCGCCTGCAGGTGAAAGAATTGCCTTGCTCGGCCCGTCCGGTGCCGGAAAGACCACGTTGATGACGTTGCTCGATGGGCGCCTTCGTGGCTGGCGCGGTCGCGCGTCCGTTCTGGCCGCATCCCTTGACCCCGATCATCCGCCCCCACGCGCCCGACGGCCCGACACCGGCTTTGTGTTCCAGGAATTTGCCTTGGTCGAGCGCTCTTCGGTGCTGCGCAACGTGCTGAACGGCCGTCTTGGCCGCATGTCGCCGTTGCGCGCGGCCTTCTGGATACCCACCTCTCGAGACTCCGAACTTGCGCGATCCGCCCTGGCGGATTGCGGCATCGCGGATCTGGCAGAGCGCCGGGTCGATAGCCTCAGCGGAGGGCAACGGCAACGCGTTGCCATAGCGCGCTGTCTTGCACAGGAACCTCGCCTAGTCCTTGCTGACGAACCGATCAGCAACCTCGACCCTGCACGCGCGACAGAGATCCTGACACTGCTGACCGGAGCGGCACATGCGCGGGGTGCGACCGTGATGTTCTCTTCGCACCAGCCAGATCTCGCCCGACGCTTTGCCGATCGTATTGTAGGTATGCGGGACGGGCGGATTGCTTTTGACGTGGCGGTTGAAGACTTGAGTGAAGCCGAGACTGCCGAGCTTTATCGCGAGGCTGGGATCTCTCCCGGTACCAGCCTCAGGGCGGTCAGCTGATGAGGTCGCGCGGGTTAGGCAGTTTCGCCGCCGGGCTTCTCATCGCTGGCGCAATTCTTTGGTCCCTTTTGACGACCGACGTCGAACTGTCGCGTCTCTTGTCAGCAGGTCCTCGGATTGCCGACTTCCTCGGCCGCATGGTGCCCCCCGATCCAACTGTCATGAATGAAATCATGAAAGGCAGCGCAGAAACATTGCGCATCGCGATCCTGGGGTCCTTGGGCGCGGTGTTTCTCTCCGTACCGCTCGGGATACTCGCGTCCGAAACAATGGTGTCCCCGGCGGTCTTTCGTCCCGTCCGCACCTTGCTTGCCCTCATTCGCGCGGTCCCGCTGATCCTCGTCGCTATGCTCATGGTCGGCGCGGTCGGGCTTGGCCCTCTGCCTGGCATCATCGCGGTTGCCATTCACGCGACCGGCATGCTCGCAAAGTTCTATGCCGAAGCGATCGACAGCGTATCCCGCGCACCGATTGCCGCACTGGAAAGCGCCGGCGCGGGACCGCTAGCGCGGCTCAGGCACGCAATCTGGCCGCAGATGGCACCCGTCGTCGCGCGAGACACAATTTTCCGGTTCGAATTGAACCTGCGGGAGTCGCTGATCCTGGGCATCGTAGGTGCTGGAGGAATTGGGTTCTACATCCAAACCTATGTGCGGTCGTTTCAGTACGACAAGGCAGCAAGCGTGACTCTGGCCGTGATCGCCATGGTAATCACCATCGAAGCAATCAATGTGGCGCTCAGACGGCGGTTTGCGTAAACTCACTCAGCGAAGACCCATCCGAGGCCTTCGTCTTAAGCATAGATCTCGATAGGTGTACCGTCACTGACCATGGCGTAGATGTCTTCGATCTCACGGTCCGTGACCGAGATGCACCCTGCCGTCCAATCCCGCTTGTCCGTGGGATCAACACCAGGGCGTGGTCCACCGTGAATGAAGATATCGCCGCCGGGCGAACGACCCTGCGCCCTTGCAAATGCGATGTCCGCCTCGTTCGGGTACGAGATCCCGATGGAAAGATGAAACAGGCTTTCGGGATTTCGACGGTCAATAACGTAGGAGCCTTCCGGGGTGCGTCCATCCCCCTCAAACTGCTTGTGACCTTCGGGCGCGAAGCCGAGGCCAATCGGAAAAGTTCGCAATACGCGCTCATTACCATCGAGTACAAGCAAGCGCTGACCCTTGTATAATCGCAAACGGGTCACCTCTGGCCCGCGATACGTACGAAACTTGCTGGCGCATCCGGCCAAAAAAGTGGCCATGAAGCCAACGAGAAACAGACGTCGTTTCATAGGAACTGCTCGGCTTGTCCTTTATTATTAATCATCTGAATACCACGAAAAGTCAGTTGAACATAGGTGTATCAGACCCTGCCAGGACGAATTCCGGAAGCCAGGTGATCAGTTTTGGCCACCACGCCAGCAGTGCAATGAGCAAAACTTCGATTACAACGAGTGGTGCGGCACCCCTGTAGATGTCCGCGAGATTTACGCTCGGAGGCGCTGCCATCTTAGCAAAAAACAGGGCATAGCCGAAGGGAGGCGTCAGAAATGACGTCTGGAGGGCGAGAGCGATGAGGCCGGCCAGCCATACTTGCGAAAAGTATTCCGACCCAACATGATCAGAGAAATCCAACTGCCCGAATTCGGGCAGCAATATCGGCAGAAACACGAGGAGAATTTCGATCCAGTCGAAGACGAACCCCAGTACAAGGATAATGCCGAGCAACAACGTCAGCGTCATCCAACGACCCATCTCAAACCCAGTGATCCACTCCAGCAAGACTTCCCGGCCATCCAGGAGATTGAAGCTGAGCGAGAATATCGCTGCGCCAACGACAATAAAAAATACCATGAATGTCATGGATGCAGTCTGCACAATTGTCTTGTTGAGACGATCCAGCGTCATGCGACCACGAAACGCCATGACCAACAGGCTGCCAAAAACGCCGATACCTGCGGCCTCCGAAAGCGTCGCGATCCCGCCTACGATGCTGAGAGGGATGGCCGCAATGACAGCTATGGCGATCATCACAGAGAGGACATCGCGAGTCGTTGGCTTATCGGCAGCTGGCAGAGAAACATCGATGGTTTTGCGAAGTGTGGCTCCGAAGTAGATTGAAAAGAGCGAAACAAGGAGAAGGACCAACACGACAAGAGCTGTGTACATTAATGCAATTCTTAGCTGAAAAACGTTAGAGACGAAGAACAGCAAAACAGCCGGCGGAAAGACGACACCAAGCGCACCTGAGGCCGCCACTGCCGATCCCGCTACCGAGGCCGAATACCCCGATCGCAACATTGGCGCATAGGCCACCAACGCGACTGTCACGACAGATGCTCCGATGACGCCAGCGGCAGGCGCAAGGATAAGGCCGACAAGCAAAGTCGCGATTGCATATCGCCCTGGTACCGATTTCAGAACATGACCCAATGTCCTAGGGTCAGGACTCATAGCCAGAACATGACCACGGCGGCAAGCGCGCAGGCGGA
>CAZCOX010000303.1:0-235 GCA_964500115.1 uncultured Rhodobacterales bacterium
ACGAAGATCATCTCGCTCGCAGAAGAGGTGTGGTAGGCCATGGCAGCGCGGATCTCCATCCGTTCGTAAAAGCGTGGGCCACCAATGACACGGTAGGGCAGACCGATGGTCAAAAACCGGTCTTCGAATGCGCGCATCTGGTGCGAGGCGCGGACAAGGATCGCCATCTCATCAAGGCTCATCCCGCGCATTCCGCGCGTGCCGCCCTGCATCGCCTCAACCTCTTCGCCGATCC
>CAZCOX010000303.1:245-3311 GCA_964500115.1 uncultured Rhodobacterales bacterium
GGCCTCTTCCTCGCCATCCCAATGACCGATGAGGCGGACCTTTTCACCGTCCTCGGCATCCGTCCAAAGCGTCTTGCCAAGTCGCCCCTTGTTGCCCGCAATGACCGAGGAGGCGGCAGCGAGGATATGCGGTGTGGAGCGATAGTTCTGTTCCAGCCGAACAACATGTGCGCCGTCGAAATCCTTCTCGAACCGCAGGATGTTGCCCACCTCGGCCCCGCGCCAGCCATAGATGGACTGGTCATCATCGCCAACGCAGCAGATATTCTTGTGCCCTGATGCAAGCAGCCGCAGCCACAGGTACTGCGCGACGTTGGTATCCTGATACTCGTCCACGAGGATGTATTTGAACCAGCGCTGGTATTGCTCCAGCACGTCTGCGTGGGTCTGAAAGATCGTGACCATGTGCAACAGAAGGTCACCAAAATCGGTCGCGTTCAGCTCTTTCAGCCGCGCCTGATATTGTGCGTAGAGCTTTGGGCCTTGCTGATTGTACGCACTCGCATCTGCTGCGGGTATCTTGTCAGGCGTCAACGCGCGGTTCTTCCAGCCATCGATGATAGAGGCCAGTTGCCGCGCGGGCCAGCGCTTGTCGTCAATCCCGGCGGCAGAGACGAGTTGCTTGAGCAGGCGCAACTGATCGTCTGAGTCGAGAATGGTGAAGTTCGATTTCAGCCCCACCAGTTCAGCGTGGCGGCGCAGCAGCTTCACGCAGACCGAATGGAAGGTGCCAAGCCATGGCATGCCCTCGACCGTCTGGCCCAGCGTGCGCCCCACGCGCTCCTTCATTTCGCGCGCCGCCTTGTTGGTGAAGGTCACGGCAAGGATTTCGTTCGGGCGGGCGCGACCGGTGTTCAACAGGTGCACGATCCGCGTCGTCAATGCCTTGGTTTTGCCGGTTCCGGCCCCGGCCAGCACCAGCACGGGGCCGTCCAACCGCTCCACCGCTTCGCGCTGTGCCGGGTTCAGATCATCCAGATAGGGTGCCGGGCGCGCACCCATGGCGCGGGCCGACAGTGAGGCCGCTTCAAACGCCTCCATTTCATCGAAACTGCTCATGCCCGCCAAGATAGCGCCAGTGTCGGCAGAGATAAAGATGTTCTGATTATGTTCACATATCCACAGGGGGTTTCCGACGTGGCGGAATTGGCAATGGTTTTCCCGCCATCTGGCCATAGACAAAGCATGGTCGCTTGGCGCAAATGCGACCATGGATTTACACGCCCGTTTCCCCGCCATCGATGACCTGCGCCGCAAGGCACGACGCCGGATTCCGAAATTCGTTTGGGAATATCTGGATTCCGCCACCGGCAAGGAGGCGACGCTGAAACGCAACCGCGATGCGCTGGATCGGGTGATGTTCATGCCGTCAGTGCTGCATGGCGAGCTGGAATACGACCTGAGCACAACGCTCTGCGGGCATGACTACGCCGTGCCGTTCGGCGTCAGCCCGGTGGGTATGTCGGGCCTGATCTGGCCGGATGCGGAGCGCAAGCTGGCGAAAGCGGCGACGAAAGCTGGCGTGCCGTACTGCATTTCGACAGTCGCAACCCGCACGCCGGAAGAGGTTGCGCCGCATTTGGATGGCAACGGATGGTTCCAGATGTACCCGCCCCGAGACGAGGGCATCCGGTCGGATATGCTCAAACGGGCCAAAGAGGCCGGGTTCACGACGCTGGTGCTGACGGTTGATGTGCCGGTGCCGTCACGCCGCGAGCGGCAAATCCGGTCTGGATTGACAACCCCACCCAAACTGACACCGCGTTTGCTGGCGCAGGTGGCGATGCGCCCGACATGGGCGATGATGACCAGCGCCATGGGTGCGATGCCACGGATGAAGATGATTGACGATTATGCGGGCAACGTGACCGGCCTGAGTTCGACGCAGCACGCAGGGTACCTGCTGCGCACCTCGCCGGATTGGGACTATGTTGACTGGTTGCGCGATGCCTGGGACGGGCCGTTTTTTGTCAAAGGTGTGCTTGACGCGCGCGACGCGCCACGTCTGGAGCAGATGGGTGTTGATGCGATCTGGCTGTCGAACCACGCCGGTCGGCAGTTTGATGCCTCCCCTGCCCCGATCGAGGCGTTGCCGGTCATTCGCGCCGCAACCAAGCTGCCGCTGATCATGGATAGCGGGGTTGAAGGTGGGCTTGATATCCTGCGTGCCATCGCACTGGGGGCAGATTTTGTCATGATGGGCCGGGCCTGGCACTATGCGCTGGGGGCGCTCGATACCGCCGGACCTGCCCATCTCATAGACGTTTTGCGCAAGGACATGGAGGCAAACATGGGCCAATTGGGTGTGACAACCCCAAGCGCCTTGCGGGGCCGCGCCATCGTCGATCAGATGGGAACGCTCGCCCTACCCACTTCTACGAGTTGAGAATGTAACGAATTCTTACTATAGCGCGGGCACCACAATTTAGGTCAGGACTGCTGCCAATGCCCGAATTCCAGAAAATCCTCGTCGCCAACCGGGGCGAAATCGCGATCCGCATCATGCGCGCTGCCAATGAAATGGGCAAAGCGACGGTGGCGGTCTATGCCGAAGAGGACAAGCTGGGTCTGCACAGGTTTAAGGCGGATGAGGCCTATCGCATTGGCGAGGGGCTCGGTCCGGTCGCGGCGTATCTGAGCATTGATGAAATCATTCGTGTGGCCAAGGAATGCGGCGCGGATGCGGTGCATCCGGGATACGGGCTTTTGTCCGAGAATCCTGATCTGGTCGACGCTTGTGCCGCCAATGGAATCACTTTCATCGGCCCCAAGGCCGAGACCATGCGCGCATTGGGCGACAAAGCGTCCGCCCGCAAAGTCGCGATCGCAGCGGGCGTTCCGGTTATCCCGGCGACCGAAGTGTTGGGTGACGATTTTGATGCAATTGCCAAAGAAGCGGCCGAGATCGGCTACCCCCTGATGCTGAAAGCGTCGTGGGGTGGTGGCGGGCGCGGGATGCGCCCGATCAATGGCCCGGACGAGTTGCAGGAAAAGGTGCTTGAAGGCCGTCGTGAGGCTGAAGCCGCGTTTGGCAATGGCGAAGGCTATCTGGAAAAGATGATCACC
>CAZCOX010000303.1:3321-3552 GCA_964500115.1 uncultured Rhodobacterales bacterium
CTCTCCACGCCGTCTTTCAATCCCAAACCGGGGGTATCTCGAAAAGATGATCCTTCGGGCGCGCAATGTCGAGGTGCAGATACTCGGCGACACACAGGGCAACATCTACCACCTTTACGAGCGCGACTGCTCGGTCCAGCGCCGCAACCAGAAGGTTGTCGAACGCGCCCCCGCCCCGTACCTGTCAGAAGCCCAGCGGGAAGAGCTGTGCGAGCTGGGTCGCAAGATCTG
>CAZCOX010000304.1:0-1605 GCA_964500115.1 uncultured Rhodobacterales bacterium
TGGCGGGGGGCGCGCAGGCCGAGATCCCGACTTGGGCCGGGTATTGGGCCGCAGATCTTGCATGGTGCGAAAACGCGAGCCGCGTGGGGGAGGTGACACCAGCGCCCATTTACCTCGCCGATACAGAAATGCTGGGATACGAGAACAGTTGCGACATCATTAGTGCTGACCCGGTGCCGCCCGGCAATGCCTGGGTTCTAAACATGTCCTGCTTTGCCGAGGGCGAAAGCACCGATGAAGACAGCCTGATCCTGTTGTCAACGGACAGGAATACTTTGTCCATGTGGGATGGTACCGACCTCGTGTCGTTTCAGCGCTGCCGGTAGGAGGATCAGATGGCCAACATCCTTTGCTACGGCGACAGCAATACGCATGGCACCAAGCCTTTGGTCACTTTGGGAGACTTTCAGCGCCACGCGCCGGGGGATCGCTGGCCGGATGTGATGGCGGCGGAATTAGGCCCGGAGCATACAGTGATCACCGAAGGCTTGCCCGGACGCACAACGGTACATGAAGATCTGGTTGAAGGTGGCGCGCGCAATGGCATCGCGGTTTTGCCTGCGATCCTGCACAGCCACCGCCCGCTTGACCTGATGGTGCTGATGCTGGGGACCAATGACCTCAAAAACCGGTTTTCCGTGTCAGCCTTTGAGATCGCGCGGTCATTGGAACGGCTGATCAATTTGGCCCGTGCCGAAGGCGTTATCGCCCGCGTTTTGCTGGTGGCACCGGTGCCGGTGACAGAAACAGGCGTTCTGGAAGATGCGTTTGCAGGGGCGGCGGCGCGGCAGGCTGGATTGACCCAGCAGATCGCGGCAGCAGCCAAGCGCCAAGGCTGCAGCTTTATCGACGCGGGCGCGCATGTGGCGGTGTCCGAGGTGGACGGCGTGCATCTGGACGTAGCGGCCCATCACACATTGGGGAAAGTCATGGCGCAGGCTGTGCGGGAGTGTTTGGCATGAGCAAGGTGGCGGCGGTCATCGGCGGAGGCGTGATCGGCGGCGGCTGGGCCGCGCGGTTTGCGCTGATGGGCTGGGAAGTGCGGGTATTCGACCCGGACCCAGAGGCGGAGCGCAAGATCGGGGAGGTGATGGCAAACGCTGAACGCGTTTTGCCGATGCTTTACGAGGTGCCGATGCCCGCGCGCGGTGAGGTGAGGTTCGTTGGTTCGGTGGCGGAGGCTGTTGCTGGCGCGGACTGGGTGCAGGAGAGTGTGCCGGAACGGCTCGACATCAAGCACCGGGTGTTGGCCGAAGTGCAGGCGGCCTGTCCGGCGGAGGCTGTGATCGGGTCATCCACATCGGGTTTCAAACCCTCCGAATTGCAGGAGGGGGCCACGAGGCCTGACCAGATCATGGTCACCCATCCGTTCAACCCGGTCTACCTTTTGCCCTTGGTCGAACTGGTGCCGGGCGCTGCGTCGGACGCACATGTGGCGCGGGCGAAGGACGTGCTGACAGGCTTGGGCATGTATCCGCTGCACGTGCGGGCCGAGATAGATGCGCATATCGCCGACCGCTTTCTGGAAGCGGTCTGGCGCGAGGCGTTGTGGTTGGTCAAAGACGGGATCGCGACCACAGAAGAGATCGACAACGCGATCCGCTA
>CAZCOX010000304.1:1705-3548 GCA_964500115.1 uncultured Rhodobacterales bacterium
TGCGCGACAATAACCTTGTCGCCATTCTGCGCGCTCTGAAGCAGCAGGAAGCGGCGGCGGGCCAGTTGATCAAAGCGCATGATGATGCGCTGCGCGCGCCCTTGGGGGACGCGGTGCCCTTGGTCACTGTCCGGCGCAAGGTGCCGGTCGATTGGACCGACATGAACGGGCATATGAACGAGGGCCGGTACGGGCAACTCTTCAGCGATGCGTCCGAGGAGTTGATGACGCATGTGGGCGCGGACAGGGCCTATGTGGAGGCGGGCAACTCCTATTTCACGGCAGAGACCACGGTGAAGTACGTGAAAGAAACACATGCGGGTGAGGACATCGTGGTCACGACCCGGGTGGTTTTGGGCGAGGGCAAGAAGTTGCGCCTGTGGCATGAGATGTGCCGCGCGTCGGATGGAACAGTGCTTGCGACGTGCGATCAGTTCCTGTTGCACGTGTCGTTGGAAACGCGGCGGTCGTGCCCGCCTTTGCCCGGCGTTTTGAAAGCGGTCGAGCGTTTGGCTGTGCAGCATGGAGAGGCGTCATGAATTTTGGGCTGACCGACGAGCAGGAGATGATCGTCTCCACCGTGCGCGACTTTGTGGAGCGCGAGATTTACCCGCATGAGGCGGAGGTTGAGCGGACCGGTGAGGTGCCGGACGACGTGGCACAGGAGATCAAGCAAAAGGTCCTCGATCTTGGCTTTTACGCCTGCAACTTCCCCGAAGAGGTCGGCGGCGCGGGGCTTGGCCATGTGGATTTCGCACTCGTGGAGCGCGAGTTGGGGCGCGGGTCGATGGCGCTCACACACTTCTTTGGCCGCCCTCAGAACATCCTGATGGCCTGCGAGGGGGATCAGAAAGAGCGCTACCTCCTCCCTGCTGTGCGGGGCGAACGCATGGATGCATTGGCGATGACCGAACCCGAGGCTGGATCGGACGTGCGCGGTATGTCCTGCACGGCGGTGCGTAAGGGCGGCGATTGGGTGGTGAACGGCACCAAGCATTTCATCTCGGGCGCAGATCACGCGGATTTCTTTATCGTTTTTGTCGCGACCGGGGTGGATGACACACCGAAAGGCCCGAAAAAACGCATCACCTGCTTCCTCGTGGATCGCGGCCATCCTGGCTTCACTGTGCGCGACGGGTACAAATCGGTCAGTCATCGGGGTTACAAGAATTGCATCCTGGAGTTCGACGACTGTGTGCTTAGTGACGCGCAGGTTTTGGGCGAGGTGGATGGCGGGTTCGAGGTGATGAACACATGGCTCTACGCCACGCGGATCACCGTTGCGACCATGTCAGTCGGCCGCGCGCGACGGGTCTTTGACCACGCTCTCAGCTACGCCGCCGAACGCAAACAATTCGGCCAGCAGATCGGCAAGTTCCAGGGTGTCAGTTTTCAGATCGCAGACATGATCACCGAGATCGACGCGGCGGACTGGCTGACGCTCGCCAGCGCCTGGCGGCTCGATCAGGGCCTGCCGGCAAACCGCGAAATCGCCAGCGCCAAACTCTACGCGACCGAGATGCTGGCCCGCGTGACCGATGCTACGCTGCAAATCCATGGCGGCATGGGCCTGATGGATGACTACCCCATCGAACGGTTCTGGCGCGATGCCCGCGTGGAACGCATCTGGGACGGCACGTCCGAAATCCAGCGCCATATCATCAGCCGCGACCTTTTGAGGCCGCTTGGCGCATGATCTTTCGTCTTGCCAAAAATACCGCGGGGGAGTCCGCCGCAGGCGGGCGGGGGCAGAGCCCCCAACCCCGTCGGATTGGCGCAGCCAATTCGAAACACCCATGAGCGACCGGCTGCACCGGCTCTTCGCCCCGAAATCCGTCGCCGT
>CAZCOX010000305.1:0-3544 GCA_964500115.1 uncultured Rhodobacterales bacterium
AGTTCGATGTCGCGCATCGACAGCCACGGGAACCGCTTGTTCCCCAAAACCGTCTCTGGATCCGCGTCTTTCACAATCTCTTTCAGCACATCGCGCGACTTTGGTCCGGCGATGGCAAAGACACCCCATTGTGACGTGACATCCTGAATTTCGATGTAGCCAAATTCGGGCGCTTTATCGTCTGCCGCCTTGCGCAAGTAATCCGCATCGTAGGCCGTCCATGCCCCGGCAGAAACCAGGTAATACTCATCCGCTGCCAATCGGACGATGGTATATTCCGTCCGTGTTGTTCCCGCCGCGGTCAGCGCATAAGTCAGGTTGATGCGCCCAACCTTGGGCAGCTTGTTACAAGTGAACCAGTCGAGGAACTGCGTCGCACCCGGGCCTTTGACGACATGTTTGGTGAACGCTGTTGCGTCGATCAAACCGGCTGCTTCCCGAACGGCCTTTGCCTCGTCCACGGCATATTGCCACCAGCCACCGCGCCGGAACGACCGTGCGTCATGGTCAAAAGACTCAGGCGCATCCAGAGGGCCGTAATAGTTTGGGCGTTCCCAGCCGTTCACACAGCCAAACTGCGCGCCCAGCGCCTTTTGCCGGTCATAAGCCGGTGCGGTGCGCAGCGGTCGGCAAGCTTCGCGCTCTTCATCCGGGTGGTGCAAGATATAAACGTGCTCGTAGCATTCTTCGTTCTTGCGCGCCGCATATTCGGTCGTCATCCACGACCCGTAGCGTTTGGGGTCAAGCGAGGCCATGTCGATCTCGGCTTCGCCCTCTACCATCATCTGAGCAAGGTAATAACCGGTGCCGCCTGCCGCTGTGATCCCGAATGAGAAGCCCTCGGCCAACCACATGTTCCGCAATCCCGGTGCCGGGCCAACCAGCGGGTTGCCGTCTGGTGTGTAGCAAATCGGGCCGTTGAAATCGTCCTTGAGGCCAACGGTTTCAGAAGACGGAATCCGGTGGATCATGCTCATGTATTCTTCCTCGATCCGCTCCAAATCAAGCGGGAAGAGGTCCGCGCGGAAGCTGTCGGGCACACCAAATTCGAACCGCGCAGGGGCGTTGCGCTCGTAGGGGCCCAAGATCCAGCCACCGCGTTCCTCGCGCACATACCATTTGGCATCCGCATCGCGCAGAACAGGGTGCTCTGGGTTGTCTTTGCGCCATGCGACCAGCGCCGGATCAGGCTCTGTCACGATAAACTGGTGCTCAACGGGGATCGCAGGGATCTTGAGACCAAGCAATTTTGACGTGCGCTGCGGGTGGTTGCCAGTAGCCGTCACCACGTGCTCGGCATGAATGACGATCTGCTCATCCGAAGGCACCAGGTTGCCACCCTTTTCGACCATTTTGGTGCAGGACACGTCCCAATGGTCGCCGGTCCATTTAAACCCGTCCGCTTGCCACTTGCGCTCGATCATCACGCCACGCTGACGCGCACCTTTGGCCATCGCCATCGTAACATCAGCAGGGTTAATGTAGCCGTCCGTCGGATGGTAAATCGCACCTTTCAGATCTTCGGTTCGCACCAGCGGATAGCGGTCTTTGATCTGCGCTGGCGTCAGCCACTCATACGGCACGCCGCAGGTCTCGGCGGTGGACGCATAGAGCATGTACTCATCCATCCGCGCATCGGTTTGTGCCATGCGCAAATTGCCAACCACCGAAAAGCCCGCGTTCAGACCGGTCTCGTCCTCAAGCGTTTTGTAAAACTTGATCGAATAGTCATGGATATGCGTCGTCGCATAGCTCATGTTGAAATAGGGCAGCAAACCCGCCGCATGCCAGGTCGAGCCGGACGTCAACTCGTCCCGCTCCAACAGCATGACATCCTCCCACCCCGCGCGCGCGAGATGATAGGCAATCGAGGTGCCAACAGCGCCGCCGCCGACAACCAGAGCTTTGACGTGGGTTTTCATGGGGCAATTCTCCAAGGCATTTGCCCCATGTGATAACGCCGCACTTGCAGCAACGCGGATCTCACCCGACGCGTTGCAGTTGGAAAACGACGCCGTTCTTTAGTCGATGGCGCGTGCGCGCGGCACGATGGAGCTTTCTGGCGCAAGACCCTCGGCAACAGATGCAATCTCAAAGGCTTCGGTTGCATCTGTTTCTATCGGCACAACCGGCGTTGGGACAACTTCCGCTGTGGGTTCTGCCTCCACCAACGGTGCGACCTCCTCAATCGGCTTGGCCTCCTCTGTCGCGACGATAACGTCTTCTTCAGCGATCAGCCCCTCAAGCCCGACTTTTTCAAGCACACCGCTGTCTTTCGCGAACTTAAGACCAGCCGCTGCACCTGTCGCGGCAAGATCGGCCCCGGCCAACAGACCAGACTTGGCAACACCTGCAGCTGTCGCCGCCATGCCGATTTGATCCGCATAGCGCGTTTGAACCGTCGGGATGTGTTGGGCAATGGTATAGCCTTGGCCGTACTCTTGCGCCTGCTTGATGTAATCCCACGTGCCAAAACCGGCCAAACCAAGGCCGGCGTAGATCGTGAGCTTGATCGCGTTTCGAAACATCGAACCGATGATACGGGTTATGAACATGTCATCCCTCCAGTTTTCCTGCGGCAATTTTGTGCTGCAAACGTGGCGCGCATGGGTGCGAATTGTGGCGGCGTCTGGGCTTCAAACCCACGATTTTGGCAATAAGCCCAAAAATCGCCGGAATCTCCGCGAATTGTTTCAAATTCACTTAAACTGTGATTGGCACCGGCCAGAGCAAAACATGCCGCTGCGGCAATTCAGAATCTGCGGCAAATTCGTGCCTGCCAAGGGTCCGCCGACCCTTTCGCACCTGTAAAACCGCGCCTATAAGACCCTCGGCTTCCGACCGACAGAGTCGCGGGCCTAAAAGCTATTGGCGCGAGGCAGGAAACGAATGCTGGGATTGGATAAGATGCTGGGCATGTTCTCTTCGGACATGGCCATCGACCTCGGGACGGCAAACACGCTTGTGTATGTCAAAGGTCGTGGTGTGATCCTGTCCGAACCTTCTGTGGTCGCCTATCACGTCAAAGACGGTCAGAAGAAAGTACTCGCGGTTGGCGAAGACGCGAAACTGATGCTCGGCCGGACGCCCGGCAGCATCGAGGCGATCCGCCCGATGCGCGAAGGTGTGATTGCGGACTTTGATGTCGCGGAAGAAATGATCAAGCACTTCATCCGCAAGGTGCACAAGCGGTCAACGTTTTCCAAGCCCAAGATCATCGTCTGTGTGCCCCACGGTGCGACGCCGGTTGAAAAACGCGCGATCCGTCAGTCGGTACTGTCGGCGGGCGCGCGCAAAGCCGGCCTGATTGCGGAACCGATTGCAGCCGCCATTGGGGCAGGCATGCCGATCACCGATCCAACCGGCAACATGGTTGTCGATATCGGCATGCCTGCCCCAATGGCGGCTGCAATCGGTTCCGCAATCAGACCGGCTTTGCGCGCGCCCGCCGACAGTACCGACTGTCGAATTGCACGTTTCTCAACGGGTGTTGCGCCGTGAGGGACACAGACAATGATCCTGGGCTTGGAAAACGTTGACCGCT
>CAZCOX010000306.1:0-3539 GCA_964500115.1 uncultured Rhodobacterales bacterium
CTAGACGGAAGCAAATTTTCGGAATAATGCATTCAGTTAATGAGTGATATAAATCAAATTGATCTTCGACTGGTCGACACGACGATCCTGCTTGTTTTTCTGGGTGCCATGCGGCACCGCAAAGCCACGACAGTGGCGGCGGAAATGGGCCTGACACAGCCTGCCGTGAGCCATGCGTTGAAACGCTTGCGGCGGCTTTATGATGACCAATTGTTTCTGCGCCGCGCCCATGGGCTGGAACCGACCGCCTTTGCGTTTGAGCTTGAACCTAAGGTGCGCCGGATCCTGAGACTGATCTCAGAAACCCTCGACGGGCCCGAACCATTTCAGCCAGGTTCCGCAAACTTTGATCTGAGAATTGGGGCGTTCGATTATGAATCGTCAGGTCTTATCCCGTACCTTATCGCAGACCTGCAAACAACGGCCCCCAAAGTAAACGTTCATACATTCCCACTCGACAACCAGGACGCGTTGGAAGCGCTGGTTCAGGGTCAGATTGATCTGTCTGTTGGGTACTTCGATTTTCCGACCGAACGGGAAAGTTCTTTCATTTACCAAAAGCTCTATGACGAGACTTATGTGATTGCCGGTCGCAAGGATCATCCGATTTTTGCAGAGCCGTTGACGTTGCAGTGTATCGCTTCCGAACAGCACCTTCTGATCTCGCCGCGCGGACCGAGACGCAATCTCGTCGATCATGCAATGGCGCTTCATGGTTTGCAGAGGCAGGTTCGAACGGTGGTGCCATCACTCCTTTCCGCACTTCCTATTATTGAGACGTCCGATCAACTTGTGGTTCTGCCAAAGCGGGTTGCTGAAAGAAATGCTGACCGGTTTCAGTTTGAATTTCAGGACGTGCCGATCGACGGCGGCAGCTTCGAATTACACGCGGTGCGGCACGTCAGGAATGCAAGAAATCCGTTTCATATCTGGCTTGAGGCAACACTGAGCCGCTTGCTCACAGGCCAACGAACGCCTCGCGTTTCGAAAAAATAGTGACCAGACGTACTCTGGTTCACTCGTCATGCTAGACGAATTGCAAGTCCAATTTGCGGGCGAACGGCCGTGATGGGCCGAAGCGCTGGCAGCGGCGTCCATCTCTGTAGACAGGTGAACTCCCTCGACACATCACGCTTGGAACAAGTGTGGTAGAACGTACTTTCGCGACGCCCAACGCGCGAAATTGATGGAAAAATTTCAAGTTTGCGGAGAAGTTTGCCCGGAAGGACGCATAAACTGCCAGACGGGCTTAGACATGGACACCTACAAAAAACCCGAAAAATGGAACGATCCGAAGGTTAAGCTTTTCCCACATCAGGTTGGCTTTACCTGCCCACCGCATGATTTCGACGCGGCTCCGACTGACTTTCTTAGGATGGCTCCACGCAGCGTTGGGGCGCATGGCTGGATGCTGCACGTGCCGGATTATGCTCACCGGCTCGACCAAAGAAAAAAGAACTTCAACATGCTTGAAGACTTCCTGGAGTGCATGGCGAACAACGGCGCAGATGTGTGCGGGCAGGTCGGATCCAATTGGGTTCACGCTTCGGGTCTCGGGGTCGAGGGTATACGACAGCACTGCGAAATTCTCAGTGATAAGTACGAGACTGCGTTTCATATGGCGGGTTACGCAATGGTCGAGGCTCTGCGTGCCTGCAACGTTGAAAAAGTGGCCTTGAATGCCTGCTATCATCCCGACAGTTGGTACAAAGGGACGGTCAGTTTCCTGAGAGAAGCGGGCTTCGACGTCGTTTGGGCTGGCAACTTCTTTGATCAGGGTTGGTTCACGTCACAGCAAGACGTGGATGACTGTATTTGGTGCTTCGAAGAAGACCTACTGTGGAAGTCTTTCGACTACACAGCCGACAAAGCCCCTCATGTGGATGCTTATCTGATCAATGGAATGAGCAATTATCGCCGCCCCTCAGATGGTATCGCGCAACGTCCGGTGCACTATGCTAATGCTCTCGAAGAACGGTTGGGCAAACCCGTCATCGGCCATGATATCGCACTCTATTGGCGGATATTCAAAACACTCGGCGTGGTGCCGGAAGTGGAATACGGCAGCCTACTGTCCTCATTGAAAGACTAACTATGCACAAGATTGTTGCCCTTTGGGCCGTGCCGCGCTCCACCTCTACTGCGTTTGAGTGGATGATGCGCCAGCGCGGGGACCTGGACTGTCTGCACGAACCATTTGGAGAGGCGTGGTACCAGGGCGAAGACCCGCTGTGGCCCCGCTTCAGAACCGGAGACAAAACGACGCCTGGGCTCAGTCTTGAAACCGTGTGGGAAGACATCAAGAACCGCGCTGCGCACAGGGCCGTTTTCATCAAGGACTTCCCACACTACATCAACCATATGTGGGATGCAGAGTTCTTGTCTCATTTTACCCATGCGTTTCTAATCCGTGATCCGGCCAAAACGATCACATCGATGTATGACAAATGGCCGGATTTTGATGAACTAGAGGTTGGTTTTCCGGAACAGCGCGCATTGTTTGATTTGCTGACGGCTTTGAACGGATCACTGCCGCCTGTGATTGACAGCGATGATCTGCTTGAGAACCCCGTTGCGGTTACTGAAGCCTTTTGCGACGCGGTTGGCATCCCGTTCATTGCATCTGCCTTAAGCTGGGACGCGGGTGGGGATCCAGCTGCTCACAGCTGGTGGGACGGTGGCTCTTTTCACGCCAACCTTGCCAAATCAACTGGGCTTGTGCCTCAGGAACGCAAGTACATCAGCCTGGAAGCATCCCCCGAACGCGTGCGCCGCGTGCATCGCCGTATGAAACCGCATTACGACCATCTTCACCGACATCGCATCCAGTCGAAATGACAATCATCCGAATGAAACGACGAAAAGCGGCATCCCGTTTGGCTTAGCTGGCAAAAGCCGGCTCAAGCATTTCCCATACCCAACAAGAACTAACGCGCGGTGTGGCTGTGAGCATGTTTAGCGTGGAGAAAGCTGCGGAGATCGAGCGTATCTTTGGCATCCAATGACACGTAGACGAAACTCACGTTGGTCCGTTCGGTGACCATCTCGCCGGGATAGGGAAGATAGCTCAGCTCGCGCGACCCGAAGGATGGCGAGGCCGTGCCGACCTGCCATTCCGTAGCAATGGCCACATCCACCAGTTTCATCGTAGGCCCGCCGCCCGGCGCGTCTCGTTCCAGGGGCACCCCCGCCAACCTCAGAAAAGACATCTTGTCCTTGGCGGCGACGAACCCGTCAATGAATTGATCTGCCAGGACCTGAAGTTCGGCCGCCTCGTCCTCGGGCTTGAGGTGGCTGTGCAGGTGGTCATGCGCATGGTTGTGGCCAATGTGGCCGTTCACGATGTCATGTGGCATATCTTATCGCTCCGTCCGCCCATGCCACCGCTTGCCTTCGAACTCGCCATGCGGGATTGCGACGGGTTTGTCGATATGCGCGGTGTGTTTGCCAAGATTGCCAGAGGCCACGAGCGAGCCAAGAACGTCCACGATCACCCGCGTGCCCATCAGGGCGGTGATGTCGGACGTATCGTAAGGCGG
>CAZCOX010000307.1:0-3495 GCA_964500115.1 uncultured Rhodobacterales bacterium
GTGTCCGGCTTGTCCAGAGCCAGGCGCATGTTCATCTGCACACGACCCACAGCGGACAGATCGTAACGTTCGCTGTCAAAGAACAGCGTGTCGAACAGCGCGGATGCGGCTTCAACGGTGGGCGGTTCACCCGGGCGCATGACTCGATAGATGTCCATGAGCGCGGTTTCGCGGTTCATGTTCTTGTCGTTCGCCATAGTGTTGCGCATGTACGGGCCGACGGTGACGTTATCGATATCGAGCACCGGAATTTCGGTAATGCCCGCATCGATCAGCTCTTTCAGGCTACCGCCCGTAACCGCACCATCCTTGTCGACAGTCCAGGTCAGCTCATCACCGGCCTCAACATAGATCGCGCCGGTTTCTTCGTTGATGATGTCTTTGGAGACGAACTTGCCGACGATCTGTTCGAACGGAAGCAGAAGATCGGTGATCTTGCCTTCGTCGATGATCTTTTTCACCGCACGTGGCGTAACTTTCTTGCCAGTTTCGGCAAAGACTTCGCCCGTAGCCGCATCAACAAGGTCATAAGTCGGGCGTGTGCCACGCACGCGTTCCGGGAAGAACTTGGTTTCCCAGCCTTCGCCCTTGCGCAGTTTGTAATTCACCGTCTCATAATACGCATCCATGATGTCTTCCTGGGTCAGACCCAGAGAATACAGCAGCGTTGTCACTGGCAGTTTGCGGCGACGGTCGATGCGCGCAAAGACAAGGTCTTTCGCGTCGAATTCAAAGTCGAGCCATGAGCCGCGATAAGGGATGATCCGGCAGGCAAAGAGCAGCTTACCCGAGCTGTGTGTTTTGCCTTTGTCGTGATCAAAGAACACGCCCGGCGAGCGGTGCATCTGGGATACGATCACACGCTCCGTGCCGTTCACAACGAACGTGCCGTTTGGCGTCATCAGGGGCATGTCGCCCATGAACACGTCTTGTTCTTTGATGTCTTTGACCGATTTCGCGCCGGTGTCTTCGTCCACATCAAAAACGATCAGACGCAGTTTCACCTTCAAAGGCGCGCTGTAGGTCATGTCACGTTGCTGACATTCCTCAACATCATATTTCGGCTTTTCCAGCTCGTAGCTGACAAATTCCAGCACGCTGGTCTCATTAAAGTCCTTGATCGGGAAAACCGATTGAAAGACACCTTTGATGCCTTCACCGTCAAGCGGCTCTGGCTGATCGCCGGATTTCAGGAACAGGTCGTAAGAAGATTTCTGAACCTCAATCAGGTTCGGCATCTCCAGAACTTCACGAATTTTACCGTAGTATTTACGAAGACGTTTTTGGCCAATGAAGCTTTGCGCCATGGTCGATATCACCTTTTCATTCTCAGCTGAGCGTCACGCCGTCGGGCCCCGGCGGTCTGCCCAATAGAGACGACAAAACCCGATCAATTCTCGGCCCGCATACCCACTGCGCGCCACCCGATCTTTGGATCCTGCCTAAGAAAAACCCTTGCGTCGAAAAGGGTCTTTCTAAGACGGGAGCGGCTGGGCATGGATTTCCCATGCCCAGCCTCTGATACTCGTGCGGTGCGTGTCGCCACGCACCTGCCGATTACTTGAGCTCGACCTCGGCGCCAGCTGCTTCCAGCTTGCCTTTGATCTCCTCGGCTTCGTCCTTGGAAACCTGCTCTTTGACAGCTTTGCCGCCTGCTTCAACCAGTTCCTTGGCTTCTTTGAGGCCCAGGCCGGTGATGCCGCGAACTTCCTTGATCACGTTGATCTTGGATGCGCCTGCCGACTTCAGGATAACGTCGAACTCAGTCTGTTCTTCGCCGCCACCTGCTGCGCCACCTGCATCAGCCGGGCCCGCCATCATCACTGCGCCGCCTGCTGCGGGCTCGATGCCGTACTCGTCTTTCAGGATTGTTTTCAGTTCTTGTGCTTCGAGAAGCGTCAGACCAACGATCTCTTCTGCCAGTTTTTTCAGATCAGCCATGTTTAGCTTTCCTATATAAAATGTGTTCCAACGTCGGGTTTACAACCCCACGAGGTATTCCAGATGCCTTACGCCGCTTTCTCTTCGATAGTCGAAAGAATGGACGCGATGTTCGATGCAGGTGCGCCAATCGCGCCCGCGATGTTGGAGGCAGGTGCGCCAATGCAGCCAGCGATAGAAGCAATAAGCTCCTCGCGGGACGGCATCTTGGACACGGCTTCAACACCGGCACGGTCAAGTGCGTTTTCACCCATTGCCCCGCCAAGGATTTCGAACTTCTTGTTCTCCTTGGCAAAGTCCTCGACCACTTTGGCGGCTGCCACGGGGTCTTCGGAATAGGTGAGAACGGTCATGCCTGTCAGGTAGTCAGCAATGCTTTCGCAGGGCTTTCCATCCAGGGCAATCTTGGCCAAACGGTTTTTGGCGACACGTACGGAACTGCCGGCGTCGCGTGCGCGACCCCGGAGATCCTGCATCTCGGCAACTGTGAGACCTTCGTAGTGAGCTACCACCACGACGCCAGAGCTTTCGAAGATCTGGCCGAGTTCCTCGACCACTTTCTCTTTTTGGGCTCTATCCACAGGTTTACTCCAGTTTGGAGGGTTTCCCCTCCGGCTCAGTGATACCGGATCGCTCCGGCGGTTTTGGTCCGCTAGGTGTGCGGTCCCAAACCCGCCCAGCGCTCAACGGGTGAGCCTTGGCATGTCGGTCTGCTACCGCCTCGGGCAGGAATTATTAAGGATTTGGCCTTAACCCACCGTCTCGGACGTAATGCAAAAGACCGCGGGACGAATCACGCGGTCTCTCACAAGCGTTCAGTTAGTGCTTTCGTGCAAAATTGCCAAGCCCTGCCCCGACCGAAATCACACAAATTTCAGTTTGCAGTAACGGACGGCCATTTTTGAGATGCCGTCGCACAAGCCCTTTTTGGATTTGCCCCTTTGGCACCATGCGCGCAAAGCCGGGCAAACCGATTTCGCTGACATCGTCACCGATTTGGCCATCCTTGGCAAGCCTCGCCCCTTTTGCGGCATCGGGAAACAGGCTTTCTGCCGGGGCGCCATTGGCAAAGATGATTTCATGCTGGTCCATCAGAACATGAAAATACCGGATCGTTTCGGGCAGCGGGGCCAAGTTAATCCCGGGCAGTCCGATCAGCTTTTTCGCTGCAACCAACACCTCGGCCTCACCCGTCATGCGTTCGGCCACCCGCGACGAAACCAGCAGCCGATGCTGCTGCGAGACGCGCAATTGGGCCGCTGGCAAGCCGCGCCCCAACGCGCCAACAGCAATCCGGACCGGAGCCCAGACGCCCAGACCCGCATTTGATTGCGATGTGATCTCGCGGACGCGCTGCATCCCGTTGTCTTTGGTTCTGAGGAAATCACCAACGCGCAAGTTCTCAACGCGCACATCCCGCTGATCGGTGGTGATCAACGTACCTTCCGCAAAACACGCCACATAGTCAAAACTCTGACGGCTGCCCGTCATTCCCGAATAACGATTGCCCATCAGGGAATTCAAAGTCAGCGACTGGATGGGCTTGGCCTCTAG
>CAZCOX010000308.1:0-3482 GCA_964500115.1 uncultured Rhodobacterales bacterium
AGCGGGCAGGGGTTGCCGACACCGCGGTCGATGCGGTCTTTGAGCTTTTGCCAATGCGTCGTCGCTGCTCCGAATTTGTCGCTGACGAATTGCTTGGCAAAGGCTTGGGCAAACGGCACCTGACGATCAAGGTGGCGCTGCACCGCATCGCGCTGGCGTTTGGTGCGGTCTTTCATGTTGAACGCGGTCACCAATTCCTGTTCGTCAACAAAGCCGTGCGTCTCAATGCAGGTCTGCACCATATCAAACATCTGATCCTGAAGGCTTGCGCCCCGGGTGATCAGGATGCCGGCAGAAATTGCTGATTGCGCGTGCAGGCGCTGGAAGTTTTCCAGATCGCGGTCGAAGAATGGGTCCTTGTTGTTCCACTCGATTTCAAGCGCGAGAGTGCCCGCCTCTGTTCGGCGGACATGATCAATCTCGTGGCTGTGCGACACGGTCTCGCGGCCATCAACCACCAGTTTGAATTCGAAATTGTGTTTGGGCCACCCGGCTTCATAGAGCCGCCGGCGCAAGCGTTGGGTGGAAGGTGCTTCGCCGCCGCCAGAGCCGATTAGTTCTTCGGCCGGGATCGACAGATCCAGCAGGGCCGTCACCAACTCGTCGGCGATCTGGGGGAAGTCCACCGACAGGATCGCTCCCGCGTGGTTGCGGATGGCGAGGTCAAAGCCGTGATCGGTGAGCGCGTCGAACATGAGGCGTCTCTATCAGGTGGCGTGCCCGAAACCCAGATGGCACGAAAAAGGGGCCGCCGATTGGCGACCCCTTTGATATGCAATGATGCGTGGAATTAGCTCTGCGGCAGGATCACGCTGTCGATCACGTGGATCACGCCGTTCGATGTTTCGATGTCGGCGGTGACCACAGATGCATTGTCGACCATCACGCCGTTGTCGAGATCGATCATGACGTTGGAGCCCTGAACCGTGGCCGCTTCCATGTCATCAGTCAGGTCGGTGGACATCACTTTGCCCGGCACAACGTGGTAGGTCAGAACCGCGATCAGCTGATCCTTGTTTTCCGGCTTCAGCAAGTCTTCGACAGTGCCAGCCGGCAGTGCTGCGAAGGCTTCGTCTGTTGGCGCGAACACGGTGAACGGGCCGTCGCCTTTCAGCGTGTCGACAAGGCCAGCGGCCTGAACGGCAGCGACGAGGGTTTCGAAAGACCCGGCTTCGACGGCTGTGTCCACGATGTCTTTCTTCACTGTGCCCGCAAAGGCGGTTGATGCCAGAAGGGCAGTTGCGGCGGTGAGGGCGAGTGTTGTCTTGCGAAACATATTGGTCGTCCTTTCAAAAAAGCTAACGATGTGTCTGTCACATCTAGCGCTTTAACGAACGTCTTGCGCGTTTGGATGAGCGGGGATTTTTGCCGATCCGGCTTGACGGAAAAACAGAGCGGACTAAGCCGCGGGTCGTTTGGCAATCAACTGAAATTCTTGTGAATTCACGTCAGAACGCTGTCAGAATTTCGGGTGATCCGGGTGTCTCGCACCGAGTTGACTTGTGGTGACGGGGTGGGCTTGCCAGAGTGGGTGAAACCGCACGGAGCTTGATCAAAGGGGGCTATCATGGGTTTCGCAATGTACGCATTGAATGGGTTGGCGGTGCTGTTTGTGGCGGTGATCGGTTTGGCGGCACTGGTCGCTGTGATCCTGTTCGTCATCGACCGCTCCCAGACCGAAGATGCGATCCGGCGCAATTACCCGGTGATCGGGCGGTTTCGGCACATCTTTTCGCAACTGGGCGAGTTTTTTCGCCAGTATTTCTTTGCCATGGACCGGGAGGAGTTGCCGTTTAACCGTGCACAAAGGGAATGGGTGAAACGGTCTGCAGACGGGCATGGGAACACGGTTGCGTTCGGGTCGACGCGCAACCTGAGCGTGGTTGGCACACCCTTGTTTGTGAACGCGGCGTTCCCGCCGGTGGACAACCAGTTCGCCAGTTCAGAACCCAAGGTGATTGGGGCTGGTGCGCGTATTCCGTATTCGGCGCCGTCTTTCTTTAACCTGTCCGGCATGAGCTATGGCGCGATTTCGAAACCGGCAGTACGGGCGCTGAGCCGGGGCTGCAAGCGAGCCGGCATCTGGATGAACACGGGCGAGGGTGGGTTGTCGCCCTATCACCTGGAAGGGGGTTGCGACATCGTTTTTCAGATCGGTACGGCCAAGTATGGCGTGCGCGATGCGGAAGGGCGGCTTGATGACGGCAAACTGCGTGAAGTCTCGGCGCATGAAACTGTGCGGATGTTTGAGATCAAGCTGAGCCAGGGCGCAAAGCCGGGCAAGGGAGGTATTCTGCCCGGCGCCAAGATCACGCCCGAGATCGCAAGCATTCGTGGGATCGCGCGCGGCCAAGACAGCATCTCACCCAATCGCCATGAAGAGGTCGATGACTGGAACGATCTGCTCGACATGATTGGGCACATCCGCGAGGTGACGGGCAAGCCCACGGGTATCAAGCTTGTGGTCGGGGCCGAGGACGCGATTGCCGGTTTGTTCGCGGCGATCACAGAGCGCGGTGCTGAGACTGCGCCGGATTTCATCACCATTGATGGTGGTGAAGGTGGAACCGGGGCTGCCCCGATGCCTCTGATCGATCTTGTCGGGATGAGCATTCGCGAGGCATTGCCACTGGTGGCAAATTTGCGGAACGCCGCGGGATTGCGTGACCGGATCGCGTTGGTCGCTAGCGGCAAGCTGGTCAATCCCGGGGACGTCGCTTGGGCGCTCGCGACGGGGGCGGATTTCGTAACCTCCGCGCGCGGGTTCATGTTCGCGCTGGGCTGCATTCAGGCGCTGAAGTGCAACAAGAACACCTGCCCGACGGGTATTACAACGCATGATCCGAGGTTTCAGAAGGGTCTGGTGGTCGAAGACAAGGAAACCCGCGTCGCGGCTTACGCGAAAGAGATCATCAAGGAGGTGGAGACAATCGCACATTCCGTTGGTGTGGCCGAGCCGCGCCTGATGCGGCGCAGCCATGTGCGCGTTGTACAGCCCAACGGGCGGACGATGCTGATGTCAGAGCTTTGGCCGCAAGACGCAGCTTAGTCGACAGATCGATACCACGCCACGATCTGCGCGCGGGCGTCATCATCCATCTGGATGGCAAAAGGCGGTGGCATGGCGTGGCTGATGCCGGCCTGCAAATAGATCATGTGCGCATTCCGGGCGACGTCGCCCTCTGTCTCGAGATACACGCCTTTTGGCGCCCAGCGGATACCATCCCACAGCGGTTCCCGCGCATGGCACATGGAGCAATTGCCCTGCACCGTATTGTACGCATCCTCAAACCCTGCCGCAGAGGCGAAGCGCTGTTCGTAGTCGGTTAGCGGAAGCTCTGCCGCCTCATCGTAGCTGCCCCAGCTGTTGGCGGAAGACAGCCACATGATGATGACAAAAATCACGGCCGTGACCGCCCAGGTCCAATTGGGCTGGCCTTTGCCTGCGTGCATCGTGTTGAAGTAATGGCGGATGGTCACGC
>CAZCOX010000309.1:0-3482 GCA_964500115.1 uncultured Rhodobacterales bacterium
GCTACGCTGTGGGTGGCCTTGCGGTGGGCGAAGGGCAGGCGGCCATGTTCGGCTGCCTCGATTTTGCACCCGAGCAACTGCCGCACGACAAGCCGCGCTACCTGATGGGTGTCGGTAAACCCGACGATATCGTGGGCGCTGTGAAACGCGGCATCGACATGATGGATTGCGTGCTGCCATCACGTTCCGGTCGCACAGGGCAAGCCTGGACACGCCGCGGGCAGGTCAACATCAAGAACGCCCGCCATCAGGACGACCCGCGCCCGCTTGACGAAGACTGCACATGCCCCGCCTGCCGCAACTACTCACGCGCCTACCTGCACCATGTCTTCCGCGCGCAGGAAATGATTTCGGGTATGCTGCTGACCTGGCACAACCTGCATTACTATCAGGAACTCATGCAGGGCCTGCGCGACGCGATTGCCAACGGCGCATTCGCAGAGTTCGAAACGGCCTTCCATGCCAAACGCGCGGACGGGGATGTTGAACGTCTTTGACAGTTGCTTCACACCTCTTTGCCAATCGAAGCGATTTGGGGATTATGCCTTCGCGCGATCCGATGTCTGGTGCATCGTGTATGCAAACGAATAATGCCGAAGACAAATATCGTGCAATCTGAAGACAAATTGGTGGTTCGCCAGGAAATTCTGGCTTGGTGGTCACAGGAACGGGGGCGCATCAGTTTTGATTGCGCGACAGCGGCCGCGAAGCTGACATTCGACACATTCGCCAAGATTGATCAGTTGCCGTTCAAACAACTCTGCTTGCCGTCACGACAACGACGGCAAATCGAGACGCAATTGAACGCAGATTTGATTGTTTTCTGTACTGATCTCGCGAAGTCTCTGGAGGAGCATCTCGAAAATTCGATAGATGTACTTGAAGGCGCGAGCGAAAACTGGCGCAATGATGCGGGCGAATTGGCAATGTTGACTGCTGGCGGGGCAACAGCTGTTGCTTCAATTGGTGCGACAGCTGTGGCTTCGACCGTCGCGACGACGACTGTCACAACCAGTTTTATTGGGTTGGTCACGACAGGCACATTCGTCACGTTCTCGTGGCCTGTTTTCGGAGCAGTTCTGGCCGGTGCAACCACGCTGGCTGTTGTGTCACCCACGTTGCTATCAAAAGCGCAAAAACGCATGAGATCGAGATTCAAAGCACATGTCGAAAGCGCAATCCAGCGAACGCTGCTCGATAATGAGCCTCGCAATAAAACTGCTTCCGTGCAGCAAAAACTCTTGGAAGCCATTGATGAGGCGCGCGATGTCCGTCTTAGGGGATTAGAGTAATGGCCGCGCAAACCATACTTGCTAAGGTTCCTGATGACCTTGCTGACGCTGTCGCGTCAGGTGCGGCGGAACGAATTGGCGTTCTTGTTCGCGACACCGCCTCAAAGAAAATAATTGCGCACCTTCAAGAAACCCAGTTGACGCAAACACTGGCGGGACGGTTTTTTGATGCTGGAGCTTCCGCTTTGTCGTCCACGCTGGCCGATCCAGTTGGGGGTATCGCCAACGTCGTAGGAATTGTTCAAAATGAACAGATCAAAAGCCGCCTTGATCGCCTGCAAACTTTGATGGGCGGGATGCAGACCGTGCAGATAGCTACGCTGGCGACGTCTTTTGTTGGAATTGGGGTTTCGGTGGCAAGCACCGCGCTCATCCTTTCGCGGCTCAAAAAGATTCAGAACCGCTTTGACGACCTGTCAGATCAAATCGAACGTCAAACCGAGGCAATGCAGGATTGGGACGTCAGCGAGGTTTTGCATCGCATTGAAGCGTCGCTAGAGCGCGTCAGCGAAGCATCAATGAGTAAGAAGACCACTCAGGTCATTGAAGGTGAACAGGATCGATTGCACGACTGCTTCGTTGTGCTTTGTGGGCGACTGAATGCTATCACCAAGCGAAATCGGGTGGATTTTCATGGGCTATATGAGTGCATTGCTGCTCTTTCTTTGTGTAGCGCCGCTCAAATACAAGGTTACGCCTGGCTGGATGAAAAAGAGCGGGCTGCCATGCGTGCGAAAGCCCACGTCAGTCGTATGGAGCAGTTGATCCTCAGTCTTCCCGGTGACGTACTCGCGACCAAGCTTGGCAGCCAAGAACAAGCAGTTTTGATCCAATCGTTGCTTTTGCAGATCAACGCGCGAACTGCGACTGTTCCCTCTTTAATGAAGTCGCTTGCGAGTCACCGCGTATCTGGACGCGATTATTTGAATCAGGCGTCTGACGACATCGAAGAGCCACTGTTGATGCTTTCAGCACTGTGAAAATTGGCCTCAATCACATCTTGCACCCGCCCTCTGATAGGCGCACTGTGTTCGAAAAGTGGGGCCGGGTTGATTTTAAGCATCCCTCAACCCACCTTAACACTCCATGAACGGAGATGGCCGGGGCTGCCGCCAAGCGGGGCCAGTGCCATCTTGCCAAGAACAAGGATACGAGCATGCAAGAGCCTTTGAACGCCTCTTACCCCGTTTTGCCCCTGCGCGACATCGTGGTCTTCCCACATATGATTGTCCCGCTTTTCGTGGGCCGCGACAAATCCGTGCGCGCGCTGGAAGAGGTCATGGCTGATGACAAGCAGATCCTTCTGGCCAGCCAGATGGACCCTGCCGATGACGACCCGCAAACCGATGGCATCTACAAAGCCGGTGTCCTGGCCAATGTGCTGCAACTGCTGAAGCTGCCCGATGGCACGGTCAAGGTTCTGGTCGAAGGCCAGAAGCGGGTGCGGATCACCGAATACCTTGAAAACGACGACTTCTTTGAGGCGCGCGCAGAGCCGCTGACGGAAATGCCGGGAGATCCCGCAGCAATTGAGGCGCTGGTGCGCACCGTTGCCGAAGAGTTTGAACGCTACTCCAAGGTTAAGAAAAACATCCCCGAAGAGGCGATGGGCGCAGTGTCAGAGGCCGAGGAGCCGGCCAAACTTGCTGACCTTGTCGCAGGGCATCTCGGGATCGAGGTTGATCAAAAGCAGGAACTTTTGGAAACCCTCGCAGTGAGCGAGCGGCTCGAAAAGGTCTATGGCCTGATGCAGGGCGAAATGTCCGTTCTGCAGGTCGAGAAAAAGATCAAAACCCGCGTCAAATCCCAGATGGAGCGCACGCAGCGCGAGTATTATCTGAATGAGCAGATGAAGGCTATTCAGAAGGAACTGGGCGACGGCGAGGAAGGCCAGAACGAAGTGGCTGAACTGGAAGCCAAGGTCAACGAGACCAAGCTGTCCAAAGAAGCCAAGGAAAAGGCCGACGCCGAGATCAAAAAGCTCAAGAACATGAGCCCGATGAGCGCCGAAGCCACCGTCGTGCGCAACTATCTTGACTGGATGCTGTCGATCCCGTGGGGCAAAAAATCCCGCGTTAAGAAAGACTTGGGTAATGCCGAAAAGGTGCTTGATGCCGATCACTACGGGCTTGAAAAGGTCAAGGAACGCATCGTCGAATACCTTGCCGTTCAACAACGCTCGAAAAAGCT
>CAZCOX010000310.1:0-3477 GCA_964500115.1 uncultured Rhodobacterales bacterium
GCCACGATCCATTGGGAAACCAGGACAGCTTTTCCGAGGAGTTTCCAGAGGTCGAACTGACCAAATCGATATTCGTGGTCGACAACAATCGGATCACCACTGCAGGCGGCACGGCATCGGTTGACTTGATGCTCAAGCTGATTGCCGACGATCATGGCGAAGAACTCGCCGGGGCGGTTGCCGACCAGTTGATCTACAACTCGATCCGCACCGATCAGGACACGCAGCGGCTGTCAGTGCCCACCCGGATTGGCGTACGGCACCCAAAACTCTCCAAAGTCATCCAGATGATGGAGCAAAACATCGAAGAGCCGATCAGCCCGTCGATCCTGGCCCAGCAGGTCGGTATGTCCACGCGCCAGTTGGAGCGTCTGTTCCGCCGGTACCTGAACCGATCCCCCAAGCGCTATTACATGGAACTGCGCCTGCAAAAGGCGCGCAACCTGCTGATGCAGACCGATATGAGCGTGATCAACGTGGCGCTTGCTTGTGGCTTTGCGTCACCGTCCCACTTTTCCAAATGCTACCGTGCGCATTACGAAACGACCCCCTACCGCGAACGTGGCGCGCACGCCTCGCGGTTGTCGGTCTGACAAAGGTGCGCAAATCATTGCATTAAATGAACGCAGTGGTTTCCACTAATTCGACATCACACTCTCGAGTCTGGCTTCGCATTCATCGTCATAACCCGCGCGCCCGGGAACGCATAGTTCGACAGCTTTGCACAAACTATCAATCAAATCACTGTCGCCTCCAGCTTCTTCCAATAGAGCTTGCCGTTCCACCTCAGCGTTAAGGTCAAATGTCTCGGCGGCAAACTCTGCAATTTCGCTGGAGGCTGAGCACCCGCCATCAGACACACGATTTGCCAGCGCCATTTCATCTTTTGATGTGTCAAATCCGCATGCATGCCGCAAGCTTGCGACTTGCACCAAGAACAGCATGCCGCTCATATTCTGTGATGTTGAAACTGGCGCATCGGCAGGCGCTTCATGCAAATAACAATGCATGAATTCTGGCGTTTGGGCTTGAGCGGCAGACAGCCACATCGCCAGCGTTAGGAATACGATTTTCAAAGTTCTAAACATATTACCGCCTTGTTGAATTCTACCGTTTTACGAAAACGAACAGATTTTAAAGCAGCGGCGGCGTTTTCCGAAGAATTATTGCAATCAGGACCCTGCAGACAGCCTGTAAAGCGCCCCGTTCCCGATACTCAGGAAATATAAATCGCCATCTGGCCCCTGTCGCACGTCGCGGACACGCTGGGTGCTGCGGCCTTTAAGCTGTTCGACCTCGCGCAAGGGCGACCCTTCGAGCCGTGCGATGTAGTCGAATTTGAGCGATCCGATGAACATGTCGCCATTCCAGCTTCCAATCGGGCCATTGTCATAGGTGGTCATGCCCGAGGGTGCGATGGACGGGTCCCAATAGGTTTCGGGTTGCTCCATCCCGGCTTTTTCCGTGCCTTCGCCGATCGTGCGACCGGAATAATGTTTTCCGTAAGCGATCACCGGCCAGCCGTAATTGGCGCCTTTCTGAACGCGGTTCACCTCGTCTCCGCCCCGCGCGCCGTGTTCGTTGACCCAGAACTGGCCGTTTGCATCAAACGTTGCGCCCTGCGGATTGCGGTGCCCGTAGGACCAGATTTCCGGCAAAACACCATCCGTCCCAACAAACGGGTTGTCGCTTGGCGCTGCGCCGTCGCGGGTGATGCGCAGCACCGATCCATTGTGCAGGCTTCTGTCTTGCGCAGAGGGGCGATTGCCGCGATCCCCGACCGTGAGGAACAACGTGCCATCGGGGGCTTCTGCGATGCGCGAGCCGAAGTGCCGCCCGCCTTCCGATCCCTCTGCGATCTCGAAAATCGTTTCGTGGTTTGTCAGTGACGTCTCATCCGCACTGAGCGTGACCTTTGTCACTGCCGTGCCGCTGCCGCCGCGTTGCCGCTTGGCATGTGTAAAGAAAAGCTCGCGGCTCTGCGCGAAATCGCGTGGCACCATCACGTCCAGCAGGCCGCCCTGCCCGTCAACCAGAACATCCGGCGGATTGCGAAGCGTCGTGGCACCTTCGCCCGGAGTCACAAGCAAAACTGCGCCGTCGCGTTCGGTGATCACGATTTTACCATTCGGTAAAAATCCAAAAGCCCAAGGTGTGTCGAGGCCGGTGACAACCGCTGAGACATCCAGAAACCCGGCGTCTGATCGCAGCGTTTCGGATGTGACTTGTGCAACCGCCATCACAGGTGCGGCGGCAAGACAGGCGGACAGGATCAAGGGGCGAAGCTTCAACACGTGAACAGTCTCCGTATCTAGAGATGGGCCTAAGGTTTATATGGAGGCAAAGCGCACGTGGGCAAGCAAACCCCACGCGGACGTGAGCCAAGCAAAGATTCATACGTTGGACACATCTATGCAGCGTAAGCCGCTGAAAAAAGGTCGCTTTTGACAAGACACTTGCCCATGCGACAGGTCTTTCCTTTTTGGATTTGCAGCCCTAATCTGCCCAAAGAACACACAGAATGTTCCAACACGGGAGAAATCAAATGAAAAACCTTCTGACAGCCACAGCAACGGCTGCCTTGATGGCCGGTGCCGCTTATGCGGAAAGCCACGGAAACGAAGTGAAGCTGGGCATCATCCTTGGCTTTACCGGACCAATTGAATCCTTGACGCCTGCGATGGCCGCGGGTGCCGAAATGGCGATGGCTGAAGTGACGGAAAGTGGCGCTTTGATGGGTGGCATGAAAGTCACGCCGGTGCGCGCCGACAGCACATGCGTTGATAGCGCTGCAGCCACAGCCGCTGCGGAGCGCCTGATTACATCTGACGGGGTCAAAGGCATCATGGGCGCGGATTGCTCTGGCGTGACCGGCGCGGTTCTGGCCAACGTCGCCGTACCGAACGGGATGGTCATGATCTCGCCTTCCGCAACATCTCCGGCGCTGTCCGAAGCCGAAGACAACGGTTTGTTCTTCCGCACAGCCCCGTCCGACGCGCGTCAGGGTGCGGTTCTGGCGGACCTTCTGGTTGAGAAAGGCATAACCACGGTTGCCGTGACATACACCAACAACGACTACGGCAAAGGCTTTGCCGACGCGTTCCAATCGTCCTACGAGGCCGCAGGCGGCACGATCACGCTGACTGCACCGCATGAAGACGGCAAGGCGGACTACTCTGCCGAAGTGGGTGCTCTGGCCTCTGCCGGCGGTGACGCTCTGGTTGTTCTGGGCTATGTCGACCAGGGTGGTGCTGGCATCATCCAGGGCTCGCTCGACACAGGTGCGTTCGACATGTTCGCGCTGGGCGATGGTATGATCGGTGACTCGCTCACCGAAACTTTCGGCAGCGACATCGATGGCACCATCGGCACGGCACCTGGCAGCGACAACGCCGGTGGCGCAACATTTGCTGAAATGGCAACCGCCGCTGGTATCGACGGGACAAGCGTATACGCGGGCGAGAGCTATGACGCGGC
>CAZCOX010000311.1:0-1476 GCA_964500115.1 uncultured Rhodobacterales bacterium
GTACTGATGTACCTCCAAAGTAGAACGGGATCGCATACTGACCGCGCAGCACCTCAGGCAACAAGCAAACGGCTGTCAGATAGGCCGAACCGAGCACCAGAACGCGGTTCACCACATATTCCAGATACTCCGCTGTCTTTTTGCCAGGGCGAATACCCGGCACAAATCCGTTCTGGTTCTTCAGGTTGTCTGCAACGTCTTCGACCTTAAACGACACGTTGAACGTGTAGAAATACGCGAAGAAGACAATCATTGCCCCGAAGAACAGCAGGTAAAGCGGCTGACCCGGGCCGAAATAGGCCAGAATGGTCGACATGATCGGGCCAGTTTGCTGGCCGCTGAACGTACTGATCGTCGTCGGCAAAAGCAGCAGAGAGCTGGCAAAGATCGCCGGGATAACACCCGATGGGTTCACCTTGACCGGCAGGTGGCTGTTCTGCGCTTCGGCAATTTTCATGCCCATCTGGCGGCGCGGGTACTGGATCGTGATTTTTCGGAGCGCCCGCTCCATGAAGACCACAAACGTGATCACCGCAATGACCATGATGATCACCCCGACGATCACAGCCGGGCTGATGGCACCGGAGCGGCCGGATGCAAAGAACTGGGCCAGCGCTGCAGGCACTTCGGCGATGATGCCAACAAAGATGATCAGCGAAATGCCGTTGCCGACACCGCGCGCCGTGATCTGCTCACCCAGCCACATCAGGAACATGGTGCCGCCGACCAACGTGATCACACAGGAGGCACGGAAGAACCACCCGGGGTCTGTCACAAGATCACCGGCCTCAAGGCTCACAGCAAGGCCGTATGCCTGAAAGGTTGCAAGTAAAACGGTACCATAGCGCGTATACTGCGCGATCTTCTTACGGCCCTGTTCGCCTTCTTTCTTGAGTTGCTCAAGCGAGGGGACCATGGAGGTCAAAAGCTGAACGATGATCGAGGCCGAGATATAGGGCATGATCCCGAGGGCAAAGATGCCCATCCGCCCCAAAGCCCCGCCGGTGAACATCGTCAGGATGCCGCCGATGCCTTGCTGGGCCTGCTCCATAAACTCGCGAAGCGCGAGCCCATCGATGCCAGGGACGGGAATGAACGTGCCGATGCGGTAAACGATCAGAAGGCCAAGCGTGAACAGGATGCGGTTGCGCAGGTCTGTCGCCTTGCCAAGCGCCGCCCAGCTCGTATTCGCGGCCATTTGTTCTGCTGCTGATACCATGCGGGTCTCTTTTATGATGAACGCCGCCAAGAGCGGTCCGGCTCAGGCGGCGTTGGAAAAAGCTCTGGGAGTATGTAAGCGGCGCATAGGCCGCTCACAACCTCTTATTCGGCGGCCTGCGCGGATGTGACCGTGAGTGAACCACCAGCTTTCTCCACCGCTTCGACAGCAGATTTGGAAGCACCGGTGACAGACAGGTTCAGTTTCGCGCTGATCTCGCCTTTGGCCAGAACGCGGATGCCGTCTTTCTTGCGGCG
>CAZCOX010000311.1:1576-3447 GCA_964500115.1 uncultured Rhodobacterales bacterium
TTCATGCAGTTTCATATCGCTTCTCCTTCGCCGGACCTCCGCCCCGAAGCGAACGAGAGCGGCACACGGCATTTCTTGGTTTTTGAATCGGGTCAAAGCTGACCACCGGGGGCGTATAGAAGGTTGCGCGGGGGCGATCAAGGGGGGACCTGCGCCGCCGGCAAACCTGGCGCTTTGCAGGTGCAGAATTTTCATTCTGCCCGTGTTGTCAGCACAGCGGCATGTGAATGCCAACATGCGTTTCACAGTCGTGAATTCGGTGTGAGGTCAGGTATTCCTGTCTCGTCAGAGGCTTAGACCTGCGCCATGTTGACGTAGCGGCAGCGAATTTCGCCGCACGAGACGACTTGATTTCAGACTTTTCAAAATGGGCGGCGCGGCACCATCATGATTGCGTGGATTTTTACACCCGAGGCACAAGACCTCTTTGGCAGCGTGGCCACTCTTCTCAGTATCATCGCGTACTTGCCGTACATCCTGCACACGCTTCAGGGACACACCCGACCGCATCGCGCCTGCTGGCTGATCTGGTCGGTTCTGGCGACGATATCCTTCTTTTCGCAACTGCACGAAGGCGCAACCACATCGCTTGGCTTCTCGGCAGCGCAGGCCGGATGCACAACGCTGGTGTTCTTGCTGTCCGTTGTGCGCGGCCAGGGCGCGTTTATGACGCGCACAGACGCGACGGTCTTGTCCGTGGCGCTGCTTGGCCTTGGGTTGTGGTATGTTACCCATTCGGCCACCTACGCATTGCTCATCTCTATCGCAATCAGCCTGATGGGCGGCATGCTGACCGTGCAAAAGACCTATTGGTTTCCAAACAGCGAAACGATGACGACCTGGGCCTTATCATTTGTCGCCGCCTGCTGCGCGATCCTGTCCGTCGGTGCGCTCGATTGGGTGCTCTTGGCCTACCCGCTCTACCTCTTCGTGCTGAACGGCGCGATCCTTGGCGCCTGGGCGCTGGGGCAGACAGCCTATGCGCGACGTTGACAGAGCGAAATGGGCCTCTTCCACACCGTGCGCCGCGCGGGATAGGCCTTGCCTACGGCACAAGACGGTCCATTATTGCCGTCATGCGCCTTGCCTTTGCTCTTGCCCTTTTGCCAACCGTCGCACAGCCCGATTGCACGACCGACGCGATGCTGGTCTTTGACGGCTCCACCTCCATGGTGGACACGACGCTCGGCATCCAGGGCCTGCCCAAGATTGCCGAAGCCCAACGCGCCATGGCCCGCGCGCTGCCCGAGATCGAGGATTTCCGCCGCGTCGGTCTGATGATCTACGGGCCCCAGCAGGTGGGCGATGCCTGCGCGGGCATCTCGCTACAGTTCCGCCCTATCGAAAAATCCGCAGAGCCGATCCTGAAAGCCACCCGCAACTTTGCCCCTGGCGGTCTGACACCCCTGACCGAGGCTGTGGCGCAGGCTGCTGAAGTGATGAACCACCGGACAGAGCCGGGTGTGATCGTGCTGCTGACCGACGGATCCGAGACTTGCGGCGGGAGGCCCTGTTCGCTTGCCGCGCAACTGGCGGATCAGGCCTACGACCTGACCGTGCATGTGATCGGGTTCCAGCTCAATCCGCATGACGCCTATTTCCAGTGGAACAACCCGGAGCAGGAGTTCGGCACCGAAAACGTCACCCGCTGCCTCGCCGAAGCGACCGGCGGAATGTACGTCACAACCGAGACCATCGACGGTCTGACCGCGGCCTTGCAGACGACGCTGGGTTGTCCGTTGTTTGGACGGTTGGAAGTTCCGGCTTCTGACGCCGGATAGAAAACGCGCCGATGCCCACAAACCGTAGGGTGCGTGTTCACACGCACCACCCCCGCGCCGGGCCATCGCCAGACCGCGGGATGGCGATCC
>CAZCOX010000312.1:0-3440 GCA_964500115.1 uncultured Rhodobacterales bacterium
CGCATATGTCTTTGTGGGAATACGCAAATCCTGTGAAATTCATCCGCACCACCGACAAGGTGTTGCCATGGATTTGGGTGCTGACGGCCCTCTGTCTGGTGACGGGTCTGGTCTGGGGGTTCTTCTTTACGCCAGATGATTTCCGGCAGGGATCAACCGTCAAGATTATCTACATTCACGTGCCATCGGCGCTTATGGCGATTAATGCGTGGCTGATGATGCTTGTGGCGTCGCTTATCTGGATTGTGCGGCGGCACCATGTCTCGGCATTGGCCGCGCGGGCGGCAGCACCCGTCGGCACGGTCATGACGCTGATTGCGCTGGCGACAGGTGCGTTCTGGGGGCAGCCGATGTGGGGCACGTGGTGGGCGTGGGATCCGCGCCTGACCTCGTTTCTGATCCTGTTCCTGTTTTACCTTGGCTACATGGCATTGTGGGAAGCGATCGAAAATGACGACACGGCGGCGGATCTGACGTCGATCCTGTGTCTTGTGGGGTCGGTCTTTGCGCTGCTGAGCCGGTATGCCGTGAACTTCTGGAATCAGGGCCTGCATCAGGGCGCAACACTCAGCCTGGACAAGGAAGAGAACATCTCTGATGTGTTCTGGTTTCCGCTGCTGGTCAGTATCGCCGGGTTTGTGTTGTTGTTCATCGCGTTGGTGTTTCTGCGTACGCAGACAGAGATCCGTGCCCGGCGCACGCGGGCTTTGCTTGCGCGGGAAGGACAAGCCTGATGCCGGATCTGGGCAAATACGCGTTTGAAGTACTGAGCAGCTACGGGGTGACGCTGATCCTGCTTGCGGTGATTGTGTTGGTCAGCCTGCGCCGCGCGCGCAAGGTGCGGGTGGCCTTGGACGAAGTTGAAGCACGGATCAAAACAGATGACTAAGCTCTCGCCCTTGATGGTGCTGCCGCCCGTGGTTTTTGCGGCCTTTGCGGCGCTGGCTTATGTGGGCATGTTTCGAGAAGACCCGCAGGGGTTGCCATCGACCCGCGTTGGCCAACCGGCACCACCGATTACCGAGGTTGCACTAGACGGCTATGATGCGTTTTCGCCCGAGATGTTCGAAACCGGAGAGGTGACGCTGGTAAATTTCTGGGCCAGCTGGTGCCCGCCTTGTCGTTTTGAACATCCGAAACTGCTGGAGATGCAGGCAGACGGCATCCCGATCATCGGTGTGAACATCCGCGATCAAGAGGCGAACGCCAAGCAGTACCTCGAAGATGATGGCAACCCGTTCGTCGCCGTGCCGTTTGACCCGGCGGGGCGGACGTCGATTGACTGGGGCGTCACCGCACCGCCAGAGACTTTTATCGTGGATGGAAACGGGGTTGTGCTTTTCCGGTTTGCTGGTCCGTTGGTGGGTTCAGATTACGAACACCGTTTCGAACCCGCCTTTGAAAAAGCGATGGTAAACTAGCAGCTTACCAGATGTGCATCACATCGGTTGTGCCTGCAAAAACGCTCGCACCGGCAAGTATCAGCAAAGCTGCTGTCTGGATCAGGGTTAGCATTTTCATGGGTTTACTCGCGTAAATAACTGCCTCGTCCGACATAAATGTGCATCGCTGGGGAAAAGTGTATGGGCCAAGCTGTCACATGCGACAGGATGGACCTTTTTTCGATCCCGCTATCGGTCGTTTCGCAACGTTGAAAAGCGGTTCGGCTGTGATAGGCTGATTTGAAAATCTTACTTGATCCGCGTTTTTGCACGACCTGCCAGCCCTATTTTTCGGGAGCCACCACATGTACCGATTGCCGAGACCCAACATGGCCGTCAACGACCCCCGCGTGAGTTTGGGGGAACTGACGCGGAGATATCGAATGTGGAATACGTGGGACATTGCCTCTTCCGAAAGCCCTGAACACATCGTTGAATGGATTGGAGAGGTGGCCCGAGGCGCGCGACGCGGGAGATTGAAAAATCTTGTCCTAAGCTGCCATGGCAATGCAGGTGTCTTGCAACTTGGGCAGGGGTTCTCCAGCGAAAATGTCCACCTGTTCAACCAGTTGAATGGCCTTGTCGACAAAATCTGGCTGCCGAACTGCCGCGTGGCCCGCGGGCATAATGGTGGCGTGTTCTGCGCTGCGATGGCCATGGGGATTGGCGGCTATGTGGTTGCGCCAACTGAAACACAATGCGATCCGGTACGAGATTTGCCTTACGACATGATGACCAGCTTTGAAGGGCTTGTGCTGTGTTTCGGCCCAGAAGGTGATATCGTCTGGCGCGGCAGAAACCCTTCGAGCTTTGTCGAAGGCGGTGCATGCGTGCCAGTGCCGAATTGAGGCGAACACTGGAAATCGAATTGAACAGACGCGCCGAAAAGCACGTCTGTTCAACTAACTCACACTCCGATTACTCAGCAGCAATCGCATCTTCGCTGGCAAGGTTGCGCAGCACGTAGTGCAGAACACCACCGTTTTCGATGTATTCAATCTCGACCGCCGTATCGATCCGGCACTTGAGCGTGATGTTCTTCTCGGTTCCGTCTGCCATGGTGATGGTGCAGGGCACTTCGGCCAGTGGTGTCACAGTATCGAGCCCGTGGATCGCCACGGTTTCGGCACCGGTCAGTCCCAGGGTTTTGCGCGTGTCACCGTTGGTGAATTCGAACGGGATCACACCCATGCCGACGAGGTTGGAGCGGTGAATACGCTCAAAGCTTTCCGCGATCACAGCTTTCACACCCAAGAGCGCTGTGCCTTTCGCCGCCCAGTCACGGGAAGACCCTGCGCCGTATTGTTCGCCCCCGAAGATCACAAGCGGTGTGCCTGCCTCTTGGTACGCCATCGCCGCGTCAAAGATCGACGTTTGCGCGCCATCGGGGCCTTTGGTGTAGCCACCTTCTACGCCATCCAGCATCTCGTTCTTGATGCGGATGTTGGCGAAGGTGCCGCGCATCATGATCTCGTGGTTGCCACGGCGTGATCCGTAAGAGTTGAACTCACGCGGGCTGACCTGGCGCTCTGTCAGGTATTTGCCGGCTGGAGTTGTTTCCTTGAACGAGCCAGCAGGCGAGATGTGGTCTGTGGTGATCATGTCGCCCAGCAGAGCCAACACTTTCGCGCCCTCGATGTTCTCGATCTTCTTGGTGTCCATCGGGATGCCCTGGAAATAGGGCGGGTTCTGGACGCAGGTCGAGGTTGGCGGCCAGTCGTAGGTTTTCTCGTCGGTGGTCTCAACACCTTGCCACTTTTCGTCGCCGGTGAAGACTTCGGCGTATTTCTCCATAAACGCTTCGCGGGTCACGGTCTGTTCGACCAGTTCTGCGATTTCCGCCTGGCTTGGCCAGATGTCTTTCAGGAACACGTCATTGCCGTCTTTGTCGGTGCCCAACGGCTCGGTTGTCAGATCAATGTCGAGCGTGCCTGCCAGCGCATAGGCCACCACAAGGGGCGGGGAGGCGAGGTAGTTTGCGCGCACATCCGGGCTGAT
>CAZCOX010000313.1:0-3433 GCA_964500115.1 uncultured Rhodobacterales bacterium
GCCAGACGCGCCCAAGGGGCGGCGCCCTCTGGGTCGGGTTGGTCGTCTTCGTCCGCCAAAGGCTCCGCGCCCGCGCGGAAGGATGTATAGAGCAGGCCAAGCCCCATAAGACCAGCAAGCCCCGCCAGCACGTAGGGCCAAAATAACGGGGACAGCACGATATTCCCGACGTTCGACGGCGAAGACACAAACCGTGGAATGGCGAAGAAAATCAGGAAAACCGACGCAAGGCAGGTGGCGATCCCGAGTCGCAGGTGCAAGGATTTCAAGCTCATGTGTCCGCTCGCTCCGATGCAAAAATCGCGCCGGGGTAGCCCCGACGCGATAAGTCTTAATTTGCTTTCACGAACACGTCAGCCTTCGATGCGCATTCCCAGATCATCCACCAAGGCGCGGAACACTTCGTATTGGCCCTGGATGAACTCGTTGGCGGCCACTGGGTCCATCAACTCGATCACGGAACCACGCGCTTCCATAGTTTCGCGGAACGTGGTGTCTGCCGTGGCTTCTGCCATCCACGCGCCCCACTTTTCTGCCACATCGTCGGGCAGATCATCGGGGCCGGCGATGCCTGTCCAACCGACCAGCTGGTTCAGGCTGGGCTTGCCCAGATCGTTGGCCGTTGGCGCGTCAAAGCCGACAACAGGTTCAGCGGTCGTGACCATCAGCGGCTTGAGCTGGTTATTGGCCACAAAGCTCGCCAAGGCGGAAGAGTTGGTGCAGAGGAACGTCGCCGTGCCGTTCAGAACCGCCGTCGCGGCAGCCCCGCCGCCTTTTTGCGGGATGTGCGTTGCCTCGGTTAGCGGGTTTTCGACGCCGAATTCCTTGAGAACCATGGCACCTGCGAGATGCAGCAGCGATCCAACGCCGGAGGAGGAATAGCTGACACCACCTTCGGCAACTTTCGCAACAAGGTCGTCCATCGAATTGATGCCGCTGTCGGGACGAACCGCGCAAGCAACCGGGTTGATCTCGTACACTGTCACAAAGCGGAAATCGTCGAGTGTGTAGGGCAATGTTGCTTTCATCGCCGGGTTCACAGAGTGGGAGCCGACGCGCGCAAAGAGCATTGTGTATCCATCACCCTTGGCATTTTGCACCGCAACGGAACCCGTTGCGCCACCGGCCCCGGTGACGTTTGCCATCACGAGCGCTTCCCCAACCGCCTTGCCCAGAGGCTCGGCGATGGTGCGGGCGGAAATGTCAGTCGCGCCACCTGCACCGTATGGAATGACCATGTTGATCGGGCGCTCGGGATATTCCGCCATCGCAGCCCCCGCGAGAACTCCCACACCCAACGCAAAGACAGACCCAAATTTCAGTAGGTTCATAACTTCCTCCCATATCATGAATGGCCCTGTTCCGGGCGCTTGACTCAAGCCTAACCTTAAGTAGAACTTTGACGAAATAATATTATTTTACAGCTTCTGTAAGATCAGGTTTCGCTAACACGCAATGTCCATCCGTCTGCTCAAGACCCTGATCGCTGTTGCCGATCACAAGACATTCAGTGCCGCGGCGGACAAGGTGTTCATCACCCATGCCGCCGTGAGCCAGCAAATGCGCGCGTTGGAAGATGAGTTGGGGATTGCCCTATTCGACCGCAGCCGCCGCACGCCCGAGTTGACGCCGCTTGGAAGGGCCGTGGTTGCCAAGGCGCGCACGCTTGTGATGGACTACGACAACCTTGTACCATCCGTGCTGGGGGATGACGGTTTTACCGGTGAGATCGTGCTCGGCGCGGTGCCGACGACGTTGACCGGGCTTGCCCCGATGTCGATGTCGATCTTGCAAAGGAAGTTTCCTGACCTGCATGTCCGCATCCATCCCGGGCTCACATCTGCGCTGCTTTCGGGCATTGATCGCGCGCGCTATGATGTTGCAATCATTACGAAACCTGTGCTGATGCCGCCCGGCATGGCGTTTCTCAAAATCGCCGATGAGCCGTTGCATCTGGTCACGGCAACCGAAGTCGAAAACACCGATCCGCGCGAGATTTTGGAGACGCATCCGTTTATTCGGTTCAACCGCGACGCCGTGGTAGGCACGCTTATTGAGACGTGGATTCAGGATCAGGGCATCCGCGTGCGGGAGGCGATGGAGTTGGAAAACCTCGAAGCGATCTCAAGCATGGTGAATGCCAACCTGGGTGTATCCATCGTTCCGGTGTCTTGCGTTGGCAATCGACACGCCCTGCCCCTGCGCCGTCACGTTCTGACACCGCCGCCGCCGTCACGAAGCCTTGGTATCGCGTTTCGCAAGGAACATCCCAAGCTGCGAGTGATCGAAGAAATTCACGCAGCCCTTTTGCAGGCGGTGGAGGAAAACCCGCCCAAATGGCGCCACATCCAAGAGGGCAGCCCTACATGAGTTGGGACATGGCCGTCTTTATCGTGCTTGGCGCCATGGCCGGTGGATTCATCAACGGATTGGCAGGCACAGGCACGGCGCTATTCGCGCTCGGGTTTTTCCTTGTCGCACTGGAGCCGATGAGTGCCGTTGCGCTTGTGGCATTGATGGCGATTGTCACGGGCCTGCAAGGGATATGGGAGATCCGGGGATCGCTGACCGCCAATATCCCGCGGTCGATGCGGTTCATCGTGCCGGGGTTAATTGGCGTACCAGTGGGCATTTCGCTTTTGGGCTATGTGAATGCAGACATCCTCAAAATCATCATCGGTCTGTTTCTGATCACCTACGGTGGGTTCTTCAGCTTTCGGAAGAACCTGCCGAAGTTTGAACGTCGCACGCCGGTTTTGGACGGCGGCGTTGGCTTGACCGGCGGCGTGCTCGGCGGCATGGCCTCGCTTTCCGGAGCCTTGCCGGTGATCTATTTCTCCATGCGGCCATGGCCAAAGGCGGAAACGCGCGCGGTGTTGCAGCCCTATAACATGGCTATTCTATCAACCACAGCCGTGCTTTTGTGGTGGCGCGGGGCGTATGACGGCACAACCGTCACCGCCTTTTTGATCGCCCTGCCCGCATCGATCCTGGCCGCGCAAATGGGGTTGATGGTGTTTCGTCGTCTATCTGACAGCGCTTTTCGGCGGCTGCTGATCGCCCTTTGTTTGCTTTTGGGATTGGGCATTTTGCTGCGCGCCCTAGTTTGACGACAAAGACTTTGGGAGGGACACACATGCTCACACTTTATTACGCCAAGGGATCATCCGCTTTGGCCTCGCATCTTTTGCTGGAGGAGGTTGGCGCAAGCTATTCCGCGCATGAGGTGCCGATTGCACAGGGTGCGCACAAAGAAGCGGCATATCTTGAGATCAATCCCAAAGCCCGGGTGCCCGCCCTGCGCACGCCAGAGGGTATCATCACCGAAAACCCGGCAATCCTGCGCTATGTCGCGGCCACTCATCCTGACGCAGGGATGCTGCCCGACGCGCCGTTTGAGCAGGCGCGCGCGGATGCTTTGAACGCGTATCTA
>CAZCOX010000314.1:0-3429 GCA_964500115.1 uncultured Rhodobacterales bacterium
GCTGCTCGACGATCCGACCAACGAGCTGGACGTTGATACGCTCCGTGCGTTGGAGGATGCGATCGAGTCCTTTGCGGGTTGCGCGGTTGTGATCAGCCACGACCGTTTCTTCCTCGACCGCTTGTGCACGCATATCCTGGCCTTTGAGGGTGACGCGCATGTGGAGTGGTTTGAGGGGAACTTCGAGGATTACGAGGAAGACAAGAAACGGCGGTTGGGCGCGGATGCGTTGGAACCAAAGCGGGTGAAGTTCAAGAAGTTTGTGCGGTAACAAGCAGCAGGTTTGGTGGGTTATAAACCCACCCTACGCGGCGTTGGTAATTGCGCGATCGGGTTGTGCCAAATCCAAATCGCGGTGGATAGACGAATAGGGCCAATCCACCGCGTTTGCGACCAATCTGTGCCTGACCGGATTGTTCCAGCAATAGCGCAGATGGGCGACATAGTCGTCTTGATTGCGGATGTGGTGTTCCCAAAATCGGCGCTGCCAGATACCGGCGTCCTGTTTCGCAAGTTTGCTTTTGCTTCGCAGCGCACGCACTTGGTTAATCGTGGTGGGTTGCAAACCCACCCTACAATCAGGCGCGGCATTCCGTAGGGTGGGTTTACAACCCACTAAGCCGAGCCCGTGTTTAAGCCGAACCTCGCGCGAGAACCTGGCTTTGATCGAACCCCAGCGGTCCGAAAAGTTCGCATCATCTTTGGGGAGCGTCCAGACAGCATGCATGTGATCGGGCAGCACCACCCAGGCATCGATATGAAACGGGCGGCGCAGCTTTGTTCGGCGGACGGCGCTGCGAAGAAGGGCCACCTCGTCTGTAAGCAGAGTCGCCCCGCGATGTGCGAGGCAGACGGTAAAGAAAATGGTAGCGCCCGGCATACAGGGACGGCGATATCGAGACATGCCCCCGGTTTACCCAACCAAGGTAAATCGGTGCTTAAGCCCTCAGAACAGAACGTGGATCGCCAGCAGGTTCGGGATGATGAAAGCCGCGGCGATGCAAAAAAGTTTCGCGGCGTGGGACGCGGTTTGGAACAGTTTGTTCTCTTCCATCGCGTCACCATAGGCCATGGCGGCAAAGAGCAGCGCGCCAGCCTGGCCGTTTTCGACCTCGCGCGAGCGTTCGATGTCAGCGCGGGCTGCCTGATAGCGCGCTTCTAGCTGTTCCTGTTCCGTCTTCGCCGCAATGCGCGCTTCTACGCCTGACATGGTGATACTCCCTGATGCACATCACGAAGGTACATGGGGCACGTCCTTTCAAAGGCAAGACAGTTCACGCGAATGCTAACGGATTGGCCTTTTCCCTTGCCTCGCGGCCCGAATCCACGCATGCGTAACAGTGCAACGTTACTATTATCGACCACTGCTCCAGTTCGGCCCAGTTAAGCGATATGACTGACCGAGCCCGCCGGTGCTGACGCACCTGACGGATCTTTTGAAAGACAGGAGTAAAGCGGATGGCCGAAGGCACCGTGAAATGGTTCAACACAACAAAGGGTTATGGCTTTATTGCGCCCGAATCTGGCGGCAAGGACGTGTTTGTGCACATCTCTGCGGTCGAGCGCTCTGGCCTGACCGGGTTGGCCGACAACCAAAAGGTCACTTACGACCTTGAATCCGGCCGTGACGGTCGCGAAGCAGCGGTGAACATCGCGCTCGCCTAAGGGTTTGACCAATCGACATCGCTGGCCTCGGTGACGCGCAAGCGCCCGTCCGGCCAGGGAACGCACAATGCGCGGGCGGCTGTTTCGTCGCCCGTGAGCCAAACCTGCAACTTGTCGGGTTCCAACAACACCCCCATCCGGTGATGAATGTCACGGACATCGCCGCTCGGCGCGCAGGTGATGGTTGCAACTTGGGGCACTTCGATCCCGCCCAGGCCATTCCAGACATCGTAGATTGCAGCAAACCAGAGCGGCGTGCCGTCCTTTGGCCGGATATCCCACGCGGTTTTGCGGCGTTTCTCGCCGGTCCATTCGTACCAGCCATCGACCGGCACAACCGCGCGGCGCAGATCAGCGAAGGCGGATTTTTCGAACACGGTTTCAGACCGGGCGTTGATGATCGTTTCCATCACAGGCCGTCCACGCGCGTTTGTGCGTCCCGTCGGGATCATGCCCCAGCGCATGCGGGAAAAGCCCTGATCCGTCAGCATGAGGACCTCCTGACCGGGCTGGATATTGCGCCTCGGGGCTTCCGGTTCGGGTGCTGCAACTCCAGCAATCGTGGCAAGCTCTTCCACATCGCGTGTCAGAAACAGCCGCCCGGGCATCAGTTTTGCGTGCGCGCAACGAGGTTTGCAACGGCGGGCCCCATCGCTTCGACAATCAGGTCGACGCCTTCGGCATTGGGGTGAATGCCGTCGGGCTGCATGACGTCGCGCAGTTCTGCTGGTGTGCTCCCGATAGACATTAAACCTTCGAAAAAGCGGGGGAAATACAGCGCGTCGTAGGCTTCGGCGAGGTCGGGATACATTGCATCGAATTCTTCTTTGAAGGCCGGGCCGTAGTTTCCCGGGGCTTCCATGCCGACAAGCAGGACGTCAAGATCGTTCGCGTCTGCCACTTTCAGTATGCCTTCGAGGTTGGCGCGCGACACGGATGGGTCGAGCCCGCGTAGGAGGTCATTCCCGCCCAGCGCGACGATCAAGGCTTCGGTTGACGGGTTCAAAGACCATTCGACCCGAGACAACCCACCTGCCGTTGTATCACCAGACACGCCGCCATTTACCAAACGCACGTCCAGCCCCTGATCATCGAGCCAGGCTTGCATGTTCGGGACAAACCCGTCCTGATCCATCAACCCGTACCCGGCGGTCAGGCTGTCGCCCAGCGCAAGGATCTCAACCGGCTCTGACCGGGCGGCGACAGCGCTGCAGAGCAGAAAGACGCCGACCAGTGCCTTGTTCGCCACCTGACCCGCCCCATATGTGAACAACCGCAACATAGCAAAGCTCCGAATTTCATGACCAAGCCTGTTCTCGATCTTCAAGATGTCACGCTCAGCCTCAAGGGCAATGCCGGAATGGTCGAGATCCTCCATGGGATATCGCTTTCTGTTCACAAGGGCGAGACTTTGGCTCTGATCGGCCCGTCCGGGTCGGGGAAATCTTCGCTTTTGATGGTGATGGGCGGGCTGGAGATGGCAACATCGGGATCGGTGGTCGCGTTGGGTGAAAACCTGACCGCGATGGACGAGGATGCGATGGCGCGTTTCCGGCGGGACCATATGGGCGTGGTGTTTCAGTCATTCCATTTGATCCCGACGATGACAGCGCTTGAAAACGTGGCCACACCGCTAGAGCTCGCTGGCGAGAGAGACGCGTTTGCGAGGGCCGAAGCGGAGCTTGAGGCGGTGGGTCTGTCGCACAGGATAGATCACTATCCGGCCCAGATGTCTGGTGGAGAGCAACAACGCGTAGCGCTGGC
>CAZCOX010000315.1:0-3427 GCA_964500115.1 uncultured Rhodobacterales bacterium
GACGGCAATACCGAAGGCCTGCCCACCGCCATACAAGAGGCGATGGCCTGCGGTTGTATCACCGTCTCGACCCGCCACGCGGGCATCCCCGAGGCGATCGACGAAGGCGAGACCGGGTTTCTGGTCGATGAACATGACGAAACCGGCTTTGCCCATGCCATCAGCAAAGCCATGAACGTGGATGATCTGGCTGCGATGTCCCGAAAGGCCCGGACAACCGCGGAAGAGCGGTTCGACAACCACACGCTCCTCAAAGTGCTCGAACGCCGGATTCAGGATACGCTGAAACCCCGGGCTGCGGCCTGACCGAACCGACCTGACCGGAGGGTGACAGTGCTGCTCTATCGCTTTCTGGTGTCTGCTTTAGCCGTCAAAGAGCTTGGCGCGCGCGCCCTTCGCGGGGACTGGTCTGCGGTAAAAGCCCGGCTTGGTCGCACACACCCGCCAAGCGACGACTCACATGTCTGGCTTCACGCCGCGTCAAACGGCGAACTGGCCTCTGCCAAACCCGTGATTGCCGAATTGGCAAACGGCGGTCGCGATATACTGCTGACCGTGAATACAGACAGCGCGCTGCACTTGGCGCGAGGCTGGGCAATGCCCAATGTCACACCGGTCCTCGCGACCCTCGACCTGACCGGCCCAACGAGACGCATGATGTCACGCTGGTCCGTTACAGCCCATATTACACTTGAGTCCGATCTGTGGCCCAACCGCATCCTGCACTGTCCTGGCCCGGTCATCGTTCTCGGCGGTCGCCTGACGGAACGCTCGGCCAAAGGCTGGAAACGCTTTGCCCCGCTGGCGCAGAAGGTTCTGTCGCGCGTGTCATACCTGTCAGCGCAGGATACCGGGTCGAAAGACCGCTTTCTTTCCATGGGTTTGCCGCAGAAATCTGCCGGTCCGGTTTTTGACCTCAAGGGCCTCTACACGTCGCCCGAGGCAAAACCCGACCCCGAACTGCAGCAAAGCTTCGACCGCAACGAAACGTGGCTCGCGGCTTCAACGCATCAGGGCGAAGACGAAATCGTCCTGAATGCCCACAAAAAAGCACTCGAAAAACAACCCGATCTCAAACTCATCCTGGCCCCTCGCCACCCAAAACGCGCCGGCACCATTGCCGACCTGATTGCGGCGTCCGGCTTGACGGTCGCGCGACGCAGCTTGTCCCAAAACCCCCGGAACGTGCAGGTCTATCTCGCCGATACACTGGGCGAAATGCACCTGTGGTACGCACTTGCAGGCATAACCTTTGTCGCCGGGTCACTCACGGATCGCGGCGGACACACGCCTTACGAGCCGGCCGCCTTGAACTCCGCAATTATCCACGGGCCCGACGTCGCAAACTTCCGCGCCGCCTACGAGCGTCTTGAAGATGCAAATGCCGCCAAAGAAATTGCAGATGCCGACAGCCTCGCAAACGCGCTCATCGAAGTATTATCTTCAAATTTAAAAGACCAAATGGCACAAGCCGCGCAGCGCGCATTGAAACAAGACACGGATTTCCCAGCCCTGATGCACGACATTGTCACAACGCTTGACGCTTGATGTCACGCCAAACGTGCTTATCCTTGAACAATCGCAGCCAAAACAGACGGCACCACACGGAAATGATCCAGTTCACGCTCAAATGCACCAATGACCACCGCTTCGACAGTTGGTTCCAGTCGGGCAGCGCGTTTGAAAAGCTGCACAAGGCTGGCATGGTGTCTTGCGCCGTGTGCGGATCAACGGATGTCAGCAAGGCAATGATGTCGCCACGCGTCAGTACCGCTGACAAACCCGACGCACCGGTGCCCGCGCCGAAACCCAACCTCACCGCACCGGCCAGCCCTGCCGAACAGGCACTTGCCGAGATGCGCAAATATGTGGAAAAGAACTCTGACTACGTTGGCAAAGATTTCGCCACCGAAGCCCGCGCGATCCACGACGGCTCTGCGCCAGAACGCGCGATCTGGGGCGAGGCTAAAGGCGAGGATGCGAAGAAACTGATCGAAGACGGCGTGCCGGTCGCTCCCCTTCCCTTTACGCCCACGCGGAAATCCAACTGATGCGGATGCTGATCACCGGCGCGAACCGGGGCATCGGGGCAGCACTTTTCGAAACGGCCAAAGCGCGCGGAGACGATGTCACCGGCACAACACGATCTTTGGACCACCCAGAATTGGTCTCTTTGGATGTGCGCGACCCTGACAGCTGCGAGGCGCTCGCACAGAAATTGGCGAACGACCCGATCGATATTTTGGTCTGCAACGCGGGCGTCTACCTCGAAAAAAATCAGTCGCCCCGCGTGTTGAAAGACACGTCTCTGTGGGAAGACACCTTCGCCACCAACGTGACCGGCGTGTACCTCACCGCGATGGCGTTCTTACCGCACCTCAAGCGTGCGACGTCACCCAAGATTGCGATCATTTCCTCCCAAATGGGCTCCAGCACCCGCGCCGGAGGCAACGCGTTTATCTATCGCGCCTCCAAGGCCGCTGCGCTCAACCTCGGGCGCAATTTGGCGGTGGACCTCAAACCAGAGGGCATCGCGGTCGGCATTTATCATCCGGGCTGGGTCCGCACCGATATGGGTGGCAGCAGCGCCTCCATCGGCGTGCAGGAATCTGCAGATGGCTTGCTCCGGCGCTTCGATGCGCTCTCCCTCGACACAACCGGCTGTTTCGAGATGTGGAACGGCGACGCGATGCCGTTTTGACGGTCTCCGACCCAAAGGACTTTCCCAAAGCCTTTGCCAAAGCCTGGCACAGCCGCGATGGCGCGCAGATTGGCGCGCTCTTTGTTGAGGATGCGGATTTCGTGAATGTCACCGGCCTCTGGTGGCGCAACCGCGTGGCCATCGCCAAAGCGCATGACTACGCGCTGAAATCTTTCTTTGCAGACACAACGCTAAAACCGGGCGTCATCACAACACGCCTGTTGGGTGAGACCCACGCGGTTGTGCACTGCCGTTTCCATCTCAGCGGCCAGACCGCGCCAGACGGCAGCACCGCGAAAGACCGCAGCACAATCCTTGTCTTCGTCCTGCAAAAATCATCCGAAGGCTGGCTGGCTGTCACAGCACAAAACACCGACGTCGTGCCCGGCAAGGAAACCCACCTCAACACCCACACCTTTACAGCCGTCGACTATCGCAACAGCTAACCGCCCGCGACATCCGCCGCCCTTGCACCGCACCGCCGCCCCACGTAAAGGACCGCTGAACCTGACCCGGGGGAGGCCTATGCCCGTTCTCGTGATGAAATTCGGCGGCACATCCGTCGCCACGCTTGACCGCATCAAACGCGCCGCAAAGCGCGTCGGCGTCGAGGTGTCCAAGGGCTATGACGTGATCGTCATCGTCTCGGCCATGTCCGGCGAGACAAACAAGCTGGTGGGCTTTGTAAATGAGACTTCGCCTCTCTTTGACGCCCGCGAATACGAT
>CAZCOX010000316.1:0-3408 GCA_964500115.1 uncultured Rhodobacterales bacterium
ACATCGTGGGCGCAGGAGGTTGGACCATGCAAGCGCCCGGCGGTCGCCCCGGCAGTCGTGGCATCGGCCATGTCCGCCATGTCGTGACTGACCACCGGCGGGTGCGCGAGGGGATTGGTCGCAAACTGCTCGAACACATTCTGATCCATGCCAAGGCCTCGGGGATGAGCATGATGCATTGCCAAAGCACCCTGACTGCCAAGGCGTTTTACGAGTCGGTTGGGTTTGAGGCGCAAAGCGCGATTGATATCGAACTTCGCCCGGGCATCACGTTCCCTGCCATTTTCATGACGCGTCCGCTGTAATCGTCTGCCGATTTTTGACCTGCGTCATGGTAAGGAAGTCCGACTTCGACTCTACTGAAACAGCAGTTGCAGGAGGGGGCCCATGCTCAAGATCACAAAGCCAAGTGCAAACCGTGTCGATATAGAACTGTCGGGCAAAATCGACTCCGAGGAAATGGCTCGGGGTCTTGATGACCTTTTGGAGAAATCGCAGGACGTAAACTCTGGAATAATGCTCTATCGCATCGTCAGTTTTGCGTTTCCCGATATGGGCGCCATCGCGGTCGAAATGGCGCGGCTTCCGAAACTCTTTGGTCTACTTGGGCGGTTTGACCGCTGTGCTGTTCTGTCGGACGCAGCCTGGATACGAACCGCTGCCGAGATCGAAGGTGCGCTTTTCCCGGGTATCGACATCAAGGCTTTTGATCTCGACGATGACGCGGCCGCCGAGGCGTGGTTAAAGACGGGCGAGACCTAACAAGACCCGAGGCGAGTGATGCTGGAAGTCAGACCAAATTGCGAATGGTGCAACAAAGACTTGCCGCCTGACGCAGCTGATGCCCGCATCTGTTCCTACGAATGCACCTATTGCGCTGACTGCGTGGAAACGGTTTTGCACAACGTGTGCGCAACATGCGGCGGTGGCTTGGTTCCGCGTCCGATCCGGCCCAGACATGCACATCGTGAAACGCCCAAGCTGGGACTTAGCAATCAACCTGCCTCAACAACGCGGAAAGCCTCCCGCTGGACACGCGCTGAGGTCGATGAGATCAGCCTGCGTTTAAGGGACATCCCGCCAGAGGCGCGCTAATCACGTCCGAACCTCTATCACGTCCCGCTCCGTCACGATCAGATCGAGCGGTTGGTCAGTTGCCTCCAGCGGAAGGTCATCCGCCTCTTGCGCGCCGTAAGCAAAACCAATCGCCAGCGTCGGGCGCTGGGTGCGCAAGCCTTCCAAGGTGCGATCATAGAATCCGCCGCCATAGCCCAAACGCCCGCCAGTCGTGGAAAACGCGACCAGTGGCACGATCAGCACTTCGGGTGTCATCAACCGTTCTTCGGCGGGCACAGACGCACCAAACGGCCCATCGACCATGTCGCAATCCGGGCTCCATTCGGAAAATACCAGCGGCTGACCGGCGGCGCGGATGACAGGTACACCGACAGGCCCATACGCGCTGGCTTCGGCCATGGCAGGCAGGGGATCAATCTCTGTCCGGATCGGGATGTAACCTGCAACGGGAACACCGCGATATCCCGCCAAGACCTCGCTCAACCGCCCAGCGGTTCCGGGCAGGTTTAGGCCGTGCGCCGCTTTGCGTCGCGCAAAAGCGGCTTTGCGCGCAGCCGCTTTCAGGTCGTCCAACGTCATATCAAAACCAGAACAGCAAGACCAAGGAACGCAAAGAAACCAACCACATCCGTGACCGTCGTCACAAACGCGCCAGACGCAAGCGCCGGATCAATCCCGAACTTCTCAAGGATCACGGGGATGACCGTACCCGCCAAGCCTGCCACGACCAGATTGATCACCATCGCGGCAGCGATCACGACCCCCAGCATCGGCATGCCAAACCATATGACCCCGACGATGCCCATGATCACGGCAAAGGCGACCCCGTTAATCAACCCAACCAGAACCTCGCGCCGGATCACCCGCCAGACGTTTGAACCGGTCAGGTCTTTCGTCGCCAAAGCGCGCACCGCCACGGTCAATGACTGCGTCCCTGCATTGCCACCCATCGACGCCACAATTGGCATCAAAACCGCCAGCGCCACGATTTGCGCAATTGCGGCTTCGAATTGCGCGATCACGAGACTGGCGAGGATCGACGTGACGAGGTTGACCAGGAGCCACGGAAAGCGTCGCTTCGTCGTGTCCGCCACACGGTCTGACAACGAACTTTCGCCATCCACACCAGCGAGGCGCAGGATGTCTTCCTCGTGCTCTTCGTCCAGAACGATCATGGCGTCATCGATGGTGATCACGCCGACCAGCCGTTCGTTTTCATCCACCACGGGCGCGGAGATCAGGTGATATTGGTTAAAAGCGTAGGCGACATCGCCCTCATCCTGACTAACCGGGATAACATGAAACGTGTCTTCAACGATGGATTTCAGCATCACCTCGCGCCGTGAGCCCATCAGCTTGCCCAGGGTCACATTGCCAACAGGTTTGAGGCGCGGATCGACCAGCGTGATGTGATAAAACTGTTCCGGCAGATCATCGGAATTCCGCAGAAAATCGATGGCTTCACCCACGTTCCAATGCTCGGGTGCCATGACCACTTCGCGCTGCATCAGGCGACCGGCGGAGTATTCGGGGAAGGTCAGGGATTGCTCAACCGCAACCCTGTCGCTGTCTTCCAGAACGTCCAGAATGGCTTCCTGCTGCGGCTCGTCCAGATCCTCTAGCAGGTCAACAACGTCATCGCTTTCAAGCTCACGGACCGCATCCGCCAGAACCTCGGGCGACAACATGCCAATGACTTCTTCGCGGATGCTTTCATCCACTTCAGACAGGATATCGCCGTCGAACTCCTTGCCATACAGATTGATCAACCGCATGCGGTCGAATGAATTGATCTGTTCCAGAAGGTCCGCAATATCCGCCGGGTGCAGCGGATCCATCAATTCGATGAGCAACCCGCGATCTTCCAGATCGACCGCATTCAGAATCTTGGCGACAGCCTTTTGGTCAAGGCTGTAATCGTCTTCGGCCTCTTCCGGTTCGGATGTCTCGATGATTTGGTCTTCGCTCATCCTGCCCCTCAACTGACGTTTGCCCTGTGCTTAACGCGCTGACCGCGTCATGCAACTGCTCAACCGTGATTTACCCCTGCATAAGCAAGAGATAGGTTGCAAATGCCAAGGTCAAAAAGGGGCGGGCCATGTCAGAAACTACCATTCACCTGGGCCAGACACTTTGGTTTGACGGCAATCCGACCCTCGACGGGCCGGGCGCGGCCATCCACAACACCCGCGGTGCCATTGTGGTGCAGGCGGGACAGGTCAAAGACCGCGGCACCTCTGACGAGATGACGGCGAAATACCCGGATGCTGCGCGTATTGATCATGGGAACGCTCTGATCCTGCCGGGGTTTATCGACGCCCATGTGCATTA
>CAZCOX010000317.1:0-1725 GCA_964500115.1 uncultured Rhodobacterales bacterium
GTGTTCTCCAACCCTCAAGCACCTTACACCAAGGAACTTCTAAGCCTGACGCCCACCATGCCAGATGACTGGCGCGCGGCGGGGTAGCGTCAGATCACGCCGTCTTGTTTGAGGTCCGCAATTTCCTCGGGTGACAATCCAAGGTCTGCCCAAACCGTCTCATTGTCTTGCCCCAACTCCGGCGGCGGCGCGTCGACGGTTGGCGCTGTGCCATCCAGCTTAATCCCGGTTGTGGCGACAGAGATATCCCGCCCCACACCGGGCACATCCTCATACGCCTTCAAGAACCCTCGATCCGCAACCTGCGGCATACCCAGCACTTCAGGCACAGTCAGCACCGCCCCGGCCGGCACGCCGATGCGGTTTAATTCCTTTGCCCAATCTCGCGCGGGTCGTGTTTTCAGAACGGTTTCAAGTTCGGCTTTCAACGTAAGGCGATTGGCTTTGCGGTCTTCTCGTGTGGCGTAATCCGGGTCTTCCCGCAGATGCGCCAAACCCAAATGGTCGGTCAGCAGAACCCATTGGTCGTCCTTGTTGGCCGCGATGTTAAGCACGCCCTCCATCGCCTCGAACGTGCCGGAGGGTGCCGAGGTCGGGTTTTCGTTCCCGTTGGCCTGCGGCGTGACACCGGCGATCAGATGGTTCGACACAACCCACCCCATGGTTGCCAGAACCGACTCCAACATCGACACATCGATGAACGCCCCGCGTGGTTTTGCGTTCAGTGCCGACGCAACTGCGAAGGCGGCGGTCATGCCGCCGACGGTATCTGCAATCGGGTAGCCAACGCGCAACGGCGCTGACTCTGCATCACCCGTGATCGACATCACGCCTGACGCGCCCTGAATGATCTGATCGTAGGCAGGGCGGTGCACCCACGGGCCGTCCTGTCCAAAACCCGAAATCGCGCAGTAGATCAGATCGGGCCGCACCTCTTTCAGCGCGTCGTACCCCACACCCAACCGATCCATCACGCTGGGGCGGAAGTTTTCGACTAGGACATCGGCAGATTTTACCAAACGGTAAAATAACGATTTGCCCGCGTCCGATTTCAGGTTCAGCGTCACCGATTGCTTGCCTGCGTTCTGCGCAAGAAACGACACACCCATATTGGCGGCATTCAGCGCCGGGTCCGCGCCAAGCTGGCGGGCCAGGTCGCCGCGCCCGCGCGCTTCGACCTTGATCACCTCGGCCCCCATGTGCACCAGCTGATGGCAACAGAATGGCCCGGCCAAAACATTGGTCAGATCAAGCACGCGGATACCGTCGAGGGGTTTGGTCGTCATGTCGCTCTCTCGTGGTCAGAGGTCGTCGTTCACTTTGACCTATCGCGGTGTTTGCGTCCATGCTCTGCATGACCACGCAGGGAGAGAGCAATTGGCGGACCACAAAAAGAATTACATCGCCGGTGAATGGGTGTCGGGCGAGACCAAGATCGAGAACCGCAGCCCGTCGGATGTGTCAGACCTGATCGGTCTTTACGCCCAGGCGACGCCTGCCCAGTTGTCAGACGCGCTCGATGCCGCTCAAACCGCGCAGCGCGCTTGGGCCGCCTACGGGATGGAGCGCAAGCAGGCCGTTCTGATGGCGATTGGCAACGAATTGATGGCACGGTCCGAAGAGCTTGGCACATTGCTCAGCCGCGAGGAGGGCAAGCCCTTGGCCGAAGGCAAGGGCGAGGTCTATCGCGCCGGCCAGTTCTTTACGTATTACGCCGCCGAATGC
>CAZCOX010000317.1:1825-3404 GCA_964500115.1 uncultured Rhodobacterales bacterium
GTTATGGGCTCTGGCGGTAGCATCGGCCAAAGCCTGATTGAGGATGCCCGCGTGAATGCGGTCTCCTTCACCGGGTCGGTGCCCGTAGGGCGCGGAATCGCCGCGTCCGCCGTGCAGAATTTCACCAAGATCCAGTTGGAGATGGGATCGAAGAACGCACTGGCCGTCATGGACGATGCTGATCTTGATCTGGCTGTGACACTGGCGCTGGGCGGCGCGTTTGGCGGAACTGGACAAAAGTGTACAGCGTCGTCCCGTTTGGTCGTGCACGAAGGCATTCATGACGCTTTTGTCGAGAAACTGGTGGCCGGAGCCGAAGCAATGGTGGTTGGCCATGCGCTCGAAGCGGGAACCCAAATCGGGCCGGTGGTGAGCGAAAGCCAGCTGCAGGAGAACCTGTCTTACGTCGATCTGGGAAAATCCGAAGGGGCCGAATTGGCCTGCGGTGGCGTTCGTTTGGAACGTCCGACTGAAGGGTTCTACATGTCGCCGGGTGTGTTTCTGAATACAACCAACGACATGCAGATCAACAGGGACGAGATGTTTGCCCCGCTCACCTCAGTGATCAAAGTGGGCAGCTATGACGAGGCCTTGGCGGTTGTGAACGACACGCGCTTTGGCCTGACATCCGGCATCGTGACCAAAAGCCTTGCTCGGGCGAACCATTTCCGTCGGAACGCGCGCACGGGGGTTGTAACGGTAAATCTGCCCACGGCGGGTACGGATTATCACGTGCCGTTCGGCGGGCGGGGCGACAGCTCTTATGGCCCGCGCGAACAGGGCAAGGCGGCGGCGGAATTCTACACGACAGTGAAGACCGCCTATATCAGTGCGGGGTCGCCCGCGTGATGCGGATCGACGGGCTGCAATACGCGAACTGGTCCGAAAAGATATTCCGGCAGATGCGCGAAGGCGGCGTCGATGCGGTGCATGTCACCATCGCCTATCACGAGATGTTTCGCGAAACTGTTCTAAATTTTGAACGGTGGAACCGCTGGTTTGAGCAATACCCTGATCTGATCATGAAGGGCCTGACCGCCGCGGATATCGACCTGGCCAAAGAAACCAACCGCACGGCGATATTTTTTGGCTTCCAGAACCCCAACCCGATTGAGGATGACATCGGCTTAGTAGAAATTGTTCACACGCTTGGCGCGCGGTTCATGCAGTTGACGTACAACAACCAGTCGCTGCTTGCGACGGGTTGTTACGAGGCCGAAGATACCGGCATCACCCGCATGGGGCGCCAGGTGATCAAGGAAATGAACCGGGTGGGTCTGGTGGTGGATATGAGCCATTCTGCCGACCGTTCCACAATCGAAGCCGCGGATTTTTCGGAACGTCCCATCGCCATCACACATGCGAACCCACACGCTTGGTCACCCGCTTTGCGGAACAAAAAGGACGAAGTGATCCGCGCGGTGACAGAGAATGGCGGAATGCTGGGCTTCTCGCTTTACCCGCATCACCTCAAAGACAAGTCACACTGCACCTTGCAAAGCTTTTGCGAGATGATCGCGCGGACGGCGGATCAGTTTGGTGTCGAACACCTCGGCATCGGATCTGACTTGTGTCAGGA
>CAZCOX010000318.1:0-3374 GCA_964500115.1 uncultured Rhodobacterales bacterium
ACCACGGCGTACCAGTTGCGGGCCTGGGTGAAGGCGGTGGCGGTTGATCCGTCGGGCAGGGTGATCACATCGGGCAGCGGTGTGCTGGATTGATTGTAACGGATGACAATCAGCGCGGTGATGAGTATGACGCCCGCGATCATTGTCACGGTCAGGGTCGTCACCAGTCGCCGCAGAAAGCGCAGGTTGGGTGGCTCCGGGATCGGGTCGTCGTCTGGGGCGTTTTGCATGTCAGAATCCGTATTGAGCGTCACCATCGGTGCGTCACCACCGCCGCGTCTTGATAAGGCGTTGGCGCGCGACGTGCCAGAGGCCGCGGCCCTGTCGCGCACGCGCTTGGCGCGGTTGATCGAAGCGGGGGCAGTGCGCCGGGCAGGCGTGATTCTGGGTGACCCGAAGGCCAAGGTCTCAGAAGGTGACGTGATCGAGATTGCGGTTCCGGTCGCTGCCGAGACGCATATCGAGGCTGAGGACATACCGTTAGAGGTGCGGTTCGAGGATGACGATCTGATCGTCGTGATGAAACCGGCTGGCATGGTTGTGCACCCCGCACCTGGCACGCCGTCTGGGACATTGGTCAACGCATTGTTGCATCATTTCGGCGGCACCCTGTCGGGTGTGGGTGGCGTTGGGCGACCCGGGATCGTGCACCGGATCGACAAGGACACGAGTGGGCTTTTGGTGGTCGCCAAATCCGACCGCGCGCATCATGGGCTGGCCACGCAGTTTGCGGCGCATAGTGTCGAGCGGGCCTATCAGGCGATTGTGCATGGCTGCCCGGAGACGGGCGATCCACGGTTGCGCGGTGTGCGCGGTGTGTCGATCGAACCCGGGTCGGTGATCCGGATCACCAGTGATCTGGCCCGGCACAAGACCGACCGGCAAAAGCAGGCGGTGTATTTTGGCCATGGCAAACATGCGATCACGCGTGCGCGGGTGGTGGAACGGTTCGGCACGCCGCCGCAGGTGGCGCTGGTCAAATGCCGGTTGGAAACCGGGCGGACCCATCAAATTCGTGTTCACATGGCGCATGCGGGGCATGGTCTGGTAGGTGACCACGTCTATGGCGGGCGACGCAAAATCGCAAAAACCGCCCTGTCAGATGCGGCAGCTGCCGAGGTGGTGGCGTTTCCAAGGCAGGCGCTTCACGCGGCAATTCTGGGGTTCGAGCACCCGGTTAGCGGCGAAAACCTGAGATTTACCGAAGATTTACCAGATGACATGCATACGCTGATAACGCACCTGCGTGCGTGAAACATTCGTCCCATGTGCGTGAGTGCACTGACATACGGGTTACGCCGGGAACTTTGTGCACTAAATGAGAATTAACAAAACACAGCCTTGGGCTTGAATGTCGGGAATGTTGTTCCCATTTACATTGTTAAGCGCATATACATTGGAGGGACATGGATATGGCGAATTATGCAAACCTCCCGGCCCCGTCGCCGGAAGCTGGCCTGAGCCGGTACTTGCAGGAAATCCGGAAGTTCCCGCTGTTGGAACCGGAAGAAGAATACATGCTGGCCAAACGCTGGGTCGAGCAGGAAGACACGGACGCTGCGCATCAGATGGTGACAAGCCACCTGCGCCTCGCCGCGAAGATCGCGATGGGGTATCGGGGGTATGGTCTGCCGCAGGCAGAGGTGATTTCCGAAGCGAACGTGGGCCTCATGCAGGCGGTCAAGCGGTTTGATCCAGAAAAGGGTTTCCGCCTTGCGACCTATGCCATGTGGTGGATCCGTGCGTCGATCCAGGAATATATCCTGCGGTCGTGGTCTTTGGTGAAGCTGGGCACGACGTCGGCGCAGAAGAAACTGTTCTTTAACCTGCGCAAAGCCAAGTCGCGCATCGGCGCGCTGGAAGATGGTGATCTGCGGCCTGAACACGTAGCCAAGATTGCCCATGATCTGGGAGTGAACGAAGACGAGGTCATTTCGATGAATCGTCGTCTCTCGGGTGGTGACGCCTCATTGAACGCGCAGGTCGGATCCGAAGGCGAAGGGTCCATGCAGTGGCAGGACTGGCTTGAGGATGAGGACGCGGATCAGGCCGCGGACTACGAAGAACGCGATGAGCTTGAAACCCGTCGGGAACTGCTTGCGCAGGCGATGGATGTGCTGAACGACCGCGAGAAGGATATTCTGACGCAACGCCGCCTGACCGAAAAGGCGATTACGCTTGAAGACCTGTCCGGTCAGTACGACGTCAGCCGCGAACGCATCCGTCAGATCGAAGTGCGCGCGTTCGAAAAGCTGCAAAAGCGCATGCGCGATCTGGCCCGCGAACAGGGGCTGATGGGCGCAAGCTAAAACACCGTTAACGATCTTCCTCCTGGAGAAGCGTCGGGCCTGTGCCCGGCGCTTTTCTGTGTTAGGGCGTGGGTCAAGACAGGGAGGATCAGCCAATGACACCAATCCGATGGGGCATTCTCGGTGCCGCCAAATTCGCGCGCGAACAGATGGGGCCGGCGATCAATGCGGCCAAAGGGGCCAAGATCGAGATGCTGGCGACCTCTGATCCGGCCAAAGCCGCGCCGTTTCAGGCCTTTGCACCGGATTTGCGGGTGACGGACAGTTATGAGGCTGTCTTGGCGGACCCGAATGTGGACGCGGTCTACGTTCCATTGCCCAATTCGCTGCACGTGGAATGGACACGCAAGGCGATGGAGGCGGGCAAACATGTGCTCACGGAAAAACCCATCGCGATGCAAGCGGGGGAAATCGACGCGCTGATTGCCTTGCGCGATCAGACCGGTTTGGTGGCAGCAGAGGCGTACATGATTGTGCACCACCCGCAATGGCAACAGGCGCGCGCGCTTTATCAGGCCGGAGAGATCGGTGATCTGCTGCGCGTGAACGCGAGTTTTGCCTATGACAATAGCGGTGACCCCGGAAACATCCGCAACACGGCTGACACAGGCGGTGGCAGTCTAGGTGACATTGGCGTCTATACGCTGGGATGCGCGCGGTTTGTGTCGGGGCGCGAACCGCAGGTAATCAAACACGCGGATATCACGCGCGAAAACGGCGTCGATGTGCGGGCGGAGGTAATCGCGGATTTCGGTGGGTTTACCCTCACCTCCATGACGTCGATGCGCATGGCGCTATACCAGTCGGTGACTTTTCACGGGTCTGCAGGTGTGATGACTTTACCGGCACCCTTCAACCCGTTGGGATATGGCGATGCGGAACTTGTGGTGCAGCGCAAGGGGGAGGTCACGCAGGTTTACCGCTATCCGGGCGTGAACCACTACGTTTTACAGGTCGAGGCCTTTGGTGCTGCCGTACGCGGTGACGCCCCGTACCCATGCCCGCTGGAATTCAGTCAAGGCACACAGGCGTTCATTGATATGATTTTTGCGGCGGAGAGTGGCG
>CAZCOX010000319.1:0-3347 GCA_964500115.1 uncultured Rhodobacterales bacterium
ACCGAGAGGCCAACACGCTGTGCTCCAAGGCGCAGTCCTCACCCCTGACCGCTGTCGGGCTGGAGATGAAAACCGTCATCGACCAGATGCGCGAACAAGTTCAGAACGTGGAGTAGGCCATGACCAATCGGCGCGGTTTGTTGATCATTCTCTCGTCGCCCTCGGGTGCAGGCAAATCCACGTTGTCGCGGCGCCTGCTGGAATGGGACAACACGCTCAGCTTTTCCGTCTCTGCCACAACCCGCGCACCGCGCCCGGGCGAGGTGGATGGCACGCATTACCATTTCCTGACAGAAGACGCGTTCAAGCGCGATGTGGCCGAAGACGGCATGCTCGAACACGCGCATGTTTTTGGCAATTTCTACGGCAGCCCGCGCAAACCGGTGCAAGATGCCATCGAGGCGGGGCGCGACGTGCTCTTTGACATCGACTGGCAAGGCGCGCAGCAGATCGTCAATTCGTCGCTTGGCCCCAACACTTTGTCGATTTTTATCCTGCCGCCCTCCATCGCCGAACTGCGCCGCAGGCTCGAAGGGCGCGGGCAAGACAGCGCCGAGACGATTGGCAAGCGCATGCTGAAAAGCTGGGACGAAATCAGCCACTGGGGCAGCTATGACTTTGTGCTGGTGAATGACGATCTGGACCGCACCTTCGACGATCTGAAAACCATAGTTACCGCCACACGCCTGCGCCGCTTGCAACAACCGGGGCTTGTCGAACATGTGCGCAACCTGCAACGCGAATTCGAGGATTTGTCATGACACTTTACGCGCTTGACAGTATGGCCCCACAGGTCGCCGAAGACAGTTGGATCGCGCCCGATGCCAATGTGATCGGCGATATCGTGGTCGAAGAGGGTGCGAGCATCTGGTTCTGCTCGACGCTGCGCGGGGACAACGAACGGATCACGGTTGGCGCGGGCAGCAACGTGCAGGAAAACTGCGTCCTGCATACCGATATGGGCTACCCACTGACCATCCGCGCGGGCTGCACCATCGGGCATAAAGTCATGTTGCATGGTTGTACGATCGGTGAAAACTCCCTGATTGGCATGGGCGCGACGGTCTTGAACGGCGCCAAGATCGGCAAAAACTGCTTGATTGGGGCAGGGGCATTGATCACCGAAGGCAAGGAAATCCCCGACGGATCACTCGTCATGGGCGTTCCAGGCAAGGTTGTACGCACCTTGGATGAGGCGGCGATCGAGGGCCTGCGCAAAAGCGCGATTGGGTATCAAAACAACATGCGCCGGTTCCGCTCTGGCATCACAGCGCTGTAACACCACAACCCGGAAATTCGCCCTTGAAGCTGGCTGAGAATGGATCACTCTGTGACCAATCCAGTCGCCTGTCGGAGTATCATGATGAAAGCCGTTTTTGCCCTGTTGTTCAGCCTTTTGTGGGCAAGTGTTGCGATGGCCCACGAGATCCGGCCTGCCATTGGCGATTTTGAAGTCAACGGCGAACAGCTTGTGCTGACAATCACGCTGAACGGCGAGGCTCTGGCCGCGAACGCAAATCTCGACGGTGTGGAAGACAGCAACACGCTGGACTCTTCGGACCAAATCGACAGTTTTCGTGCGATGCCCCCGGCAGACCTCGTGGCGGTCTTGACGCCGCGCATGCAAGAGTTTTCCGAAAGCCTGCAGGTTGAGACGAACAATGGTCCGGTATTGTTAGCGCTCGAGTCCATCGAGGTTGACGAAATTGGCAATATCGAACTGCCGCGCGACACCGTGATCACGCTTGGCGGTGCGGTGCCGAACAACGCCGAAGACCTGACACTGGTCTGGCCTGCGGAATACGGCGCGCTCGTCTTGCGCCAGCAGGGCGTGCCAGAGCCGTATACGGGTTACCTCGAAGGGGGCGCAAGCAGCGACGTAATCGCCTTGACGGGTGGCGATCAGGCGAGCGGCTGGGAAACCTTTGGCACCTATATTCCGGTGGGTTTTGACCACATCCTGCCCAAGGGTCTGGACCACATCCTGTTTGTTCTTGCCCTGTTTTTCCTGTCAACGCAGTTCACGCCGCTCTTGTGGCAGGTGACTTCTTTTACCCTTGCTCACTCGGTCACGCTCGCGATGGCGGTTCTGGGGATTGTAAACGTGCCCGGAAGCATCGTGGAACCGTTGATTGCCGCCTCGATTGTCTATGTCGCGGTCGAGAACGTGTTTTCCGACAAGCTCAGTCGCTTGCGACCCTACGTGATCTTCGGGTTCGGCCTGTTGCACGGCTTGGGGTTTGCGTCCGTGTTGAGTGATTTCGGCTTGCCGGAGGGGCAGGTTATCCCGGCGCTGGTCGGGTTCAACATCGGCGTTGAACTGGGTCAGCTGACTGTGATTGCCATCGCCTTTATCCTCGTATGGTACGCACTGCGGGTTGACGCAGGCGAGGCGAATATCGCCCCGGCGCAAGGCATCTACGGCGCTTTGACCCTGATCTTTTTCGCTCTTGGCTTTGCCGCAAACACAGCTGGTTTCCAAGAGGTGATGGGGGCTTCTGCCATGGTCTTTTTCTGGCCCTTGGCGGCCCTGTGCGCGCTGTGTATCATGTCGGCCACACTGGTCGATCACATCGACGCCTACCGCAAATTCGTGGCGATCCCGGCCTCAGCCGCCATCGCCCTTGTCGGTGCGTATTGGTTTGTGGAGCGGGTGTTTCTATAAGCTCAGGCCGCGCGGCCAATCTGGTCGCGCACCTTTTCGAACCAGTCGATCAACGCGTCTTTCTCGGGTGCGACTGACACAGCCTCGTCGCCCACAAATTCCAGAAACGCGGGCTTGTTGAGGGCATTTAGGCCTACCAATACCGGAATGTCCGCCATCAACGCATCGGCAATGATCGGACGAAACCCGCGACCTGCCGCCTCTTGTTTGCCGAACTTGTTCACGATCAAGAGGTCCGCACCGTCTTGCAAGCGAGTAGCGACATGACCGACGGCTGTTTCCAACCCCGCTGTGTCGAGCCTGCATCCGCGCGAACCGGTGCCAAGGCTTTGCGAGATACGAAATATTTGACCATCCGGTAAAATCTGCACGTCCATGTCGCATTTGCCGTGACCGCAGGTTTCCGAATTGACCTGCACCGCCCCGCACGCCCGATACCCGCGCGCCATGATCTCATTCGCGACAGACGACAACAGCAAGTCCATATCGCCGCGTCCGGCTGTGGAAGTGTATGCGATGTGCACGATGCCCCCGCCAACAATAGTTGCTAGACAGGTCATAGCGGACAAGTCTTGATCAGATTTGTCAATCCATCGTCGGCGTTGGCTGCATTTTTTAGGCGGACGTGCCGTTTCAATCCGGGTCTTGCGCCTGCCGTGGACAGGGTCTATACGCGCGCCAC
>CAZCOX010000320.1:0-3317 GCA_964500115.1 uncultured Rhodobacterales bacterium
TATGACACCGGCTGAAATCCTCTCGACCGACATGGCCGAAGCCGCAGAAACGCTGCGCGCCAAGGGTCAGCCCTTTGCCTTTGCCACAATCGTGCGCACTGCCGGAGCAACGGCGGCCAAGCCCGGAGCGAAAGCGCTGCTGGCCAGTGACGGCACGCTGGTGCAGGGCTGGCTGGGAGGCGGGTGCACACGGGGAGCGGTGAAACGTGCTGCGGTGGATGCTTTCAAAACAGGCGCGCCGCAGTTGGTGTCGGTGGCACCGGAGGATCTGCTGGCCGAAAAAGGCGTGACGCCGGGCGACGAGGTGGATGGCACGCGGTTTGCGCGCAATGGCTGCCCGTCGCGGGGCAGCGTCGATATCTTTATCGAACCGTGCTTGCCGATGCCGGTGCTGACCGTGGTGGGCAATTCACCCGTTGCCAATGCCCTGTCATCGCTTGCGCCCAATTTCCACTGGGACATCAAGAGCGTTGTGGTGGCTGCTGAGGCTCATCAGCGGCATGCGGTGGTTGTGGCCACACAGGGTCAGGGCGATCTGGATGCGTTGAAGGCCGCATTGGAGACGCGCCCGGATTTCGTTGCCTTTGTCGGCAGCCAACGCAAATTCGCGGTATTGGCCGAAAAACTGCGCGCGGCCGGGTTTGACGAGAACGCCATCGCCGCAGTCAAAGCCCCGGCGGGCGCTGATATCGGGGCGGTCACGCCAGAGGAGATCGCGCTGTCGATCCTGGCCGAGCTTGTGCATCAACGCCGCCGCGTTTTTCAAACTCAGACGGAGGCAGAGAGATGAAACGACTTGTTTTCGCCCTGCGCCGTCTTTGCCGCAAAGCCGTGCTTACGCCCGAGCACGCGGATCACATCAGATTTCCCTGCTGTTAAAAGGAACCGTCATGGAACTTACCGACGAAATCATCATCAACGCCCCCAAAGATCGCGTTTATGCCGCGTTGAACGACCCCGAGGTGCTCAAGCAGTGCATTCCCGGTTGCGAAGAGCTTGTGAAGCATTCGGACACGGAACTGGAAGCGAAGGTTGTACTGAAAGTCGGGCCGGTCAAAGCCAAGTTTTCGGGCGACGTGCAACTTGACGTCACCGGCGCGCCGGATGCGTTTTCGCTGACCGGGCAAGGCAATGGCGGTGCCGCTGGCCACGCGAAAGGGGGTGCCGATGTGACGCTTACAGCGGATGGTGACAAGACGATCCTGCGCTATGAGGCCAAGGCCGACATCGGCGGCAAGCTGGCGCAATTGGGCAGCCGTCTGATCCAGAGCACGGCCAAGAAACTTGCGGCGAAGTTCTTTACCAGTTTTGCCAAGGTGGTGGACGCCGAAACGGTTGCGTGATCGGCCTTTCGGTGCGGTGCGCTATGCTTTTGCGGCGTGGCGCAACGCTTTTCTGATGTAGGTGTTGGCAGACCGAGATTGGGCCTTGCCGAAAGCTTCGGCTTGGCGACTTCAGTGATCGCCCAGAATGCCTGTCCTAACGCTATAATCGACAGCCAGCGCGTAATCCGGGTCGTCGTCGCTATCAACCACCAGATGCCCCGCTTTCGACAGAAGCTTGTGACAGTCGCGGCTCAGGTGCCGCAGTAGAACGCGTTTGCCCGCCGCCTCGTATTTCGCGGCGACCGCCTCAATAGCCTGAAGAGCGGACTGGTCGACGACACGGCTTGCGGCGAAATCGATGATCACGGTGTCAGGATCGGTCGCAACCTCGAAGAGTTCGGTGAACCCATCTGACGAGCCAAAGAACAGAGGCCCCTGAATTTCATACACCTTGGCGCCCTTTTCGGTGACACTATCGCGGGTGATGGCGTGGATGCGGCGCGCGTTGTTCCACGCATAGGCCAGCGCCGAGACGATCACGCCGACAACCACGGCAACCGCGAGGTCTTCGAGAACCGTCACAACAGTGACGAGCAGGATCACAAACGCATCGGTCAAAGGCACTTTTCGCAGGATGGTCAGGGAGTTCCAGGCGAAGGTGCCAATGACCACCATGAACATCACGCCGACTAGCGCCGCCAACGGGATCAGTTCGATCATCGGTGCTGCGAAGAGGATAAAGATCAGCAGGAAAAGTGCCGCTGAAATACCGGCAATCCGCGTCCGCCCCCCGGATTTCACGTTGATCATCGACTGGCCGATCATGGCACAGCCACCCATGCCACCGAAGAAGCCGGTCACGGTGTTGGAAATGCCTTGCGCGATACATTCCTGGGACGCGCCGCCCCGTTCGCCGGTGATCTCGCCAACGAGGTTCAACGTTAGCAGGGATTCGATCAGACCAATGGCGGCAAGGATCACCGCGTAGGGCAGGATGATTTCAAACGTTTCCCAGTTGAGCGGCACCATTGGGATGTGGAACGACGGCAGTCCGCCCTGGATTGACGCCAAATCGCCAACACGCGGAACATCCAGATTGAACCCGATCACAAGTGCGGCCACCACGACGATGCCAACAAGCGGTGCCGGCACCACACGGCTGATGCGCGGCATGACCCAGATGATCGCCATTGTGAGCGCGGTAAGCCCCAGCATCAGGTAAAGCGGCATGCCCGACAACCATTCGCCGCCACCCATGCCGTGACCGGTGTTTTCGACCGATCCGGGCACCTTGAATTGCCCCAACTGCGCAAGGAAAATCACAATGGCGAGGCCGTTTACAAAGCCCAGCATCACCGGGTGCGGGACCAGTCGGATGAACTTACCCCACCTCAGCGCACCCGCGATGATCTGCAAAATGCCCATCAAAACAACGGTTGCAAAGAGGTATTCCACGCCATGTTCGGCGACCAAAGCCACCATGACCACCGCCAACGCACCGGTTGCGCCAGAGATCATGCCCGGGCGACCGCCGATCAACGCGGTGATCAAACCGACAAGGAACGCCGCATAGAGACCAACCAACGGATGCACACCTGCCACAAAAGCAAAGGCCACGGCTTCGGGCACAAGAGCCAGTGCAACCGTGAGGCCAGACAGCAATTCGATCCGGATACGGCCGGGCGTCAGACGCTCTTTCGGCATCAGGCTGAGATCGGGAATGGCGAGGCGATTGGCGAAAGCCGCCAGCAGACCTTTGGGCGTGGACATAAATACGTACCTGTTCGCGAGATGCCGCGTCGATAGTGGTTTGCCGGGCAAATGACCATTGCGCGGCGCAGGACCCCGGTATGCGTTGCTTTCAAGCCACGGATTGATGTGCTGCCTTGATGGCCGGGGGCCCGCGCTGCAAGATTGCAGACAAGGGTTAAGGACAGATGACATGGCGCAACGCAAACTTGGTGTGATCGGCGGATCGGGGCTTTACGCCGT
>CAZCOX010000321.1:0-3316 GCA_964500115.1 uncultured Rhodobacterales bacterium
GCATAAAGCGACGCTCAGCGGTCACCTTCTTGCCACGGCGGATTTCGATCACTTCTTCGGTCGGAACCAGAACTTCCTCGATCTGATCCTGAAGGCCCTGCTCTTCCACCGCCTGAAGGATCTGCTCAGCAATCTTCTTTTCGAAATTCGAAAGAACGCTGACCGAGTACCACCGCTTCGCCATCTGACCAAAACCCTCTTTGTTCCTGCAGCGCCTGCGCCGCCTGCTCTCCCGACACCGCGCTACCGTATGCGGCCTCCGGGATAAAAAAGTGGCGTGCAACTCGAATCGGTGCACGCCATCAACTTAGTGTCGGGAGTTACCGCCTTGCCGCGGGCTTTTCAAGCCCCGCAGCACCCGGGTGTCAGCCAAACATGTTCAGCAAACCCTGCAATCCTGTGCGGATCAACAAATCGACCAGAGCAAAGAACACAGCCGTCAAAGCCGCCATGATGAACACCATGACCGTGGTCAGCAAAACCTCGCGCCGGGTCGGCCAGACAATCTTGGAAACCTCAGCCCGCACCTGCTGAATGAACTGAAGGGGATTGGTGGTTGCCATGGAAACGGCCTCATCTGCGTTGCTGCTACTCGGCACTTAGCGAAGGTTCCTGTTCACTTCAACCCAAGGTGCCGATTTCGACGCACAGTATCCTTTGAAAGATGAACGCGCGAATGCGCCTCGACTGCAAAAAGTTCCCGCCAAGTCAGTCACGAAATGGTGTCAAAGAAACGCCAATTTTTCGCGGAACGAAATGCGCTGCAGCCTGTTGTGTCCCCAGAGCCGGCGGCAGAGAAGATCGTCGGCGAATGAACGAACCAATCAGACCCAAACGGGTCGGAAAGGCGAAACAATGAAACGCACACTGATTGCAACCGCGCTTGTCACAACCCTCGGTACATCGGCCTTTGCTGCCACCGAAACACAGATCGAAGCGATTGACTCTTTCTCTGCCGGTATCAACACAGACCTGATGACCGAAGAGCAACTGAACATTGCCTATGGCATCATCAACTCTGGTGACTCCCGCGGTGAAAAGCTGGCCAAGCTGCGCGCGCTTGAAGCAGATACCGTCAACTTCAACCTCGCAAACATCAGCGATGCTGAAAAACGTCACCTGCAGCAGTACGCACCGAACGCTGATCTGGAAACTGTGACCAAAGACCAGATGCTGGCGGCCCTCGCCGTCTCTTACGGCAACGCATCGGAAAGCGAAAAAGCAGAACGCGTGCAGGCTGTACTGAATGACTACTCCGTCGTCGACACAATGGCGCAGGACATCACCGAAGGCCGCGAGCGCATGATCCGTTCGTACGCACCGAATGTTGACCTGAGCACACTGTCCGAAGAAGACGTGCAGACCATCATGTCGTACATCCACAGCGACATGTCGCGTGGTGAAACAGCTGGCAAGATCGAAGCGATCATCAACAGCTAACCACTATCCCTCATGTGGTCGAAAAGGGTCGCCTCAGGCGGCCCTTTTTGCTGCGTGCTCTCAGGTATCTGCCAAGTCAGGATGGTCGTAAGCCTCTGGATACGACATCGGTCTCATTGGCCCCAACGGGATCACATTGTTCCACGACCGCCCGAAATACCCCTGACGACAATGCACAAGCGAATTGCTCTCCGCCACCCCTGGAATGGCATAAACACGGCAGAGCCAGCGCCACAGGTGCGGATAATCCAGAATACGCGCACCGTTCAGCTTCATCCGCACGTAATACACCGGGTCATGCCGGTAGAGCGTTGGGAACAACCTCAAATCCGCCTCGGTAAAGCGGTCCCCCGTCAGGAACGGACGACCATCCGACAACCGCGCTTCAAGGTCTGCCAACCGGTCGAAATATGCGGCAAACGCCTTGGCATAGATCCGCTGATCCGATGAAAACCCGGCTTTGTAGGCGCCGTTGTTGATGTCCACGTAAATGGCAGCATTCAGCGCGTCGATGTCTTCACGCAGGGCCGCATATTCGGTTCCGTTAGGGTAAAGATCAGGCCTTTTATCGGCTGGGAACGTGCTCCCCAAAGCTTCGGCTTGCGCATTCAGCATCCGCACGATTTCCGCACTCTCATTGGTGACAATCCGCTGCGTCGTCTTGTCAAACAACACGGGCACCGATTTCTCCGACGATCCCTCAGCTTCATAAAGCTGTTTGACCAGCCGCAGCCCCAGACCTGTTGCTGTCTCTTCTGTGCATTCAGGCAATTGTCTGCCTGTGAGGCTCGCGACGCGCTCCGGCGCAAATTCCCAGAACCCGTCTTCGGTCCGGTTGGGAAAGGCCACGTCCATCGTGATGCTGTCCTGCAACCCCAGCACTGACCGCGCCAGCGTCACCCGGTGGCACCACGGGCAATTCAACGCCGCAAACAAATGGTAACGACCCGGCTCCGCTGGGAAATCCGGGTCGATACCGAGGACAGACCGAAAGCCACTGACACCGCGCACAAATTCGCCTTTGGCGCGTCGTGCCGCCGCGTCGCGTTGCGACTCTTCAACCGAAGTGTCTGTCTTGTCGTTCATATCGGCGCTCCTGTTACCCGCGCAGACGATGATGCAGAATGATCGGCACCGCCAGTTCTTCTTCATCCGTCAGATGCCGCGCGAGAAACGCATCGATGGTTTGCGCCGCACCATGAACCTGCGCCGCCTCGTCCCGCGCCGCAGTTTCATCCAGTTGAATCAGCTTGATGGTGCGGTTGGCCAGCCGGGTGAAATCATCCAGCACCAGATCAAGATCGGCATGATCCTTTTCCAGTATCTCCAACCCAACATCAAATCGGGCGTCTGCGGCAGAGAGTTCGGGAAAATACGAGCGATCCTCCCAGGTGTGATGACCATGCAAATTCCCGATAAGCGCATTGCCGCGCTGCGCCAACCGTCCGGCGTAATCCTCTACGCTCAAGTCTCGGTCCAGAAATGCTTCCGTGTCCAGCCGCACGGCTTCGCTCAGCCTGCGAAACATCTGATGCGCGCGCAGCCATTGTTGCGTCTTTTCCTTAAAGCCCGGGTGGGCATCCCAACTGTCACGTGGGTAGCTGTTCAGCAGAACCTGCATCTCGGATGGCATAGCGTCCGTGCGGATCTCGTATGAATTTAACATAACCCTTCCTTTCGTGAGAAAGGTGGGGACGCAAAGCACCCCAAAACAGGCGCTTGCTCACATGCCAGCTATGCGCATGGTGCATTGATTGAAATGAATGTGGAGTGGCAGGGGCACCAGGGCTCGAACCCGGGACCTACGGTTTTGGAGACCGTCGCTCTACCAACTGAGCTATACCCCTATGGCCGAGGAGGTGGGTAGTCCAAGCGC
>CAZCOX010000322.1:0-3301 GCA_964500115.1 uncultured Rhodobacterales bacterium
CTGCCGTTGATTACGGGCATGCCGGATGCCGGACATGCCTGTAAAGAGCGCCATGTTTGCGTTGATACAACCGCCTCGGGTGGAAACGCGCAGCTTCTGGGCGGGGCGGCTTGACGCCACCCCGTTTTGGTTCAACTGTCGCGACATGTTTCCCATTCGCGACCACAACCCCTCGGGGCGCACGCCCTTTGTCACCTACGCTCTGATCATCGCCAATGTCGGCATTTTCCTGAGCTATTGGACGGTCATGCAAGACGATCAGGCATTGATGCGGTTCTATTTCGACTATGCGTTGATCCCCGCACTTGTGAGTGACGGGCAAGGGTTCAGCGGGTTTCTGACCTCCATGTTCTTACATGGCGGATGGATGCATCTGATCGGTAACATGCTCTTTCTCTACATTTTCGGCGACAACATGGAAGACGAGATGGGGCATGTCGGCTTCGCCTTGTTCTATCTCGCTTGCGGGCTAGGCGCGGGGTTTATCCACTATATCAGCGCGCCCGGTTCGCCTGTACCGACGGTTGGCGCATCGGGTGCCATTGCCGGTGTGATGGGTGGGTATTTGTTGCTGTTCCCGAAAGCCAAGGTCGATATCCTGATCATCATTGTGATCATCTTTAAGATCTTCCCGATCCCCGCCTGGATCATGCTGGGGCTTTGGTTTGCAATGCAGGTGTTCGGTGGGTTTGGCAGCCCGGCTGACGAAGGCGGCGTCGCCTATTGGGCGCATGTCGGTGGGTTCGTGATCGGGCTGGTTCTGACCGCGCCGATCTGGATGCGGCTGGGTGGCCCCGGGTTTTGGGACCGGACAGAAGGGCATCCGCCACACCCCGAAGCGCAGTACAAGATCACCCGGTCGAACGTTCCGACGGTGCGTCGCAAGTGAGCGTGCCGGTCAAGATCACGTGCCACTGCGGTGCGGTAGAGCTTAAGGTTCGTCTGGCTGAACCGCTGCAGGATGCGCGACGTTGCGATTGTTCGTTCTGCAAACGCCGCGGCACGCCCGCTGTGACCGTCAAGATGGACGACCTGCAGATCGTCACAGGGGCTGAAAACCTGACGCTCTATAGTTTTGGGACGCACACGGCGAAGCATCATTTCTGCAAGATCTGCGGGATTTACACTCATCACCAGCGTCGGTCAGACCCCAATGAGTTTGGCGTGAACATGGGGGCAATCGACGCCGTGAACCCCGTCGACTACGAACCGATTGGCTGGAACGACGGGGTCAATCACCCGTCGGATCAGTAGGTCGGGCTCAGCCACCCGACCCTTTGGGGTTACACGACTTGCCCGGGATGGGCTTTAGCCCAATCCTCCAGAAACGCCACGATCTTCGGCTGCCCTGAGAACGGGATGGCCCGGCGCGGCAGGGCAACGCCTTCGGTCAGGACAAGGCGCAAACATTCGATGTAATCCCGCCCGTCCCGGTTTGGGTTGTTGTCTGCGCCGTGCAGTATGGTGCTGAGCAGCGTGCCGCCGTAACCATTGATGTGACTCAGGTCGGGTTTGAGATGGAGGAAATACTGCAAAACTTCTGGCAAACCCTCCCATCCTGCGACCTGAACCGGCGTCAGGCCTTCGACGTCAGGGCGATCATATTCGAGACCGAGAGCCACCAAGCGCTGAATATGCGGCAATTTCCCCGGCAGATGCAGGATTTCGCGGATCATGTTGCGATAGGCAGGCGGCAGGCGATCTGGATCGATAAAGCGCCCTTCTGGGACATCGCCATCGGCCGCTTGCGCCAGCAACCTTTCGTCGGGCGTGAGATCCGGGACGTTACCCGAGGCCTCGATGGCTTTCGACACGATGGGGTTGCCGAACACGCGGGCGTAGGCATAGGCGTTGGCCCCCTTGTAGATCGCATTCGCATCCGCGCCGTGCGCCATGAGAAGTGCCAACATTTCGGCATCTGATCCGCGGCGCGCAGCCTGATGTAGCGCCGGTGCGGTCCACGGTTCTTCGCCGCCAACCTCGCCCGCGTTGAAATCATCCGCCCGCGCGCCGTGTTGCAAGAGCAGCTTGACCGCCTCCAGATCATGGAAATCCATCGCGCGCAGGAGCGCGTTGGTGCCTTTCGGGTTAGCCCCGGCCTTGAGCAACATGCGCAGCCCGTCGTGATGGCCGAGTTCCGTCGAATGGTAGAGCGACTCGCCATCGTTTGGGTCCGCACCATGGTCGAGCAGCCATTGAGCCAGCGCCATGTTATTGCCGTGGCCGACAGACCCGTAAAGCGCCGAAAGCATATGGTCCGACCCGGGTTCGTGCGGCATGCCGTCGTTCACGTCTGCGCCGTGGGAATGCAACAGCTCGGCCACCTTCAGCATGTCATCGGTCAAGTCGGGATGCCGTTGGAGCCAGCGCGAAAAGGCCAGATGCAGGATCGGGCGGCGCGGGCCACTGTCTTGCGTCGCCAAAGCGGGGTCAGTCGCGAGCATTTCCTCGACGATATCCGACCGATAGAGCGCGCAGTTCAAACCGAACGCACCGTCGATCACATCGGGGCGCGCACGCAGGACCTCTTCTGCTTGACCGTGCGCGCCGTGAAACAGCGCATTGCCCAGACGGTGGCGCAGGATCGCCACGTCGAGCCCATCCGCCTCTGCCGCGGCTTTCAATCGCGGCCACGAGGCGTAGCCCTGCTCTCGCGCAACGACATGCAGGAAATCAGCACGTTTGAGCCGCGCACCGTCGCGCCGCCCTGGCAGTTGCGCGACACGCGCTTGTGCGGTCGCATCGCCCGCCTCAAACGCTTTTTGCAGTTGCTTGGCAGTGCGCCGCAGCGCATCCAGATCTTTGGGAATGGTGTCCAATGACATCCCGGTTCCTCCGTAAAGCACCCAGATGTCCGCTGCCTCGGGCAAGGAAGAAAACCGCGATCAATCGTCGGTGTTCAAAACCACAGGCGCGTAGCGCTTTCCGCGGACGGGAGGCCGCCTGCACCGGCCAGGCTCTAACAGTGGCAGACCTGCGCATCCTGTGCAACCACCCCCGGATTGCACCCCCGCGCGCCCGCGTGTATCCACCCTGTCAAACCCGCGTTTCAGCAAGGACAAGCCCATGGCCAGCTATCAATACGTTTATCACATGGATGGCGTTTCCAAGACCTATCCCGGCGGCAAGAAATGCTTTGAAAACATTCGGTTGAGCTTTCTGCCGGGGGTGAAGATCGGTGTGGTCGGTGTCAACGGCGCCGGTAAATCCACGCTGATGAAGATCATGGCCGGGTTCGACAAGGATTTCACCGGTGAGGCCTGGGCGGCTGAGGGTGCTAAGGTTGGCTATCTGCCGCAGG
>CAZCOX010000323.1:0-3277 GCA_964500115.1 uncultured Rhodobacterales bacterium
AACCTCACCGAAGGTCAGGCAGTTGACGGCGTGGTCAAGAACATCACCGAAGACGGTGCGTTTGTTGACCTTGGCGGCGTAGACGGCCTCCTGCACGTGACCGACATGGCATGGCGCCGTGTAAACCACCCGTCCGAGATCCTGACAATTGGCGAAACCGTCAAGGTGCAGGTGATCAAGATCAACAAAGAAACCCACCGCATCAGCCTCGGCATGAAGCAGCTGCAGGAAGATCCATGGGATCTGGTTGCTGCCAAGTACCCGCTCGAATCCGTGCACATGGGCCGCGTGACCAACATCACCGATTACGGTGCATTTGTTGAGCTGGAGCCAGGTGTTGAAGGCCTTGTCCACGTCTCTGAAATGAGCTGGACCAAGAAGAACGTACACCCCGGCAAGATCGTGTCGACCTCTCAGGAAGTCGAAGTCATGGTTCTGGAAATCGACGGTGCCAAGCGCCGCGTGTCCCTGGGCCTCAAGCAGACCATGCGCAACCCATGGGAAGTGTTTGCAGAAACACACCCCGAGGGCACAGAGGTCGAAGGCGAAGTCAAGAACATCACCGAATTCGGTCTGTTTGTTGGCCTCGACGGCGACATCGACGGTATGGTGCACCTCTCCGACCTCAGCTGGGACGAGCGTGGCGAAGACGCGATCCAGAACTACCGCAAGGGCGACATGGTTCAGGCCGTTGTCACCGAAGTGGATGTCGAGAAAGAGCGCATCTCGCTCTCCGTCAAGGCGCTGGGCGGTGACAAGTTCGCCGAAGCCGTTGGCGGCACCAAGCGTGGCTCTGTCATCACCGTTCAGGTCACAGCGATCGAAGATGGCGGCATCGAAGTGGAATACGAAGGCATGAAGTCCTTCATCCGCCGCTCCGACCTCAGCCGTGACCGCGCAGACCAGCGCCCAGAGCGCTTTAACGTGGGCGACAAGGTTGACGTGCGCGTGACCAATGTCGACAGCAAGACCCGCCGTTTGGGCCTGTCGATCAAGGCACTGGAAATTGCCGAAGAAAAAGAAGCGGTCCAGCAGTACGGCTCGTCCGACTCTGGCGCATCCCTCGGCGACATCCTGGGCGCAGCCCTCAAAGGCGACGACTAAACCCGACGCCTCCGAAAATTCGAAAAGCCCCGCCTCCGCGCGGGGCTTTTCTTTTTTGTGGGTTAGTAAAGCATGGCGCTTGCTCAATTCGTTTGAGCAAGCCTGAAACATCCGCAAATCCACGAAGTGCGTTTGTTGCTCGGTCCCGGAAACTGGCTTACTGAGACCCACGACCATAAGGACAAGGCGCATGCCCAAAAACAGCTGGAAGATTGCCGTTATCCCAGGCGACGGGATCGGGAAAGAGACAACGCCAGAAGGTGTTCGCGTTCTGGAGGCGGCTGCCAAGCGGTTCGATCTTGGATTTGATTTTGAGGATTACGACTTTGCCTCGGCAGATTACTACACCAAACACGGCCAAATGCTTCCCGACGATTGGAAGACTCAGCTGAGTGCGAGTGACGCCCTGTTTTTTGGTGCCGTGGGATGGCCCGAGGTCGTGCCCGATCACATCTCGCTTTGGGGTTCGCTCATCCAGTTCCGACGGGAATTCGATCAATACGTGAGCCTGCGTCCTGCGCGCGCCATGCCGGGTGTTCCACTGCCATTGGCGGGCCGTGCTCCCGGTGACATCGACATGATGATCGTGCGCGAAAACACTGAAGGCGAATACTCGTCCATCGGCGGCAAGATGTTTCCGGGCACGGATCGTGAGGTCGTCATGCAGGAAACGGTCATGAGCCGCATCGGCGTCGATCGCATCCTGAAATACGCATTTGAGTTAGCCGCGAAACGCGGCAAGCACCTGACATCTGCCACAAAATCCAATGGCATCTCGATCACGATGCCATATTGGGACGAACGCGTCGCAGAAATGGCCACCCAGTATCCCGACATTGAGGTCGACAAGTACCATATCGACATCCTGACCGCGCAATTCGTCCTGCACCCCGATTGGTTCGACGTCGTTGTTGCCTCCAACCTCTTCGGCGACATCCTGTCTGATCTGGGGCCCGCCTGCACCGGCACCATCGGGATTGCCCCGTCGGGCAACATCAACCCGGAAGGGAAATTCCCGTCCCTCTTTGAGCCGGTTCACGGTTCTGCGCCGGACATTGCAGGGAAAGGCATCGCCAACCCGGTGGGTCAGATCTGGGCTGCCGCGATGATGCTGGAACATCTGGGCGCGCAAGAGGCCAGCGCGTCAATCATCACCGCCATTGAACAGGTCTTGTCAGAAGAGGCATTGCGCACGCCCGATCTCGGCGGACCAGCCGACACCAAAACATGCGGCGCGGCCATTGCGGATGCTGTATCGGACGGTGCTTGAGTGGTTGCGTCGGCTTTCCTTGAAGGCTTTGATGTTCAAAGGGTTCGGCTGCCGGAACTCACGATCAACTACGCCAGTGCCGGGGCGGGACCTCCGGTTTTACTTCTGCATGGACATCCGCAAACCCATGTGGCCTGGCGCAAGGTTGCCCCGCGTCTCGTGGCGGCCGGATACCGCGTGATTGCCCCTGATCTCCGGGGCTATGGCGACAGCGACAAACCGGAAAGTGACCCATCTCATCTGCCATATTCCAAAAGGGTTATGGCGGCAGACCAAATCGCCCTGATGAAACATCTCGGCCACCCTATGTTTTCGGTTGTCGGCCATGATCGCGGCGGGCGTGTTGCACATCGCCTTGCGCTCGATTTTCCGGACGCGGTCGACCGTGTTGCGGTGCTTGATATCGCGCCGACGCTGACAATGTACGCAAAGACGGATCAGGAATTCGCAACCCGCTATTTCTGGTGGTTTTTCCTCATACAGCCGGATGGGCTGCCCGAAAAAATGATCGCATCTGATCCAGAATATTTCCTGCGACGGCATATCGGGGGGCAGGTCAAGATTGCAGGCTCTGTCGACGAAACCGTCATTGCCGAATACTTCCGCACTTATAAAATCCCTGAGACGCTCCACGCGATTTGCGAAGACTATCGGGCGGCTGCAAGCATTGACCTGGTCCATGATCGCGAAGACGAGACCAGCCGCATCACCGCACCACTGTTGGCAATTTGGGGTGAGCTGAGCGTTGTTGGCCAACTCTACGATGTGAAAGCAACGTGGCAGGAAAAGGCAAAGACCGTCTCGGGTGTTGCTTTGCCGTGCGGGCATGCAATCCCTGAGGAAGCCCCCGCAGACCTGACCGCTCATATCCTGAAGTTCTTGGCGGGCTGAAGAAAGCCTGCC